>CAJQQZ010000043.1 GCA_905480575.1 uncultured Alphaproteobacteria bacterium | reverse complement strand
AGATGTTGCGGAAGAACGCCATTTGAGACAATGATAGAGGGCAAAGAAATCTGGAAGGCCAAGTTCATAAACTGAATTTGATCCGACAGACACCGCATCAAAATCCGGAAACTGTCAGATCAGGTCTGAACTTCTACAGGTAACTTACACTTCACCCAACGGCAGCAAATTGAAGATATCTCCACCGACTTTGAGCGCCACGCTAGCGACATAGTCCTGATACATTGCGTTAAATTGCGCCACTGGCATTTTTGATTCAGACAGTTTCCCGCTAGCAAGCTGCTTCCTTCTGATCCTGGGGACAATTTCATCAGTATGGACTAGCGGCACTACATGCAGATATTTTTCTTTGATGTGAAATTGTATTTGTTTTCCGATGAGTTCTTGATCAGAAAAAGACTGCAACTCTTCAATGACCTCCTCTACGGCTTTGGCTTCTCCGGAAATCAAACGTGTCGCTATTTCCTTATCTGAGAGCCAATCACTGTACTCCTTTTCGTAATCGGCTTTCACTGAAGCAAAAATTTGGTCCGCTTTAGATCGGGCAGTTTGCAACTTTCTCTCAAGTTTGCTTCTCTTCCTCGCAAAACCTCCCTGTAGAAAATCCAGAACGCCAGGTTCCAACTCATCTAATTGAGTTTCTAGTTTCCTTTCCTGTGAAACATCTTTTACGGGAGGAATAGGTGGCAACCGATCGGCCAACTCATACCAATCGATCGCCTCGGCAAGATTAGTATGTAAGCCCAAGATGTCCTCAATATGTTCTTCCCAACGATCCACTGCATCAGCTGCTTCAGCAATCGTGGCATTTTTTTGCCGTTCTTTCTCGCGCCTCTGGGAATCTCTATGTGCTGCTTTTGCAGCAGCATTTAGTGAACGAAGCGTTCCTTTCCATCCCATAACTTTACTTTCGAGAATAATTTGTTCGCAGACTTCTACCTTAAAGAACCGCACTCCATTTGCAAAGGTGTGTCATTGCTGCCCCTAGAACTTAGTGCGCCATGTTTTCAATCAGATACTTTCTTCGTTTGCTTATCTATCAGGTATGCTTCTCGACAGGAAAACGTTGCCTTAGAAGGAGTCACCTACCCACCAACCACCTGAAACCTCCGCCGGTAGTCGTTGGGTGCGATGAGCAGTATCCGCAAAAACGCCCGCCGCATGCGTTCGTCGTCGATGAATCCGCACTGGGCGGCTACGGTTGTGATTGGTAAGTCTGTGGTCTCGAGCAGCTGGCAGGCTCGGTCAGTACGAATGGCCTCGACAGTCTTGGCGGGGGTTTGACCGGTCTTGGCTGTGTAGACCCGGGCGAAGTTGCGCGGGCTCATGTTGACATGGGCGGCCAGTTGCTCAACGCGTAGATCTTGGCCCAAGTTATCGGCGATCCAATCATGGAGGCCTTTGAAATGTCCCGACGTGTCCAATGACTGACGGTCGAGGGCTGGGCTGAACTGAGATTGTCCACCTGGGCGCACCATGTAAGTCACCAGCGAGCGGGCTATCTTCATTGCTGTCTCTTGACCCAGATCTTCTGTGACCAGAGCCAAGGTCATATCTATGCCAGATGTGACCCCTGCTGATGTCCAAACATGCCCGTCTTTCACAAAGATTGGGTCGGCCTCAACTTTCACCTCAGGAAAACGCTCCACAAGCTGAGCGCAATCTTCCCAGTGCGTTACAGCGCGCTTGCCATTGAGGATGCCAGACGCGGCCAACAGCAAGGCCCCGGAGCAAACTGAACAGACCCGACTGGACTGCTTGATCAAAGCCGTAAGCCCATCAATCAAATGGCTATCCTCTAATGCCGGATAGACCCCATCGCCCCCGACAACCACCAGCGTATGGATGGCGCGGTTTTCCCAAACGGAAAAAGGATCGCTGTCAATGGATAGCATGGTGTCCGTTTTGATTCTTCCGCCATCGATTGAGACAATCGCAGTTTCATAAGGTTCATCGGCTCTACCGCGATAACCACAGCTTTCAAAAACCTGGAGCGAACCAGCCAAATCCAACAAGGTGATATCCGGATAGATGACAAACACAACCGGTCTTAGTTTGGTGAAGTTTTGGCTTTGCATATTCATACGACTATTGGCAGAAAACGAGGATATATTGTCATTTATGCCAATTCGTTAATCGCTAGTCTAGTGATTGTTACTTTCTTATTACCTAAGGAGATTAAGCAATGAAAACACTATCCGCTTTGGTTTTCCCTGAATTCCAAACCTTGGATTTGTTTGGCCCGCTCGAGATGTTTGGCGATCAAGGCAATGACATCGAAATCGTGATCGTCGCTGAAACCAAGGACCCTGTCGTCAGCAGACATGGCCAGCACCTGGTGCCCGACAAGACTTTGGCCGAGGGCAGTGATTACCACTATGTCTTTGTCCCCGGTGGTCCCGGAACACCCGTTGAGGAAGATAACCCGGCCATCAGCGCCTGGCTCACCGAAGCTGCTGAAAAAGCCGAAATCGTCATGGGTGTCTGCACTGGCGGCGCTCTGCTCGCCAAAGTCGGGCTGCTTGATGGACGCAAAGCCACAACCAATAAGCAAGACTTTGAATGGTCCCTACCCTTTGGTCCAAAGGTCGATTGGGTACCCAAAGCCCGGTGGGTTGAGGATGGTAAATTCTTCACTTCATCCGGCGTTTCCGCTGGCATCGACATGAGCCTTGCCGTTATCGCCAAAGAGCTTGGCGTAGAGGCCGCAGAAAAAACCACCCGCGAGGCCGAATATGATTGGCATAGGGATGCAAGCTGGGACCCCTTCGCGCAGGTTTATGGATTGGTGTGAACTCTGGCGTCTATTCGAGCTGCAGATAGGCAGCAAAGGTGGCAGGAGCTTCCTGCCACCCTCTTTCGTGCCGTTAAGCGCGCAAACGTTCGCTTTTCGGGTCCCAAGCTGGTTCCGCAAGGACGGTGGCTGTCCGCATGTCACCCATCAACATGATTTGGAACTGAGTGCCGGGCTCGGCGTATTTCGGTTCAACGAAAACAAAACCCAGTGACTTCTGAACAGTGTGGCCAAAACCACCTGATGTCGTTAGGCCAATCATGCGGTCGCCATCAAAGACAGGTTCGTTGCCAATGATGTCATTGTCGCTGTTTTCGACTTCGACATAGGCTGCCTGAATTCTGGCACCTTCTTGTTTGCTTTTTTGAGTGGCGGCCTTACCCACAAAGTCTTCTTTGTCGTACTTGACGAAGCGTTCCATGTCGGCCTCAATCATTGTAACTTCGTTTGTCATCTCGGCATGCATGCCCTTGTAGGCCTTTTCGATGCGTAGAGAATTTAATGCATAAGCGCCGAAGTCACGGATACCTTGTGCCTCACCTGAAGCCCAAATAGCGTCGTAGACCTTCTCCATATCTTCCATAGGCAGGTGGAGTTCCCAGCCCAATTCACCGGCGTAAGAAACTCGCAGGGCGACCAGCGTGACTCCTGCCAGCTCGATAAAGCGACCTGACATCCACTTGAAACCTTCGTTAGACAGATCATCGTCAGTCAACGGCTGCAATGTCTTGCGAGCGTTAGGTCCAGTCACCAGCATCATGCCGTAGGTATCTGTTGCGTTCGTAATGGTGACATCTTCATCATCACGCTTTGACTGGGTCAGTGTATCGTAATCGATTTCCTCAACACCAGCACCCGACAGCAAATAGAACAGATCTTCCTTCAAGCGCGTAATTGTTGTCTCGCCCATGATGAAGCCATTGTCGTTCAGGAAGTGTGAAAGCGTTACACGGCCAATCTTGTTCGGAATCTTGTTCGCACAGATACGGTTAAGGAAAGCGTGGGCATCAGGACCTGTCACCTTGTACTTGGCGAAAGATGAGAGATCGAAGATACCAACGGCCTCACGAACCGCCTTACATTCCTCGGCAATAACCGGGAAAGTATTGGTGTGGCGGAAGCCTAGTTCTTCGCCCTCACCTTTGAGATCAAAGTACTTGGGACGCTCCCAGCCGTGAACTTCTGCGTACTCAGCGCCTTTGGCTTTCAGCTTGTCATACAGCGGTGTAACGCGGTTTTTACGTGCGACATCACGGAATTCACCCGGGCAATGCAGGTGATACATGTGCTGGTAATCATCAACGGACTTCTTGATGCAGTAATCTTGGTCGGCATAACGACCAAAACGACGTGGATCGAAGATGTGCATGTTGATCTCAGACTGACCGTGAACCATCCACTGGGCCAGATACTTGCCAGCGCCTGCACCCTGGCAGATACCAATTGAGAAGCCACAAGCGAGCCAGTAATTCTTCAGACCAGGTGCAGGACCCGTCATGAAGTTACCGTCAGGTGTGTGCGTGATCAAACCACAAACTGTGCGTTTCAAGCCAGCTTCAGCGAAGAGCGGCATACGCTCCATTGATTTTTCCAACCAAGGGAAAATGCGCTCTAATTCTGGCTCGAGAAGTTCTGATTCAAATTCCCAAGGCACAGTGCCGTCCCAGTGAGTGCGTGCGCCGGATTGCTCATAGGGCCCGACCAGAATAGCGTTCTGTTCTTGGCGAATATAAGCGGAGGAATAAGGATCGCGGATAACAGGCAGCTCTTTGTCCAGCGCCTTAATCTCGTCCATGGTCTCAGTCACCACATACTGGTGAACGTTGTTAGAGATCGGCACTTCCAGACCGGACCAAGCACCGACCTGATCAGCGTAAGAACCAGCGGCATTCACAACATGCTCGCAAGTGATGGTGCCCTTATCCGTCGTGACTTCCCACTCACCTGATTCAAGCTGCTTGATGTCCGTAACAAGTGTCCGACGGTAAATTTCAGCACCGTTCTTACGAGCACCAATCGCCATTGCTTGTGTAGTAGAGGCCGGATCAACGTGGCCATCATTGGGCGTATAAGCGCCAGCGTAAACACCAAATGTATCAAGGTATGGATGGATTTCTTTGATCTGCTCCGGACCCAACAACTCCATCTCATAGCCAATCAACTTGGCATTGCCCTGGATGAGTTGGAACCAATCTGCGTCTTCCTTGGTTGTTGCAAGGCGAATACCGCCACAACCATGCCAACCAGCAGACTGACCCGTCATCTCTTCCAGTTTTGGATAGAGGTTGACGCCGTAATCATGAACCTTGCCAAGAGACAGCGAAGAGGAAAAACTTGGTACTTGACCTGCGGCGTGCCAGGTAGAACCAGAAGAAAGTTCACCCTTCTCGACCAGAACCACGTCGGTCCAGCCTTCCAAGGTTAAATGCCACAGCAAACCAACACCGACGATACCGCCGCCAACAACAACAACACGAGCGTGAGTTTTCATATCCACAGGATCCTGGAAAAAGAGAAAAGTTTGGGAAATCGATTAAAGAAGACCGGCGACATTCGCAAGTCATTCTGCGACTAGGAGAATAGCGTTTTTGTGATAGAAACGAAAAAAAGTTAAGGAAACCACCATGAATCATAGCCTGGACTACTCCAAAGGCGCCGCCTGGATGGATGGAGAGATCATCCCCATCTCTGAAGCCAAGATTTCAGTCCTGGATTGGGGGTTTACACGCTCTGACGTCACTTACGATGTGACTCAGGTTTGGCAAGGAGCTTTCTTTCGTCTAGACGACTATCTGGATCGGTTTCAGGAATCCATGACCAAGACACGCCTAGAGGTGCCCCAAACCAAAGGCGACATGCGCCAGATCCTGCACGAGATGGTGGCGAAGTCAGGTTTAACAGATGCCTACGTCGCTCTGGTTGCTAGCCGTGGCACGCCACAGGTCGCTGGTTCCCGAGATCCGCGTCACTGCAAGAACCACTTCTTTGCCTGGTGCATTCCTTGGCTCAACGTTATTCCAGATGATGTTGCTGCTCGTGGTGCTCACCTTAAGATTGCGGAAACGGTTCGCCGTATCCCGATTGACTCTGTTGATCCTACCGCCAAGAACTACCACTGGGGCGACCTGACAAAAGGTTTGTTTGAGGCCAAAGATGCCGGTTTCGACACGGTCATCCTGCTCGATCATCAAGGCCGAATCACTGAAGGCGCTGGCTTTAATGTCTTTGGCATCATCGACGGTGTTGTGGTCACGCCGCGTGAGGGGGCCTTGGAAGGCATCACACGCCGCACAGTATTGGAAGTCGCGGAAGAATTGGGCATGAAAACCGCCATCCGGGACATCTCCGCCGAGGAATTTCTAGAAGCCGAAGAAGTCTTCACGGCGACAACTGCCGGTGGCGTGACACCCGTCGCCCGGGTTAATGACCGGATCTTCACCAATGATGCCCCTGGGCCAATCACGTTAAAGCTGAAAGAAGTCTATTGGTCGGTTCACGACCGAGCGGAACATCGTGAAATCATCACGTACTAGGCGCGAATCGCGTTCAAAATTTAGTTGGGATCAATCAACCGTGAATTATCTAAGCCTGCGCTTCTGTCAGCCTCGAAGCTGATTCGAAGGCTTATCCGTGGCAATTTAGACACGACTAATGGTTACAAACCTTTAGTTCCAGAGTCTCATTCGCTTAACCTACCGCTTTTTGTTAAGCTAAGAATTCGAGGGGATCAGTAATTTTTGTACCATCACTACAATTTTGGCATGAATATTAGAAATGAATATGGGCGGCTTTGTTGAGCTACTCCATATTTGGGGGAAAACAGTTGACCACCAGGGGGCTCTTACTCAGCTCGGCAGCGACGCTAGCTTTGCTGTACGCCAACAACGAGGCCATTGCGCAATGCGCCCCTGTGCCCGTCGCCGGTGGCACTGTAACCTGCTCCAATGTCGATAATGTTGGCGTTAACTCAGCAGTCGACAATTTATCCGTTGTGGTCAACAACGGCGCTACTGTTTCTACAGTTGGCAACGCCATTGAACTCAATGGAACAGGTGCCCAAACTGTAACCAACAACGGCGCTGTTACTTCAAGTGCTGGTGGGATAGCAATAGGTGTTACTGCTCAAGCAGGCGGTACAGGCAGTGGCATTTCAATTGATACTTCCTCAGGAAGTGTCACATCGGATTTTGTTGGCGTTGAGACGGACAATCAAGGTTCTGGTGATACGACAATCACAACCGGAACAGTCAACGCTTCTGCTGGATCATTCGGCATCAATGCTAATAATGCGAACACGGCAGGCGCACTAACGATCAACTCGACGGCTGGATCGATTACCAGCAGTTACCACGGAATTTACGCCCAAAACTATGGCAGCGACACGCTCTCTATTACAACTGAATCTGTCAGTGGCAACGCGCTCGGCATTCACGGATACACGACAGGAAATGGGTTAACTGTTAACAGCACGGGAGGTACCGTAACGGCTGGTGCAGTTGGCATCAACGCATTTAGCTATGGAACCGGAGACACTTTTGTCACAACGGCTATTGTAGATGCCTCCACTGGCTATGTAGGCATTGACGCCCGCAGCGGTAGCACGACAGACGATTTGATTGTTAACACTTCTGCTGGCAGTGTGACCGGCGGCTATACGGGCATACAAGCCAGCCATGAAGGCTCAGGCAGTTTGACGATTACAACTGGAGCGGTGACTGGCACCAGCACTTATGGCGTGCTGGCTTACAACGCCGGTGTTGACCTATCCATCGATAGTACAGCAGGTGCTGTGCTTGGCGGCGCTAATGGCATTGATGCCTTCAATGCTGGTTCTGGCGATCTTTTGATCACCTCTGCCGGGGTCACTGGAACGGCAGGAGATGGCATTTACGCGATTGGCTGTAACTGCGGCGGCGCGGTCACAGTCGATTCAACCCGTGGCACAGTAACTGGCGGCGTTGACGGCATCTACGCAACCAATGCTGGATCCGGCCTGCTAACCGTTACGACTGCTGATGTCACTTCCACAGGTGCCGCAGGCCACGGCATCCATGCCAATAGCGCTGGTACTTTAGGTGTCACCATCAACAGCTCTTTGGGAACGGTCAACGGTGCTGTCGGTGTTTACGGCGACAACCACGGCGGCGGGGATCTTTCGATTACAACAGGCGCTGTGACGGGTCGCGTCGGCGATGGTGTTTACGCCCACAACTCTAGTTCTGGCGGATCATTGACCGTTGATACAAGCGCAGGCACTGTTACCGGACAAAGTGAAGGTGTTCGAGCCTATAACGAAGGCAATGGCGCCACCATTGTCACCACGGCCGATGTCAACGCGACCATCGACGAAGCCGTTGAAGTCGTGAACACGACCGACGGCACCTCCATGACAATTGACACCACGCGCGGCACAATCACGGCAGTGACGGAAGGTATTGACGCAGAAAATTCTGGTAGCGGCGACCTGAAAATCACAGCGGCTAATGTCACAAGTACTGGTAACACTGCGATTGAAGCCAATGATTATGGTGCTGGCAGTCTAATCATCAACTCGGTCGCTGGCACCGTTAGCGGCCATCTAGGAGTTTATGGTGACAACCATGGCGGCGGTGACCTTTCGATCACAACGGGCGCAGTGACGGGTAGTGCAGGTGACGGTGTCTACGCCCACAATTCCGGCTCTGGTGGTGCGCTAACCATCAACACTGTTGCTGGCGCTGTAGCCGGTTATGACCAAGGTGTTTACGCTTATAACGAAGGTAGCGGCGCAGTGAGCGTTACAACCGCGGCTGTCACCGCCACTCTGTCAGAAGCTGTCGAAGTTAATAATTCCTCTGCTGGCACCTCAATGACCATCAACACAACTGCGGGGTTGGTCAGCGCAACTGCAGAAGGTATCGACGCGGAAAACCACGGCACTGGTGATTTAATGATCACAAGTGGCGATGTCACAAGTACCGCCAATAATGCAATTGAGGCCATCAACTATGGCGCTGGAAATATTATGATCTCCACAATTGCCGGAACAGTTACCGGTCGCGATAAAGGTATCTTGGCCGTCAATGAAGGTGCTGGGACGCTAAGCATCACCAGCGCTGGTGTAGAAAGCACAGCTGATGTCGGTATACAGACCTATTCTGTGAACGGAGCAACCGTTAATGTAATCGAGGTGCCACTGTATCCGGCCCTGTTTTCGCCATTCAAACATCAAGTATTGGACCAAATCTAGCCGCAGACACCGTCAATCTTCGAGGCACGCTTAACGGCAAAGTCACCCTGAACAACGGGAACGATAGTTTTAACCTCTACGGTGTCGGCGACATCAGCGCGGTCAGCAATCTAGATGGCGGTGCTGGAACCGGTGATGCATTCTCACTGATGTCGTTTACGTCGGCCGTTGATATTTCCAAAGTTGTGAACTTCGAAAAATTCAGCGTTACCGGCGGCACTGCTACCGTCAGAGGTACTGCCAGTTTCGACACCGCTAATTTTAACTCCGGTGATACCACTTTTGCCAACGGCATGAACCTGACCGCCACCAACGGTGCAACTGTCAGCGCAGGTGCTAAAATTTCTGTTGGTTCGGGGTCGACAGCAACAATCACCGGAGATCTCAACCACGGTGGCGGGCTCAGTCTCGCAGATGACGGCACTCTTGTTGTCACCGGCAATGTCGCGATGAAGTCTGGATCCACAACAAGCTTCGGCCTCCAGCCTGCAACAAATGGCGTGGTCACCTCTGGTACGATAACATTAGACAGCGGCTCTCAAACTATTGTTGATGTGACCTCTGCGACTGGATTGCTGCACAACGCAACCTTCGTCGTTGGGACAGGAACGACGGTCTCAAACAACGCTGGCAGTGGCGTCACCGATAACTCTTTTCTCTTTGATTTCACACAAAAAGTGGTCGACGGAGACAAGTGGGTCCTGACCGCAAACCAGGCCTTCTTTAATTGTGGTTTTACCAGTGACATCAACCAAATCGCGCTTTGCAACCAAGTCGTTAGTCTAGTTGGCAGCAACCCAGATGCAGCAACGATATTGAGTCGTCTCGGCACGATAACAAACACAGCAGAGTTCCTGTTAGCGATCGACAGTTTGTCACCAGGTGACTCTTTTGGTGGCCAACAGCTAAGTTTCACTTTTGCGCGCTTGTTTATGAGCAGCCTTCAAGACTGGCTTGATAGCAACGGTGGTGCCAACCCTGCTTCACTATCGCTGCTGGAAAAGCCTAAGCAACTGTGGAATCATCCGAACGCCGATTGGCAACTCTGGTCAAACAGTGCCTTCTCCTTTGGCTTCCAGGATGCTTTCTCCACAGCCAACAGCCGCATCAACGACTTCGATAGTAATTCTACCGTCCATGTCATGGGCTTGGACCGTAACTTCGACGATGGCGACACCACAGACGGGCCACTGCGAGTGGGTCTAGCCGCCTCTTACGGCTATGGTTGGGGTGAAGAAACGCTGACAACCAACAGCCCGAAGCAGATCGAGCAGCAATCGTTTGGTGCTTTGGCTTATGGTGCTGCGAACCACCAGGGTTACAAATTATCTGGCAAGCTCGGCTATGCTTTCCAATGGAGTGACCACCGCCGTCACATCCCAATTCTGGGCGAAACCGCCAAAGCCGACTACGGCAGTCATCAGTTCTTTGGCCAGGCTTCCATTGAACCAAGGCAGAATTACCGTTTGGGTGAATGGGACTTCTCCCCTCGACTGTCCTATAACCTTCAACGTCTTTATCGTGAAGGCTACCGTGAGACTGGATCAGCGGCAAACCTGATCGTTGGCAGCTCTACAACAACGCGGCATGAAGCCACCGCTCGCTTTACCCTTGGCCGAAACTGGTCTGATATTGCTCGCGGCGAAGGCTATGTGGAATACGGTCGCAACTTTGGTGATGACGCCGAAACAACCGCCCGTCTTACAGCCGGCGCAGGCGCTTTCAAGGTCCAAGGCATCAACGCCGACGACGAATGGTTCACCCTTGGCCATTCCTTCACAGTTGACTTCAAGGACAATGCTCAGTTCGGCGTGTTGCATCAGTCCACGCTCGGCAACAACTCTCATAGCCATGACATCTCGACTTGGCTGCGTTATAGCTTCTAGATTGAATTTTCGTCTAAGCGCCAAGGGGTGAGATAATGTCTGAACGGGAGAACAATCCTGACAACAAGGCTGTTCAACAGTCCGTAGACCAAGGTCAACAGGCTTTAGATCCCTCACAAATTTCCTTCTCGAACGGTTTGGCTGGGTTTTTGGCGAAGAACGCTTCTTCGCTCGGTTTCACATCCTACCAAACAGGTCGGTTCTACCTTCTGGGGCATGACACGCCACAGAAACTGGCTGTCCACGAGACTTTTGTCGAGCGCGCAATGGGGATATGGGGCGACGCTCAACGCATTTACCTCGGCACGCTCGCGCATCTGTTGCGGTACGAGAACATGTTGATGCCAAATCAGATTGCCAATGAGACCTTCGACAAAGTCTACGTTCCTCGCAACATTCAAACAACAGGGGCTGTCGATATCCATGAGCTTGCTGTCCAAAACGATGGCAAAGTCGTTTTCATCAACACCAAATATTCCTGCCTTTGTGAACTCAGCCTCTCTTTTTCATTCAAGCCCATTTGGAAGCCCAAGTTTATCTCGGCTCTCGTGCCTGAAGATCGGTGTCACCTGAACGGCCTCGCCATGCAAGACGGTAAACCCAAATACGTCTCGGCCATTTGCCGAAGCGACGTTGTGGATGGATGGAGAGACAGACGACACGATGGCGGGATCATTATTGATGTCACAAATGATGAGATTGTCGCCGAAGGGCTATCCATGCCTCATTCTCCGAGACTGTTTAATGGCAAGCTTTGGATATTGAATTCAGGCACTGGTGAACTGGGGTGGATAGACCAGAAGAAAAAGTCCTTCGTTCCCTTCTGCTTCATACCTGGGTTTGCTCGCGGGCTGGCCTTTTGTGATAATCACGCCATTATCACCCTTTCCAAACCACGGTATGGCCGTTTCGAAGGCCTGGACCTAGACAACAAAATGCAAGAAAAAGATGCCGATGCTTGGTGCGGCGTCCAGGTCATTGATTTGCAAACCGGTGCCGTAAAGGAATGGCTGCGCTTTGATGGTGCCATTCAGGAGCTGTTCGATATTTGTGTTTTGCCAGGCGTTAAAAAACCGATGACCTTAGGCCTTCAGTCCAAGGAACTGAAAGACACGATCGCGATAGAAACCCCGGCGTGGGCCGTTCATTAAGACAGGTCTTTCGCGATCTCTGCCGCCAGACGGCAATTGTTGAGCAAAAGGGCCACATTCGTTTCTAAACTCTTGCCTTCTGTCGCCTCCAACACCTGGGCCAACAGAAAAGGCGTGATCGCTTTGCCTTTGATCCCCTTTTTGATCGCAGTCTCGATGGCCTGTTCAATAGCGGGATTGATGACGGAGGCCTGAATTTCATCAGCTTCTGGTACAGGATTCGCAACCAACTGGCCGCCGGCAAGCCCTAAGGCCTGTCTCGTTTGAAACGCCGCTGCAATCTCGGCGGCGCTATCCATACGCAACGGAACGTCCAATCCACTCTCGTGAGACCAAAATGCTGGTAACTCGTTGGTTTGATATCCAATGACAGGAACGCCTTTGGTCTCCAGGACTTCTAGGGTTTTTGGCAGATCGAGGATGGCTTTCGCCCCCGCCGAGACCACAGTCACCGGCGTTTTCGCCAGCTCCTCTAGATCGGCAGAAACATCGAAGTCACTTTCTGCACCTCGGTGAACGCCACCGATCCCACCTGTCGCAAACACTGAAATGCCCGCGAGATGTGCCGCAATCATCGTTGCTGCAACGGTGGTTGCTCCCGTTACCTTCTGCGAAATGGCGACCGCTAGATCTGCTCTGCTGAGTTTCCAAACATCTTTTGCAACAGACAGCTGCTCCAATTGTTCGTCGCTGAGGCCTATATGCAAGTGCCCGTCTATCACGGCAATTGTCGCCGGAATAGCACCAGCCTGACGAACTTCGGCTTCTGCTTGACGAGCGACAGTTAGGTTCCTTGGGCTTGGCAGGCCATGGGTGATGATCGTGCTTTCCAGGGCTACAAGGGGCAGGCCTTTGTCTTTGGCCAGTCTGACCTCTTCGCTGAATTTGAGTTCAATCAAGGGTGAGTGCCTTCCAAGTGGTTGGCCGCTGCTTCAAGCGCTTGTTGCATGGCCGCTTCAGGATCGATTGTTGACAACAAGCCGAACAACAATGTCGCGGCGTAACAATCCCCTGCTCCATTGGTTGTACTGGCTTCTACTTTCTTTGGCATCTTTTCAAAACAACAACCGTCTGAAAACAATGCCGCTGCCTCTCCGCCGTTTGTAACCGAGACAATGTTTGGGCCCAGTTTCATTAGTTGTCGCGCCGCATCTGAGGGTGAGTTCAAATTTCTCCTTAACAAAGTGTTTGCTTCAACTAGGTTACAAAACAGAGCATCGACCCGATCAAGGACAGACCTCAGTCTAAGTGACTTGGTTATCGACACAACCTCCACCGCAACGAAGCAATCTTCTTGGGCTTCAAGGATCGCTGTTATCTGGTCTTCTAAAAGGTTGGCGTCCAGCAACAAAGCGGCAGTGGATGGTTTTTCTGTGAGGGCCTGAGCAAGAACAGCGGGATCTAGTTCTTCCAGCGCTCTCAAATCAGAAACAGCGTGGACCAGCCGCCCCTGTTCGTCATCAATGGCCAGATAAGACCCGGTTGGAAAAGCCTGCTTTATGAGGCGATTTTCTATGCCTTGATCGAGAAGCTTCGCAGCCAGAGCTTGCCCACCGAGATCTTCCCCCACTGCTCCAACCAGCGTTGTCTTAGCCCCTAATCGATTTAGAGAAGCGGCGATGTTGTAAGCCACTCCACCAAACCCGGTTTGGATTATCCCTGGCGAAGATGATTCCGCTGTCAAAGCTGTTTTTGGCTTCGCGATATGGTCAAGATGAGCGCCACCGAGACACCAAACTTCAACGTCTTCTTTTACTTTGGTCACAGGGCTCCCTCTCCATTTTCGAAGATTAGCGAGCCTATCATTTGCCGACCGTTAAGCGATCGATTTGCGTGCCTCTTCTAAATAAAGCTCCCGCAAACGCTTCGTGTACACACCAGGCTTGCCATCACCGATTCTGTGACCGTCGATCTCAACCACTGGCGCAACAAGTGCAGAGGCAGAGGTCGAGAAAGCTTCTTTAGCCTTGTAGGCCTGCTCTGGATCAAACTTGCCCTCGACGACTTTCAACTGCATTTCTTCAGCCAACTTCAAGACGGCAATGCGTGTAATTCCTGGCAGAATTTCGTTAGTCAAAGGACGTGCAATCAGTTCGTCGTTCTCTGTGATAATGAAAGCAGAGTTTGAGGTGCCTTCAGTCACCAATCCGTCTTCCACCATCCAGGCATCATCGACGCCGGCGTCTTTGGCGGCTTGCTTGCCTAAAGTTTGAGCGAGTAGTGCCACTGACTTGATGTCTCTTCTTTCCCAGCGAATTTCAGGGATGGTGATAACACGAATGCCTTTTTCTGCAGCAGGGTCAGCCGAGAGGTTCTTGTGTTGGCCGAACATAAACATCGTTGGCTTTGGGTCTTTGGGAAACCCAAAATCACGCACTTTATCCCAGTCCGCGCCGCGCGTGATCTGCAGATAAACCATGCCTTCAACGATTCCGTTCTTGTCGGCAACTTGCTGCATGATGTCAGCAATCTCGTCCATAGACCAAGGAACGTCCATACCAATTTCGCCAAGAGATCTGTCGAGACGCGCCATATGTGGTTGATTCTCTATCATCTTGCCATCTAGTACTGCGCTCACTTCATAAATGCCGTCAGCAAACAAAAACCCACGGTCAATTGGGGAGATTTTAGCCTCCTCTAAAGGCATGAATTCACCATTGAGATACACAATCGTCGACATAATAACCCCACTAAACAAACTGAACGCGTAACAACCCTAGCGGCGGGTCGTGCAAGAGATATGATTGAGCCATGCAATTAATGCAAAAAAGGCAGAAAGCAAAGCCCATATCGCCTAAAAGGCCTGTTCTGCTATAGTCCAAAAATCGACCACCATAGGGACCAGAATTCCTGCCATGTCACAGTTCATCCTGGCCATAGATCAAGGCACAACCTCTTCACGCGCTTTGGTTTTCAACAAGTCTTACGAGATCGTGGGCCTGGCTCAGCACGAATTTACTCAGCACTTCCCGAATGATGGTTGGGTCGAACATGACCCTGAGGAAATTTGGTCAACGACATTGCAAGCCATCTCGGGCGCTCTATCGAATGCTGAGGTAGCGGCCACTGATATTGTTGCCATCGGCATCACGAATCAGCGGGAAACGACCGTTGTTTGGGATCGCCGCACGGGTGAACCACTCTATAACGCCATCGTTTGGCAAGATCGTAGGACGGCTGACTGGTGCCATGCTCTCAAAACAGATGGCAAAGAAGCGATCATCGCCGAGAAAACTGGGTTACTGCTAGATCCTTATTTCTCCGCCACCAAAATAAACTGGATCATTAACACTGTTCCAGGAGCCAAACAAAAAGCCGCCGAGGGGCATTTGGCTTTTGGCACCATTGATTGTTTCCTACTGTGGCGATTAACCGGGGGCAAAGTTCATGCGACCGATGCCACCAATGCGGCTCGAACTTCTCTGTTCAACATTAGAGAGCATCGCTGGGACGAGGAGCTCCTCTCGATATTCAATATCCCCGCGTCCATGCTGCCGGAGGTCAAAGACAACTGTGCGGACTTTGGCATTACGGAGCCGGACATATTAGGCAGCTCTGTGCCGATTACCGCCATGGCGGGTGACCAACAATCAGCAGCAGTCGGTCAAGCCTGCTTTGAACCGGGCATGTTGAAATCAACCTATGGCACGGGGTGTTTTGCTTTGCTGAACACAGGCCCAGAATTCAAGTTGTCAAAGAACAAGCTGCTGACCACCATAGCCTACCGTCTGAACGGTGAAATTTGTTACGCACTTGAAGGCTCAATCTTTATTGCGGGTGCGGCGGTTCAATGGCTGAGAGATGGTCTGAAAATTATTGCTGACGCCCTGGAGAGCACGGTTCTTGCTGATCAGGCCGACCGAAACCAACACCTTTATCTGGTACCTGCCTTCACAGGATTAGGCGCGCCCTACTGGGACAGTGAAGCGAGAGGTGCCATATTTGGCCTCACCAGAAACTCAGGCCCAGCCGAGTTTTCAAAAGCAGCGTTAGAAGCCGTTTGTTATCAAACCTCAGACTTGCTTTCGGCCATGAAAGAAGATTGGCCAAGCTTAGCATCACAGAAAATTAAAATCAGGGTCGACGGTGGTATGGCGGCGAGCGACTGGACAATGCAGTTCCTTGCCGATATTCTCGACTCCAGCGTTGAGAGACCACCAGCATTAGAAACGACAGCCTTAGGTGCCGCTTATTTGGCGGGAAGGCATGTGGGTTTCTATCCTGATTTAGCTGAATTTTCTAGGCATTGGTCTTGTGACAAACACTTTGATCCCCATCTTGATGAGGGTATGAGGCAACAAAAACTGGCGGGCTGGCACGACGCCGTCACCCGCACATTGAGCAAAGTATAAATCTGTGGCCGACAAGCCTAAATTCAATTACAGAATTACACCAGCAGCGTCGCGAAAAATGCGCGTCGATAAGAAGCCCGATGATCCCAATGGACCGCGACCAGGCTTCCGTCCAGGCAAAGAACCCAAAGCAGAAAGCAAAGCCGTGACCGAACAAGCAACACCCCCTGTAACGGTTGATGAAGAGACTAAGAAGAAGGCTGAAGCCGAAGCTTTGCAATCGGAAGCAGGTCGGGTGTCTGCGGCTCTAGTGGCCAGGCTCAATCAATTTCAGACCAAACTTACACCCAGGCAAAAGATGGGGGTGCGTGTAGGTGGCTATGATACTAACGTTGAACTTTTTTTAGAGAACGTTCATTGCCATGCACCGGATATGGTCATTTTGATGGGCAAAGATCACACTGGAAATCCGACAGAATACGTCGTGCATTACAGCCAGCTCAATGTGACCCTTTTTCCCATCACCACGAATTAGGAACTCGCTAACTTGATGAGACGCATAGTTTTTCCATTGGTTCTCTTGTTGTTGGCGAACCAGAGCTTAGCAACTGCAAGCGACATCAACCTAAACGCACCTGGTCCTCTTGGATCCTTGGGGGGCGTTTTTCTTCCTGGTGAAGTACAGACTTCGCCGGTGGTTCTCATTGTTCCAGGCTCAGGGCCAACAGATCATGATGGAAATAGCCCAATGGGCATTACGGCCTCATCTTACAAGTATTTGGCGACAGAGTTATCAGAACGCGGCATAGGAACCGTTCGCATCGACAAAAGAGGTCTGTCTTCCAGTGCGGCAGCCGTTGAAAACGGTAATGATGTGACGATGAGCAATTACGCCGATGACCTTGCATCCTGGATTGGCGTGATTCAGCATAAAACTGCCGTTCCCTGCGTTTGGCTTCTTGGACACAGTGAGGGCGGCCTTGTCGTCCTGGTTACCGCGCAAAGACCTCTTCCAATTTGTGGCATTATCCTTGTTGCAACAACAGGAAGAAAATTTGGCGAATTACTGGCCGATCAGCTCAAAGCCAACCCAGCGAACGCACCTCTGATGGCCGATATCCTAAAAGGAATAGAAAGCTTAGAGGCAGGGGGAAAAGTGGATGTTTCGAAGTTGCACCCTGCACTACAACAACTGTTCGCTCCCGAACTTCAGGGGTTTTTCATAGATGTAATGTCTTATAATCCGTTGCAGCTCATCGCAAATATATCAGTGCCAGTTTTGATCGTGCAAGGGAGCCAGGACTTGCAAGTTTCTACCGAGGATGCACACTTGTTAAAAAATGCATTACCGGATGCTGAGTTAGCCCTCTTCGCCAACGCCAATCATGTGCTGAAGGATGTACCTACAAATGATTTAGCCAAAAACTATGCTAGCTATTCTGACCCTACTTTACCTCTTGCTAAAGGCATGGCAGCAAAGATGGCAGAATTTGTATTCTCAAATCCTGCCAAATGAAACTAAGCCGCTCGCTTAGCCAGGCATTTTGTCGAAGGCTTTGAGGTCTTCGTCCCTTGGTGTCGATGGGATAGCAGAGCTACAAAAGACATTCACACCGGGTTGGATCAGTTCCTGTTCGTTGATGGCACCGGCACGCAACGCATGCATTCCCGGACGCGCTGTGTTGGTACCCCAGACTTGTGATCCACAGGTCGGACAAAAATTCTTTGTCAGTGTATTGCCAGAGTCTGATTGATGGTCATAAGCACCAACTTCGCCTGAGAGTTTAACATCATCACTCATCATGAAAACCAATGTCGCATAAGCGGCCCCGGTGGCTCTTTGACAGTCGTCACAGTGACAGTTCGCAACGACTTTGATATCGCCGTCTGCTTCGAAAGCGGCTTGGCCACAAAGGCAGTGTCCGGTAACTTTTGGCATTGATTTTTCCTTAAAGAATTTAGCTTTCCTTTCTATGGCATAGAGCGCTAACCTAAGGCAAGCGGCTCTCAATTAAGTGAAAGACTGACCTCATGTCCTACGGCATCTATATCGGGAAAAACCACACATCAGATGGCATCGCCTACTTAGGTGGTTATGGCGACGAGCCTTCCAGTCATTGGTTGGAAATCTTGCCTCGACAGAGCCACGATGACGGCACCAAGATTAGGATTGGCGTCACAGCGGCAGCCGATATGCCAGGGATCATGACGAAAATTCCGCAAGCGCCCGAGACCTTTCGTACTATCAGAACCTCCTACTCGTACTACAAAGGCGTGCCAGCACCGCTGACTAATGGGGGGCTGAACGAGTATGGCGTGGCCGTT
Organism: uncultured Alphaproteobacteria bacterium; assembly: GCA_905480575.1. Taxonomy (GTDB): domain Bacteria; phylum Pseudomonadota; class Alphaproteobacteria; order UBA7985; family CAJQQZ01; genus CAJQQZ01. The sequence continues at coordinate 25,942 of CAJQQZ010000043.1, read as the reverse complement.
CGGGATATCTGGTCAACCTCTCGACGAGAGCTTATTGATATGACGTCCAAAGAGCAAACAGGGCCGAATTACTCAGACCTGGCGCGTATGGTCATTGAGCAAGCAAAGACAGCCCGCGAAGGTGTTGAACTGATTGGTCGTATGATTGCTAAGTATGGCTATTCGACCTACGGCGGCAACTCTCATTTGATCGCGGACCCTGACGAGGCCTGGGTTGTCATCGAGAGCGCTGGAAGCCAGGGCCTTTGGGCGGCTGAACGTCTGGGAGCCGACTCCATTCGAGCTTCAAGACCGGGCTACATTGGCGTCATTCCTGTGGATCAACCGGATCATCCAGATTTCCTGTATGCGCCCAACTTGCTGTCATTTGCCATTGAGCAAGGCTGGTATGACCCCGTCAAAGACGATAGCTTCAACCACAACCAAGTGTATGGCGACAGCAAGTTTCGCTGGGCTGGCGTGGCGTGGATTGAAGAGGAGATGAAGTCACGTGCCGCTCGGCCTGAAAAAATTTCGATCGAAGATGTCATGTGGGCGGTCAGAACATCACGACTGACAGGAGACACGGCGGGCTACGGCCAAGTTGTGCCTCTCCACCATCCTGCTCATGATGAATTGAGACTGCTTTGGCACACGCCAATTGGAGCTATTGCAGCCCCGTTTGTGCCAGTTTTCATGGGCAACTTCTCTGTTCCAGAAGAATTTCGTCAGCACCGCTATCTGACCACAGGTGAATCGTCGAAATTCGAAGACACGAGACACAGCTCCACCAACGACACCTCTTCTCTCTCCGACGTACCTCAATCGATTGAGTCCACCCGCTCTGCCGTGGCATCGTGCAAGAGGCTTCTCTACCTCATTAGTCAACATCACGAGGCATTCTTGCCTGAGGTCACCGAGATTTGGGAGGCTGTTGAACAGCGCCTGCTGAGCGAACACCAAGGTATTCGTCGGTCTGCTGAAATCTTACTGGACCAAGGAGAAAGTTCCCTCGCTACTGATCTGCTGACGTACTACAGCAACAATGAGCTGTTGAAAGGCCTGGACCTGGTTGAGGCCCTAGCTGCAAGCCTGGAAGCCAGAACCCGCGCCCTTCATGGCATTAGAGCATCTGGCGAGCCGTTGAGTGCTGAACAAATTTGGTAAATTAGATCTCGTTTGAATGGCGATAAATCAGTATCTTGCCTTTGGTTGGATGCTCTAAGACACGTTCCAGACTAGCGCCTAGCTTCTCGGCCAATTTGATCGACGGGATGTTTTCGGCAGAAATACAGCTGTGTACCTGCTGCCATCCCAAGGTCTCAAAAGCATAGCGTTTCGCTCGTTTCGCCGCCTCAGCCGCGAAGCCTTGGCCTTGTTTGGCTGCCACTGTACTCCAGGTAATCTCAGGCTCTGGCCAACCTTCTGGATAGTAGAGACCAACAATACCGCAAAACTCACCGGTGGCTTTCTCTTCGACCGCCCAGGCGCCGTAACCTCGAATAATCCAATGTCCCATCATGGCGGCGGCCCGCCAAGCATCACGCCTGTCCAGCGGGCCGCCGTAATACTTGGTTTCTTCGGAACCGTAGAATTCTGCATAAGCTTCAAAGTCGGTTTCCTCACGAAATTCGCGCAAGGTCAATCGCTCGGTTTCTAAGACGGGTATCTCCATCACTCAAACTTTCTTCAACAATTTGGCTTAGGTTGAAACCTGCCAGAAGGGCCACAACAGAATCGTCAATCCGCTGACCACCGCCAGGCAACGCAATACAGCTTTTTTGGGTGCAATCACCCCAAAGGAAACGAGAGCCAGCCCCAGTGCAACCTTCACAGCACTCAAGACCGCCCAACCTGGGTGTTCTGCCAATCCAATCAAAGAAGGATTAGCAATCATCCCAAGCGGTATCAAATAGAGCCCAACACCCAAAGCCATAGCGGATGCCGCCACTTTGAGCCAGTTTTCGCCCACCATGCCTGCCGCAATAAAAACGGCACCGCAAACCGGTGGCGTAATGGTCGACAAAAGTGCGAACCAGAAAATGAAGAGATGAGCCTGCAAAGGAGCCAATCCCAAATCGATTAGGGCTGGCCCGGCCACCGAAACACAAATGACGTAAGCGGCTGTCGTCGGTACTTCCATACCCAGGACCAGACAAGCCAGCGCCGTCAAAAGAAGGGCGGGCCAAAGAAGTCCCCCAGAGCCAGACAGGATGAGGGAAGTGATTTTGACACCGAGGCCAGTTATTCCCAGCACACCAATGATGATGGAAGCACAAAGGATGATGGAGGCGATGACCGCAATTTGTTGGCCTGCCGCTAAACAAACCTGACTTAACCGCTCCATTGTACGTTTGAGACCAAAGGTCAAGTTCGCATCAAAGAATAGAAGGAGAGCGGCTGCGACAATCGACAAACAGGCAGCGTATTGGGGCGTGTAGCCAGCAATAAACATACCCCACACAAGTACAGAAAATGGCACCAGGAAAAAAGAGGCCGTCACGATAACGGCACGAAGAGCGGGGCGTTCGTCCTTGGGTAAGCCTTTCAAGGAATAGCGCATCGAAAAAGCGTCAATGCCGATCCAAACTGCGAAGAAGAACAAGAGAGCTGGCAACAAAGCCGCGGCCATGATTCCGGTGTAGGGAACCCCTGTTAACTCTACCATGACGAAAGCGCCCGCCCCCATCAATGGTGGCATGATCTGACCACCTGAAGAGGCCACAGCTTCAACAGCGCCCGCCAGTGACCTCGGATAGCCGAGCTTGATCATCGCGGGCAAAGTCACCGCGCCTGTCGACGCGACGTTTGCTGATGCTGAACCGGAGATTGAACCGAAGAGCGCAGAGGAAAGAACAGACACCTTTGCTGCCCCCGCTCTCAGCCGGCCAGCGGCAGCAGCCGCTAGGTTCATAAATCCCTGCCCGGCTTCGCCTGCGTTGAGGACTGCTCCAAAAATCACAAAAACAGCCACGATGGAAACTGATACACCCGTCAGTTTGCCCCAAACACCGCCCTCGGCAATGGTCAGGGTTCCCAAAAATGAGGCCAGAGGCAGTCCAGCGTAACCGAATTCACCACGAACCAAATGGCCAAACAAACCATACAGGAGTGCAAGCGCTGCGACCAAGGGCAAAGGCCAACCAATCGCTCTTCGCGCCATCTCAAGGACGATCAGCAAAAGCGCCGTGGCCATAAAGGCCTGGAGGTTGCCCTCTAGATAGCCATATTGATCCCCCAGACTATCCGCGTTTAAAGCAATCCAAAAGCAGATCGCCATCCCAAGGGCGCAAATAAAAATACCGCTCGTTCGAAGCAGATTTGTCTTGGCAGAAAAAATGAGAATCCACGGCAAAGCCAAAGCCATGTGCAAGGGCCTACTGATCAAATTAGGGATCAAGCCAGAGAATATGAGCCATAGATGGAAAATGATGGAAAGAGCCCCGAGACTGACCCAGAGCGCTTTCCAAAGATTAGAGTTCAGTTTACTGGTGGGCATCCGTCAGAGACGCGCCTTGCTCTTGGTAGAACTTGACCGCACCAGGGTGAATTTTACCGCTCACGTTGGACAACATGTCAAATGATACGCCATTCCACCAGGCCGCAGCTGATCCCATCGCGCCCTTCTGCTCCCAGTAAGTTTTGGTCAACGCATAGGCCGTGTCGTCATCCATCTGCGTCGTCGTGTAAGCAACAACGGGCAAAGAGGTTGTAACAATGTCCTCGTCCTGACCTGCATAAGTACCAGCTGGGATAACCAAGCGTGTGCGCTTTGTCTGCGCTATCTGTTCATCATTCAGCGAAAGAACGGTCACGCCAGTGCTTGCCGCTGCTTCAATCACGTTGGGAGCTGGATAAGAACCTGCCGTGACAAAACCATCGATCTGGCCGTTTTTCAATGCAGGTCCAGCGTTTGACAACTCTACGTCTGCCAAGGTTACCTTACCTTCCAAGCCAAAGAGCTTGAGGTATTTCGCACCTTCTTTCGCGCCAAAGGAGCCTTTACCAATCAAAACGGTTTTGCCTTCGAGGCCCGCAAAATCAGTAACCCCACTCTCGTTGCTCATCACGAAGTGCATAGTTAGAGAAGGAATGGGGAAGAGCGCTCTGATTTCTTCGTATTTCGGATTGCCCTTGTCTTTGAACATAGCCTTGGCACCTTGTGCCAATCGAACCAATACGGGCGGTGTTGTGAAGACATAGTTGCCTTGACGAACGGCGGCTTCTTTCACGTTTTGAACGGAGCCCTGGCTTTCTTCTACAGTTACGATGATATCACCGCCAGAGCCCGCTTTCATGGCCTCGGAAATTTGAACGGCCATTTGATAGTAGGACGAAGTTGTTTTCGCTGACTTATAAGTGATTCGCGTTTCTGCTTGCGCTGCAGCAAACGGTAGTAAAGCAATCGATCCAGCAAGAGCCAGTTTCTTCAAAAAAGACATGAGTGTTCTCCACGGTTTCTGTTTTAGTTGCCAGCAAAGCTAGTTCCTTAATTGTCCGTGACAAGCGTTAGTTTCGCGCAAAAACCGGTAACTTGCTAACCGCCACGATTAAACAACCAATCGCAGAGTAGCCCACTAAGAAGGCGCCATAAACCGTGAATGCAGCGCCATGTCCGACTTTGTCTGCATTGATGAGATCGTATGGATAAATCCCGGTCAGCTCTCCACGCAAGATGCAGTAGATCATGTATGCCAACGGTGCCAACAACCATACAGGTACGGCACTGAACGTCAGTGCCTTCTTATTTGTGAGTAAGATCCAAGCAATTATGGTTAGCAATGGAGAGATGTAGTGAATCACGAAATTGCTGATCACATCGGCACCTTGGTATGTGTAGAGATGACTGAGCAGAAAATGATATCCCAACGCCACGATGATGATGTAATCGAGGACTGCCGATTGAACACCAGCTCTGTCAAAGAACTCTCCTGCTTTGGTGTCCTTTGCTAAGACAGGAAACATCATGGCGAAAACAATCAACCAATTTGTGATGATGGTCAGGAAGGAAAAATGGCGAACCAGAGCCGTCCAAAACTCGCGTTCGGTCTCAATCACCGATGAATAGAACGAAAGGCCCAATCCAAAGAGGACAATGCCCCCAATCATTAATCTCAACGAATCTTTCATAATCCTAAATTTCCCCCTAGGCTCGCCCGGTTTTCAGAACGCGGCTTCTTTGCTTCTGACAATGGCGGTCACAACTTCGTTGTATGGTGCGCTTGTTCCTACTTCGGCTGCCACCACTGGCACCATACCGTTTATGAAATCGATTTCAGATTTCCGATTGGCGTGATGGTCCAGCAGCATTGAGGGGCGAGCCTTGGGCATTTTCTTGCCGAACTTGGTGACATAATCTACTGGGTCATCGAAGGACAGCGCCACACCTTTGGCACGACCGGCGTTGTAGGCCTCAACCGCGCAGGTCCTGGAGATTGTCCATGAATAGCTGTCCGCCATCATCTCGCCGATTGTTCTGTCGAACACCGTACAGGGTGCAGAGAAGGCCACGTTGCAAATGAACTTTTCCCAGGCTAATTGATTGATGTCAGCAAAGCCTTTGGCTTGAAACCCGGCCTTGTTCCATAGGTCGACAACCCCCTGAAGCCTGTCCGTCATTCCGCCGTTCAATTCACCGATGCGGATCAGATCCATGCCGTTATGATGAGCGTGGCCAGGACCCTTCATCGAGGCACCAAATCCCTGTGCCATCCCAAGTAGGATATTGTCTGAATCCAGGTATTGCTTGATCAACTCGCCTGCTCCCAATCCGTTTTGGATCGAGAGTATCAGTGTGTTGGAGCCAATTGCAGGCGCAAGTTTTTGCGCCGCTGGTTTCACCCCAGAAGCCTTGGTCGCAACAATGATAAGATCACAAATGCCGATCTCTGCAGGATCCGTTACCGCCCGGATCGTCTTAACAGTCCTGTCGCCGGAAACGCCCTCGACCCGCAAACCGGAGGCGTTAATGGCATCAACATGTTCCTGCCACAAATCAACCGCCCAGACTTCGTTCCCGGCATCGGCCATCAAACCGGCGTAGATTGAACCCATGGCTCCTGCGCCTAAAATTGCGATCTTCATGAAGTCCGTCCTTTAGTTTTTCTTTGTCTTAGCCCCATCGCGAGAAACTTTACAAAGGCTTTTTTCGCACATAAAGGCAAAGAGGTAATAAAACTTCGCGCAGGTGTTTATGTCCTTTGAACAAGTATCCAGTTTGGTCGACTTAGATCGGTACCCAATTCACCAAACTGGCAGCGCGGCCTATCATACAGCCTTTGAGCAAATCCAAAACGATTTGAACCAAGACGGTTGTGCTGTGCTCGAGAATTTCATCCGAGAGGACGCCCTGCCATTGATTGTGGATGAGGCTGACAAAGCTTCGGTTGGCGCTTATCGTTCCTTCAATCGAACCAACGCTTACTTCTCTCAAGATGACCCAAGCCTCCCGGCCAGCCATCCCAAACGGCGTTTCTATGATCGGTCCAACGCTTTCATTCCAGCCGACTACTTCGGCGAAGAGTCTTTGTTGCGAACCCTTTACGAATGGGCACCGCTTTCTGCCTTCTTGCAGTCAGTGTTAGAGGAGGAAAACTTCTATCCTTACGGCGATCCCTTAGCCGACGTTATCATTAATCAGGCCGAAGAAGGCGGAGGGTTTCCTTGGCATTTCGACACCAATAATTTCACCGTCACATTAGCGCTTCAAAACGCGGATGAGGGTGGTGAGTTTGAATATGCTCCGGCCATCAGAACCGCCGCGGATGAGAACTTTGATGAAGTCGCAGGGGTGCTGGATGGGACGTCTGACAAAATCAAAAGACTTGTCCTAGGGCCTGGCGATCTCCAACTCTTTAAAGGACGCTATTCCCTCCACAGGGTTGCACCGCTCAAAGGCCAAACAAAGCGATACGTTGGCATTTTCTCATACGTAGAGAAGCCCGGCATGTGTGGCTCAGTCGAGCGCACGAAACAGCTCTATGGCCGTGTCCTGCCTATTCACTATGAACGTGAAGGCCTGAGAGCAGATAACCTATTGGACTAAATTATCATGTTGAGAAATTGGGTCGGCAGTACACAGGAAAATTGACCGAGTTGGCAATGAAGCATTCTTCGTGGGCTTCATGATGAAGACTGGTTGCTAAGTGCAAATCAGAATCGGCCCCCAATGTCACTTCAGGGTGGAGCGTTACTTCTTTAAATCGACCTCCGTTTCCCTCCTGTACCATTATGCCTTTCGCTCGGTCCTTGTATGCAAGCACAACCAAATTGTTTCGGGACGCCAAAGCCAAGTAAGTCAACATATGACAACTGGATAGGGCCGAAACGAGCTGATCTTCAGGGTTCCACAGATCTGCACTTCCCTTAAATGCGGCGTCCGCAGAGAGATTCAACCTCTCTTTGCCATCAATAGCGATCTGATGATCCCTGGTGTACGACGAGTAGCTGTGTGTCGGGGCACTGTCGTCGCTGTCCCAGACTAGCGTCAGAGCATAATGGTGTTCTTTGCCGTCCATTTACCTAACCTTTACAAGGATAGATCTTCATCAATCCCTTAACGGCAACCAACGCCGTTGGCGTTAATCGCTTATCGTAGTCTTCTTTGTTGCTTTTGTACTCTCGTTCAAGAGCAGCCAAAACTTCTTCATCGTCGATCACCTGGGTCTTCGATGGACAGAGCAGCTCTTGCTCGAACTTCTGGAAATAGAGAGTTTCAGCGGCATTCACGCCAGCCGCAACGCCGTCCAAGTAGATCGTTAGCGATTTCTGAGCACCAACGTTGTATTTCGCTCTTTCTTTGTACTGAAAAAACGACTTGGCCGACATTTCTGCAGAAGCCGAGGTCGTGAAAGTTAACAAAAGCAACGTCGTGCAGGATAAGAGAGTTTTCTTCATGGGGCTTGGCCTGTTTGTGGAGCGCTACTCCCTCTCCCAAACTTGGTTCCCTAAGTCAACGGTCACCAGAAGAGAAAACCCTCCTGATACAAGTCAAATAGAACGCTCGCACCGAAGTAAAAGGCCACAAGCCAAATGGCGACCAAGCTGATTCTTGTTAATGTGGCGAGAAGCTTCATGCGTTGAAAGCTTTATCTAGTCCGCTTTTGATACAATCTTATCTTGCGCCGCGATGCGCGCCAGATCTAGTTGATCTTTGAGTTCTTGTTCCCTTACCTCTATGCTTGCTTGCTCGAAATCAGCTTTGACCTTTCTCAGAATGTCACCGTTACCAGGCTCTGCTAAATCCGACACAATTACAGAATCACTATAGGCCTCTCGATCATCGCCTGCGATGCCCAGCTTGGGTGCCGCCCACTCTGCGAAGATTCGATTGCGGCGAGCCGTCAACTTGAACTGTGCTTCTTGATCGTTGGCATACTTAGCCTCAAAAGCGCGCTCTCTATCGTTTAGCGAAACCATCTAACAATCCTTTCTAAGTAACGAATGATAGACTAGATATGTGGACAGTTCGGCAGGTTTACAAGGAATTCTCGTGGCACCTAAGTTCAACAAAGAAATGGAATTCACCTACGGGGTGGCCGATCAACTAAGCTCTCTAGTTCGCCGGATAGTGGCGGAGAACCCCTCGGCCTACACCTTCCACGGCACGAACTCTTACTTAGTGGGAGAACCAAGTGGTCAGGTTGCATTGATAGACCCAGGCCCTGATTTGCCAAGTCACGTCGCTGCTTTAGAGGACGCTATGGCGGGGCAAGAGTTGACTGCAATCATCCTGACGCATCGTCATATTGACCACACGCCTGGAGCACAGGTTTTCCAGGAACTCACAGGTGCACCCATATTTGCTTTCGAAGAACCGGCCGGAAGCTCTTTTGGTGAAGACCGCTCGTTTAACTATGACATTGGCATCAAAGACAAAGAGGTCATTCGCGGTAATGGCTGGACCCTGCGTGGGTTGCACACACCAGGGCACTGTGGAGACCATCTCTGTTTCGCCCTAGAGGAGGAGAACATTTGTCTTGTTGGTGATCATGTGATGGCCTGGGCAAGCTCTATCATCATTCCACCGGAGGGTCGATTGGCAGACTATTTCAGCTCATTGGATTACATAGATGCGTTGAATTTCGACACTCTTCTTCCTGGCCACGGTCCCGTTGTCAGCGATCCCGCTACCTATCTACCTGCGTTGAAAGCCCATAGAGAGAGCCGCAACGATCAGATTATTCGCGCACTGCAAGGGGGGCGTTCCACGAAAGAACAACTAGTGGCATTGGTTTATGCTGCGACTCCTAAAGCTTTGCACGGTGCCGCTGCCCATACCTTAGAGGCTCACCTGTTCTACTTGCTGGAGCAAAGCGTCATCTCCTTTGAAGGCGGCCACTATGTTCTTCTGTAGCTCACGTTTGACCACAAACTTGTCACTTCTTTCTATTCGACAGGGGAACGGCAATTCCTTAAATAGACTGCATTCAATAAAGCGGAACTAACCCATATGCAGATCGTCGTCATCGGAACCGGATACGTTGGACTTGTCACAGGCACTTGTTTTGCCGAACTGGGCATGGATGTCGTTTGTGTTGATAAAGATAAGTCAAAAATCGAAGGCCTACGTAAAGGTATTATCCCTATCTATGAGCCTGGTTTGGATGCCATGGTCGAGGCCAATGCCGCCGCAGGTCGACTGAAATTTGTCGAAGCTTTGGAAGGTGTTGTTGAGCAGGCAGATGCTATCTTTATTGCGGTTGGGACACCAACACGCCGCGGTGATGGTTATGCTGATCTACAGTACGTTTACGCCGCTGTCGATGAAGCCGCTGCTTTGGCGAAATCCGGCGCTGTACTTGTGACCAAATCGACTGTCCCACCGGGGACCGGAGCTGAGATTAAGGCGCGTATCGCTGATAAATATCCAGATGCCGTGCTTCATGTTGCTTCGAACCCAGAGTTCCTAAGAGAAGGCTCGGCGATTGGTGATTTTATGAGACCGGATCGCGTGGTCTTTGGCACCGACCACCCAAAGGCAGAACACGTTCTAAAAGAGATCTATTATCCTTTGGAAGACAACTCCACGATTTTTGCCACAGAAATTATTGCTGCTGAAATCATTAAATATGCCGCCAATGCCTTTCTAGCCACCAAGATCGCTTTCATTAACGAAGTCGCTGATCTCTGCGAAGCGGCGGATGCTAACGTTCAAGACATAGCCCGCGGCATTGGCTTGGATCATCGAATTGGGTCAAAATTCCTACAGGCCGGTCCTGGTTACGGTGGATCCTGTTTCCCCAAGGACACTCTGGCTTTCCTCGAGGCTGGCAAGCGTTTCGGCGTCGACCTGTCCATCGTAGAGCAAGTCGTCAAATCCAATGATGAGCGTAAAGACGGGCTCGCAGATCGTATTGCGAAGACGATTGATGATGACCTATCTGGCAAAACGATTGCGCTACTCGGGCTCACGTTCAAGGCCGATACAGATGATATGCGCGAAAGCCCTGCAATCAACCTCGTCAACGAGCTGCATAATCGCGGCGCAATCATTCAGGCCTACGACCCTCAAGGGATGGAGGAAGCTAAAGGAATATTTGGCGACAAAGTCATCTACTGCGACACCGCCTATTGTGCCGTGGAGAACGCCCATGCCCTGGCCGTTGTTACAGAATGGAATGAATTCAAGGCCGTCAATCTGGAACGGGTCAAAACAATGATGGCAGCGCCAAATTTGATTGACCTTCGAAACCTTTTTGACCCTCAGCGGGTGCGCGAGCTTGGCTTTAGCTACTCTTCAATTGGTCGCTCTTAAACTGTTCCCAAAAGCGCCTTGATTCAGGAGCTGGTGATCTCCCTGTCCCAGGCGATGACAAGCTTCAACGCATAGAACAAACTAACCGCACTCAAGAAATGTTTGAGGGTGTGCCCACTCCAGAATTGCAGATATTCAAAAATCGCGTCGTCGAAATGTTCGCAAACTTTCGCCAAAACATAACACAGCAATAAGAGAACGATATATCTGACGTAGAGCGTTTTCTTGGGGTAGAGCCAAAGGATAAGCGGTACGACCACCATTGGGAAGAATTGTACAAAGAAGTAGGGCCGTAAATCACCTTGGCCGATTGTTTCAGTAAATTGCCAATAAAGAACACTGGCTATTCCCAAAGGAACAGAGAGCCAAAAAACAGCAGTGCCGATTTTCTTTCCCAAGAAGTCATAAACGATCAGAGAGAAAAGAGGCATAAAGATCAGGGTCATCGGTATTCTGTCCCAGACCAACGTCTGATTATTCGGCGACCAGTGATAGTAGGCGGACCCAAAACAGACAATCACCATCCCAAGACTCAAGACAACTGGAATAAGCTTTGCGGTCAAGTCAGGGCGTTTGGACCAATTCTGTACTCCCGTCCAAACCGCAAAACATCCTACTGCTAGGAAAGCGAGGTTGCTTAGAACATCCCAAAAGTTAGGGATGTTGAGCAGAAGCCTTTTGTCTGCAAAATTATGGTAATCCAAATTTTGGGGAATGGGTCCAATCGCAACCAACGCCGTTAGCGAAGCCAGGAGAATCAAAGCTAAGACTATGGGTTTAATGTTTTTCATAGTGGCTTAATGACATAAACCACCGGCCATAAACAGCGCTGGGTACAAAAAAAGGCGGCCCAAAAGAACCGCCCTTCTCCAAAACATTGCCAAGCTCTTAGTGAATAGAACTTGGAAGCTGTTTAATCGCATCGTCGACCAAACCGGCGCCAACTTTGCCGCTTGCTTTGTCAGCAAGCAATTTTTCAAGAGCAGCAACGGCGACGTCAACAGTTTGATGACGTACTTCTTGGGTAGCTTGAAGCTCTGCCTGCTTGATACGCAGCACAGCAGCTTCTTCACGACGCTTCATAGAAGTCGCGAGGTTGGCTACTGATGATTCTTTCATGGCCTCAGCGGAGCTACGGGCCTGAGCCACGATTGCTTCGACATCATCCATTGCAGAAGCCTGTTTGCGTTTATATTCAGCCAACAGGTTTTGAGCCTCTTCACGCAGTTCGCGCGCTTCGTCCAATTCGTTCTTGATGCCGTCAGCATAGCCATCTAGGCCAACTGTTGCAGCACCCCAGATCTTTTTGCCAACCAAGAGAACGAACACAACAAATGCGAGTGCGACCCAGAACGTGGGGTCGTGTAGAAAAGCCCAGCTTCCTTCTTCGCTATTTGATTCAGTTGCTGCCAAGATATAAGTAAACATCAGGCGTTTCCTTCCAATGAAGACTTAATAGCCGCTTTAATTTCCTTGTCACTTAGCTCTACACCAACCAGCTTCGAACCTGCTGCAGCCACTGTCTCGCCAGCCATACCCATGACATTGGAAAGAGCGTCTGCTTTCGCTTCAGAAATACGCTGTTCAGCTTCTTGCATTTTCTTTTCGAGCTTAGCTGTCAAAGCGTCGTTTTGCTTTGCAGCATCTGCCGCGATTTCATCTGCAGCTTGCTTCATAACAGATTGGGCATCGGATTTTGCTGCAGCCAAACGAGCCTCATAGTCAGCCAAAATCGTTTCGGCTTCTTTCTTCAAATTAGAAGCAGAAGTCAAATCCTGGTCAACTTTGCTCGCACGCTGAGACATAACCTCACCAACTTTTGGCAAGGCAATTTTCCATAGCAGAACGTAGAGAACGCAGAACGTTACTACGAGCCAGAAGATCTGACTGCTATAGGTCGATACATCTAACTGTGGCATATGCCTTCACTCCAGTTTTAATGGGCAGTAGAGAGCGAACTCTGATGAGTTCGCTCAACAAGTTTGCCTCAACGGAAGAGAATAAGAAGCGCGATAACGAGAGCGAAAAGCGCGATAGCTTCTACGAGAGCAAAACCAAGCATTGTCATGGTGAAAACTTCACCGCGAGCAGCAGGGTTGCGGCCAACAGCCAAGATGAATGATGAGAAGATATTTCCGATACCGATACCAGCACCAATAACACCAATCACAGCAAGACCAGCACCAATAACTTTTGCAGCTTCGAGTTCCATTAACCTAATCCTTTTAGTTACCCGATTAAACAGTATTGTAGAGAGCTTTGACCCTTAGTGTAGGTTCAAAGCGTCGTTGATGTACAAGCAAGTCAAAATAGCGAAGACATATGCCTGCAAGAAAGCAATAAGAATTTCCAAGCCCGTCAACCCAATGACCAAAGCAAAAGGTGCAACACCAAAAATGCCAAGCGTTGGGATAAAGCCCGCGATCACTTTGATCAGCGTGTGGCCTGCCAACATGTTGGCAAACAAACGAACTGACAATGAAATTGGACGTGAAAGGTAAGAAATGATCTCAATTGGAATAAGCAGCGGCCACATGTAAAGCGGCGCACCTGGCGGCACAAAGAATGAGAAGAAGTGCATGCCATGCTTAACAATAGCCAAGATCGTTACAAGTACAAAAACCACAGCAGCCATCACGAAGGTCACAATGATGTGGCTTGTAAAAGTAAACTGGTAAGGCAGCATACCCAAAAGGTTGCCGACCAAAATAAACATAAAGACAGTGAAAATTGCAGGAAGGTAGCGACGCCCTTCTTTACCGATCGTGTCGTCGATCAGTCCTTCAATGAATTTAAAACTCAGCTCGACCAACGATTGAAAGCGACCAGGCACCATCAGTTGGCGGCGAATTCCAAAAATCATGAATGCGGCAATCAACACAACGGTGACAACCATCATCAAAGAGGAATTGGTAAATGAGATGTCGTAAGAACCGATTTGAAGATCGCCAAGATTTTTGATCTTAAACTGCTCTAGTGGACCCGCACCAGCTGCCATTGTTAAACTACCTTACTTTTCTAATTCGTCATCTGGCTCTACAGCCACGCCATTTTGGCGCTTATATCCAGCTGCATAACCAAAACCCGACGCTACTTTATAGACATTCAACATGCCCGCCGCAGCGCCCAATACAAAAAAGCCGATCAGGAACCAGGGCTTAGTGCCCAACCAATAGTCAAGCAACAAGCCGATCCCAACACCGACAACCAGAGCAGCTACAAGGTCGGTGGCCATTCTAAAGGCCGGACCGGCTCCGCCGCGCTCCTTTTCGTCCAAAGCTTCCTCTTGCCCGACACCAGCTGCTTTCAGCTTTTTATCGAACTCTTTAAGAGAGTCATTCGTTTCGTCGCTCATTTTCACTCGCACCAAAGCAAAGGACTAAAGCCCAGAATTCGGCGGCACCATAGGTCTGGGGTCACATAAGGTCAAGCAGGATAAGGGGCAGTTTTTGTGACGAAACGCCGCTGTGTGGCAATTGCCTGTGAGTGCCTTCGCAATTTGACCCAAATATGTGCTTTTTATCGGGCTGGCCGATAGATTTTGGCTGGTTTGCGAACAGGATTTGCTGCCAATAACTCAATCGATCTTGTAAATATGACAAATGAACTTGGTAAGAATCGTTAATTTCGTGGCGATCACAGTAGTGATCATTCATCCTTGCTGATGCTTCTTAAGGCCAAAACTCGCTCGCATTTCCATTATCCTTCACACAGCAAGCCAGGATTGAAGATCGGCAAGAAATCCATTTTCCAATATTAGGTAAGGCATCTTTTTTGTGTTAGATTTTTTTGACCATGTTGATGGCCTGAAGAGGTGGTAGAGTAGTGCAGGTAAAAGCGAATCATCCGATGTTCGTTCAATGGGAGAAATGATGGACGACCACTCATCTAAGATGCAGTTGATCAGTTACATCTATCAAGTTGTGACCGATCCTTTGTCCTTTGATAAACTGTTGGCAGAGTGGGACAAAGCGATTGATCGATCCTTAGAACTTGATTCAACCCTATTGGATGATCCTGAATTGGCGGACCACACGGTGAGAGCCGCCACTATTATTCAACAGCTGCAGAAAGCTGAAATCGAGCCCCGTCCCCTACGTCTTTCCGAAATCATTGCCCATGACCCAAATCCGGCATTGCTGCTATCGAAAGAAGGAAAGGTTATCGCCGTTAACCAATCGGCCACCACACAACTGATGGTTTGCGAGGGGCAGATGTTAAATGACCTCGCCGATGGCACATCCGTTTCGCCCGGGAAAATCTTCACCTTATTGCAAAACATTGCGCAAGAGGAACCAAGCACAACCTCTTCTGCACAACTTAGCACTCGTTCTATGGTCGGACTGCTAGAGCTTTCGAGCTCAGCCGGCGCGACACCTGCACTTTTCGCCGTTTCAAAGGTTCACTGTGAGGAAGATGCTGCGGTTGCTGGATTGCTGACATCCCTGGCTCCTGTTTGGAACCCTCAAACCCTAGCCGCTCTCAGTCATTACTTCGAACTGACGGCAGCAGAGATTGAAGTCATCCGCCTCCTAGCAGATGGTCAAAACGCTGGCCAAATTGCCGAAACGCGCAACACCTCCCTCCATACTGTCAGAACTCAGATTAAGTCGATCCTTGCTAAGACTAGGCTAGAATCACAACTTGACCTCGTTAGACACCTTGGCTTCCTTCAGCGTTATGATCACTCTACTGGACTTGCACCGGTTGCCGACGAAAAGGGCGACGACCCACAAAGCCAAATGCAGCGCCAACGGTTCATGCTCAAAAACGGCCGTTATATCGATTACGTCGAAATTGGACCGGACACGGGCGCTCCAGTGCTTTTTTTACATGGCCTAATAGACAGCACAGTTTTCAGGTCTGACTTTACCGAGCAACTGTTCAAACGTGGACTCAAACTTATTGCACCAACGAGACCAGGTTTTGATAGCTCCGATCCTTATCAAAATCCGGACGCTGCGCTCGATGAGTTTTCCAACTGCCTTGTCCAGCTTTTGGACCACCTTCGTATTAAGAAAGTGTCAATCCTTGGCCATATGGCTGGTACATCTTACGGCGTCGCCTTTGCTGCCAACAACCCTGAGAGGGTATCCTCTATCACTTCTGTGGCAGGAGCCTTACCCATGGTCGACCGCTGGCAATTTACGGCTATGAGTAAAGGGCATCGTATAGCTGGCCTAACAGCGCGCTATATGCCCTCTGCACTGCCACTGCTGATCCGAGGCGGTATTCGTCTGGTCTTGGGTGCCCAGGAAGAACGCATGCTGGATCTGCTGTTTCACGATGCCCACGTGGACCGTGAACTGGCCAAGGATCCAGACATTGCCAAACTGATATTTGATCGATTTCACTTTGTCGTCCGCCAAGGACCGCAGGCTTTTCAGACTGATATCAAAGTTGTTTCATCAGATTGGTCAGACCGTTCAATGAAAATCGAATGCCCGCTGACGCTGGTACACGGCGAGCAAGACCAGGTGGTTTTGTTTCGCGCTGCCGAAGAATGGGCCACCAAACTACCCAACTGCACATTGCTGGGCTCGGCTAACTCAGGCCAACTCGTTCTATTCAATGAAGTCGATCTCATTCTGGACCAAGTTTACCCTCACTCTAAGTAGGGAACTGCGCTAAATTGTAACTCTCATTCTTAGTGAAAGGCGAACTGCACAATGAAGAAATTGATTGCACTGATGATTATGCTGTTTATTTCCCCACCGCCCGCTTCCGCCAGCAATGACGTCGTACTTTCAAAATTTGCTGAAAATGTAGCAACCCACGTCCTGCTGCACGAACTGGCCCATGCCCTGATCCGCGAATTCGATCTGCCCGTTTTGGGCAACGAAGAAGTAATGGCCGACAATTTTGCAACCTTCTACACCCGTAAGTTCGACTCGACAAAAGCAAAAGAAATCGTGCAAGATCGGGCACTTTCTTGGCTTTTGGAAAGCAAGCAAGCTGGGCTTCGTGATCGTGACCTGCAAGGCGAGTATCCTTTGGATCGCCGGCGGGCCTTTAGATCCCTTTGCCACTTTTACGGCTCTGATCCCGAAGACAATCATGATTTTATGGAACTGTTCCGCTTTAGCCAGTCCGAAGCGGGAAAATGTCAGACTACGTCGCCAGAGGTTGAACGCAGTTGGCGACGAACCCTGTCCCCGCTTTGGATGCCAGAGGGAATGCTGTCCCGCGAAGTAAATGTCATTTATGGTGAAGGACCAATGAAAAAGGCCATGATGAAAAATGGTCTTTTGGAAAGGATTGCAATCTTTGCCAGCCGATTTGATTGGCATTCACAGATAACCCTTAACTTTGATCACTGTGACCAAGAGGCAGAATGGAGGCGCAACAGCCACACGATTTTACTTTGTGATGATTATGTCTCTAGATTCTTAGAACAAGGATCTAAATCGGAATAGTCCACCTTATAGGAAGCCAGCATCGGTGTTTTAGGCTATCCTAACTTTGATCATAAATGAGAAGAAGTTTCGATGTCACAATTGTCGGTCTTAAATCCATTTTCAGCCCTGCGGCGCATGAGGAGCAGCGACCCACTCGAACAAGATGTTGCCTTGAGTAACAGTTTTGTTGCCGAAGCTCTTGCTGCCAATAAACGCGAAGGATTAAGGCTTGCCATCACCGCACGGTGGTTTGCGCTCGCTATTTCGGCCGTATTGATCCTGATGCTGAACCCGAGTTGGTACGAGGCGCTCTTCTACGAGGCAGCAATTGTTGCCTTTGCCCTGATCGGTTGGGCGCAACTCAATGCGGGTACTGTTGGCCGGTCGAGCAGGGAAATGTTTCTGATTTTCTGCGATGTCGCTTTGATGACAGCTATTTTTGTCATCCCAAACCCACTGAGAGAGCAAACGTTTCCTTCTGCTTTTCAATATCAGTTCCTTGAGTTTGGCTATTTTTACATTTTTGTCGCTGCTGGGACACTGGGATATTCCTGGCGAACTCTCTCTATGTTTGGGTTTTGGACGGTTCTCCTCTGGGGATCGGCCCTCGCCCTCACCATGATTTTTGGGGTTTATACGCCAGAATTGACCGAGAGAATGACCACAACTTTCAGCGACTATCCCCTCATGGCTGACATCCTGAACCCTAACGATTTTGACGTAACCGCTCGCATCCAAGAAGTTGTCGTTTTCCTCATCGTTGTTGGGATACTGATGGTCAATGGCCGCCGCAATACGCAACTCTTCTATCGACAAGTCGCCGCTTTTCAAGAGCGGGCAAATCTCGCCCGCCACTTCTCCCCAACCATCGTGGAACAACTTGCCCATCAAAATGAGCCCTTGGCAGAAGTTCGTTCTCAAGAGGTCGCGATCATGTTTGTCGATATTGTCGGCTTCACTCCAATCGCTGAAGAACTCGAGCCAACGGAAATGGTAGCGCTGCTGCGCCAGTTTCATGGCCGTTTAGAGCGTCAGGTTTTCGATCACCACGGCACATTGGACAAATTCTTAGGCGACGGCCTGATGGCTACTTTTGGCAACCCAACAACCAGCACGGACGATGGCGCCAACGCCCTCGCTTGTGGCATCGCGATCATCAACAACTTCGATATCTGGAATCAACAGCGTGCGGCAGAAGGGCTGCCACCGATCATCGTATCTATTGGTATTCACTACGGTGAGGTCGTTCTGGGAGATATCGGATCAGAGCGCCGCTTGGAATATGCCGTGCTGGGTGATTCGGTCAATGTCGCCAGTCGTCTGGAGGCGCTAACCCGGAAACTAGGGACACAACTGGCCGTCAGTCAGGATCTGGTCGAACAGATACCCGATCCCAATGACCTCCGCCCTTTAAGCAATTTAGGGCCTCAACAGCTAAAAGGGCGCAACAAGCCCGTGACGGTATGGGGCTTAAAGTAAGTCCGTCTTATTCCGCAGCTCGCATTTTGGCGGCGGCTTGAAGATCAACAGAAAGCAACTGTGATATACCGCGTTCGGCCATGGTAACACCGAACAAACGGTCCATACGCGCCATGGTGACGGGGTTGTGGGTAATCACGAGGAAAGCTGTGCCGGTTTGCTCCGCTATTTCACTGACCATGCCGCAGAAACGGTTAACGTTGGCTTCATCCAACGGCGCGTCAACCTCATCCAACACGCAAATCGGTGCTGGATTGGTCATGAACACGGCGAAGAGCAGCGCGATTGCCGTCATCGTCTGCTCACCGCCTGACAGCAGAGAAATCGTTTGTAGTTTCTTGCCCGGAGGAGAAGCCATAATTTCAAGCCCTGCCTCTAAGGGATCAGAACTGCCGATCAACTCAAGCCGTGCTGAACCACCACCGAAGAGCTTGGTAAAGAGAACACCAAAACGCTCGTTCACCAATTCAAAAGCGTCGAGAAGACGTGCGCGACCTTCTTTGTTAAGCTCACCGATAGAGCCTCGAAGTTTTTCGATAGCAGCCATAAGGTCTGCTTGCTCACTTTCCATCTGGACCAACTCAGAGCGCAGTTCTTCCGTTTCTTGTTCCGCGCGCAGGTTCACCGCACCCATGGCATCGCGTTCACGAATAAAGCGTTGGTACTTGGTCTGAATTTCTCCGCGCGGTGGCAACTTACTTTCCGCGTCAACTTCAGCCAATTCGGGCAGTTTTTCTGGCACGACAGCAAGGCGATCATGAATTTGCGTTAACAAATCGTCCATGCGTTCTTTCGTGTGCAGCTTCTCTGCATCCAAGCGCGCGCGGGTTTCCCGAGCCTCAGAGGCCGCCCGTTCAGCATTCCTCAATGCTTCATCTGCATCTCTCTGTCTGGTTTCTCCTTCGACCAGCAAGTCACCCATCTTCTTACGTTTGATGGATGCTTGGTCGATGGTTTCAGCCAAAACGACAAGCTTCTCAGTAATCGTGTCAGGTGCGGCTTCCAACTCCGACAAGGCAGAGGTTAGATCCCCCACACGAACCGCCAGTTCTTTCTTGTGGCGCTCGGCGTCAAATTTCCGTTGGTTCCATTGAGTAATTTCATTGGCAATGCGGGTTGCGCGTTGTTGCTTCAACTCCAGCTCTTTGGTGAGGCCGATGTAATGAGCATTCTTGTCGGCAAGAATGGACCGCGCTGCATCCAAATCTAAATCAGCGACTTTTATCTCACCGTCCAGGTGCTCCTGGGCGTCTGAAGTCTCGGCTTCTTGCTCTGCTATTAGGTTAGCAGCAGAAATTTCATCCAAGCTTTCTCTCAGTCTTTCGATTTCACGATTAACTGAATCGAGCTGCGTTTGCGCGTTGGAATTATCTTTTTCCGCGGTGGCTTGTTTGTCTTTTGCTTCTGCAAAGGCTTGATAGGCCTGCTTGACGTCATCTCTGAGGGAACGTTCACGCTCGACAGCTCGTTGCAGTTTCTCGTTGGCACCTTCTTGGCGAGACTTCTCAATCTCTAGATCGGCTTCTCTCGCTGTTAAATCTTTACGCAGTTGCTCGAGGCGGTTTTTCTGCTCCAGCTTAACCGCGGCAGAAGTGTCCTGTTGCCCTGGCATAAGGTGCAGACCGTCCCAGCGCCAATAGCGGCCTGACTTGGAAACCAGCGATTGGCCAGCAACTAGGCTCGCTTGCAAACGATCTCCATCATCGTCATTTTCAACGACCGCAACGGAAGTCAGTGCTGACCCGATTGCGGCCGGTGCGTCTGTTACTTCGCCAAGCGTTTTTTGTCCCGACGCAAAGGCCGGTGCCGGTGTACTGCCCGCACGCCAACCACTGGTGCCATCGTCGCTTGAAAGTGGGTAGTCGAGGAAGGCCCCCATCGCCGCAGCGAGCGCGGTCTCGTAACCCGGCTGAACTTTGATTTGCCCTAGAACAGGCTCGCCTTCAATTTCACCACCTTCGGACTGTGAAAGTGCTTCGAGACCTTTGATCTCAGCAAGAATTTCCTGAACGTAGCCTTCGACTTCTTGAAGGCCAGATCGTCCCTCTTCCGCCCGTTCGCGCTCTTCAGCCAACTGGCTTTCGGCTGTCTCCAGGTTTTCACGAACCTGATCCAGATGCTCACCGGCCTTGCGGGCATCAGTTTTAATCTGATCGAACAAATCTGGCTCTATCAGTTTCTCTTCGAGCTGCTTTAAACGACTTTGGAATTGAGCAAGTTTGTTTTCACCTTGGTCTTTTTGACGGCTTAGCTCACTCAAGCGGCGCTGAGCAGCGGCCTGGTCGGCGGCAAATTGCGCTTTCTGACGTGTCAGCTCAGTGACCTTTTGCTGGAGTTCTTGGACGACAACTTGCTGTTTCTCTGAGGCTTCTTTTGCTTCTTCGACTTCGCCGTCTTTGATTGAGTCGTCTTTTTCCAGCTCGAGCTGTTCACGCTCTAGAGCGAGCAACAAATGCTCAGCTTCAATGAAGCGCTTTTCTTCCCGCTCAACATCGCTCTTAGCCTGATCAAGGGCTTCAGCCGTTTTGGCCTTCTCTTGTGCAATGCGGTTCTTCTCTTGGGTCAGGCGATCACGCTCAACCAGCAATCTCTGCAAAGCAGCGCCCGCTTCCGCTTCTTGCTTTCTGAGTTCCGGCAAGGCAGAGGCGGCTTGAGCTTGTTCCCGACTAGCAGAAGCAACTCGTTCGATCCGTTGTGCTACTTCTTGTTCAGCTTGGTTGTAAGCTTGATTGGCTTTTTCTTGAGCGTTTTTCGCTGTCAACCAATCAACGTAGAACAACAAAGCCTGTTGTTTGCGAATCTGCGAGGAAATTTCGCGGTATCTGTTGGCTTGCTGGGTTTGCTTCTTCAGGCTTCGCAACTGCGAACCCAAAGCGTCCATCACGTCTTCAAGACGGGTAAGATTGGTCTCCGCCGCTCTCAGTCGCAACTCGGCTTCATGACGGCGACTATAGAGACCCGTAATCCCTGCGGCTTCTTCCAGAATAGAGCGGCGCTCGGTAGCCTTAGCATTGATCAGCGCACCGATTTTGCCCTGACCAACAAGCGCAGACGAGCCAGCGCCGGACGCCAAATCAGCGAAGAGTAACTGTACATCTCTAGCTCTGACTTCCTTGCCGTTAGCGCGGTAGTTTGAGCCCTTATTGCGCTCAATGCGCCGGGTGATATCGATTTCATCGAAATCAGCAAAAGCCGCAGGTGCTTTCCGGTCTGAGTTGTTAACAGCTAAATGGACTTCGGCAATATTTCTCGCTGGGCGGTCGGTTGTACCATTGAAGATGACATCTTCCATGCCAGAGCCGCGCATGCGTTTGGCAGAGGTTTCCCCCATTACCCAACGCAGTGCCTCAACAAGGTTCGATTTCCCGCAACCGTTAGGGCCGACGATACCTGTCAGCCCTGTTCGGATGGGAAGCTCGGTTGGTTCTACAAAGGATTTAAAACCCAGCAGCTTTAATTTTGTAAAATTGACCAAGCTATCCCCCGAAAATCAGTCTTTATTCAACGCCTGCGTCGGACAACGCACGGTCGATAACTTTGCGGAATGCATCGATGCTGCGTGCACCGTTGACCGCTTCGCCATTTATGAAGAAATAAGGTGTTCCAGAAACTTTGAGTTCCTCAAGAGCTTGCTGGCGACGAAGCAGGATTTTTTCTTGCTCTGCTTTGTCTTCGATGCATTCTCTATATTTCACGGCATTAACACCAGCGAGACTTGCCAGTTGAATGAGGCCAGCTTCCTCTTGTTTTGTCCATTCTGCCTGCGTAGAGAAAATGCGTTTTACGAAAGGAAAGTAACGCTTTTCCGGTAAACAACGTGAAACGAGCGCAGCACGGAAGGCCAGACCATTCCAGGGTAGATCACGATAGATCAGGCGAGCTTTGCCAGTATCAATGTATTCCTTAACCACATCATCATAGGCGCCGTTGTGAAAAGCCGCACAGTGTGGGCACGTCATTGAAGAATACTCGACAATCGTCACCGGAGCATCGAGATCACCGAGAATTCGGTCATCCTCAAACACACCTATTCCTGTACCACCGTCGTTTTGACTCGCCGGGGTAGCATCCTGCGCATTTGCAGCGTTAGGGGCAATCTGAGTCCCAGCTAGCAAGCCAATTGCAAAAAATAAACCTAAGAAGAAACGCAACCTGTTCCGCAATTTTTGTCTCCTACATACCAAATGTTGTGTTAATGATTGAAATTCATAAAAGCAAGCCCTCAAGAAAGGCTCACAGTTTAGTCCTATTGCGACTCGGATTTTTTCCGATTCCTCGCCGCTAAAACCCCGATCCAGCCAACCAAAGCTTGGCGTAGTTCCGGGTCTTTTACTTGATTGAAGTCTATACCCGATTCTTCTAACTCGGATTCGGGGACCGACTCCAGCTCTTTAACTTCTTCGACCCTATCAATAATAGGTGATGAAACTGAACCTTGCCTTAACTTGATGCGCGCAACCGCACCATATCCAAGAAATCGGTTAATTCTCTCGATCAACTGAGGTTCCCGGTGCTGTATCTCCAAGGCACGCGCTGCTTTAACTGCCAACAGCAAGCTGCCGCCTAAGCGTTCTTTTGCGCTGGGAAACTTTATTTCCAGGGGCAGTGTTATTTGCGCGATCTCTGGACCGACAACGGCCTGCCAATTGGAGGATAGCTCGCTTTCGATGGGGCTGCGTTTTCCCGAAGCCTGGCGATTGACTTTGGCCAGGGTCGCCGTCAATGGCCGCATCTTCCCTTTTCGATAGCGATGGGTTACTCCTGTGTCAGGAACCCAGCCATGCTCGGTGATCCGACCGCCCCTAGCCCCTTTTGGATTATCTGACACATCAACTCCATGACCAGCGAGAAAAGAAGTTCATTTGCACCCTTATTGCTCCGCTGGTACGACGAGCATCGGCGAGATTTACCCTGGCGCGCCAAAGCTGGAGAGACGTCAGATCCCTACCATGTTTGG
Source organism: uncultured Alphaproteobacteria bacterium (assembly GCA_905480575.1). Lineage (GTDB taxonomy): Bacteria > Pseudomonadota > Alphaproteobacteria > UBA7985 > CAJQQZ01 > CAJQQZ01. Next base: position 2,373 of record CAJQQZ010000043.1, on the reverse strand, counting down.
CTATCTGAGATCATGTTACAGCAAACAACTGTGGCAACCGTTGGGCCTTACTTTGCCCGATTCCTTCACCTTTGGCCACGACTTCGTGATCTGGCGAATGCAGAATTGGACGATGTCCTGCATGCATGGCAAGGACTGGGCTATTACGCTAGGGCTAGAAACCTTCATCGCTGTGCGAAATTTGTTCAAGATAACTGCCAAGGTGTTTTCCCAAGCGCTGAACAGGACCTCCTAAAACTGCCAGGCGTTGGCACCTACACAGCGGCGGCCATCGCCTCGATCGCTTTTGATCAACGCGCCGTCGTCGTCGATGGCAATATAGAGCGGGTTATCTCCCGAGTGTTCGATCTCCACACGCCACTTCCCAAAGTTAAGCCTGAGATAAAAGAGAAGACCGACTGGGTCACACCAGATCAGAGAGCCGGTGACTTTGCACAGGCAATGATGGATTTGGGCGCCACAATCTGTGTGCCGAAGAAACCGGCTTGTATGCTTTGTCCGCTATCAGATCTCTGTGATGGACGAGAGAAAGGTACGGCAGTGGACCTGCCAAAGAAGACGCCTAAAAAGCCCAAGCCGACTAAGTTCTGTTTTGCTTACTGGATTGAGACCGACGATGGTTCGATCCTGCTCAGAAGAAGAGAAGAAAAGGCCATGCTGGGCGGGATGATGGAAGTTCCGACCAGTGATTGGGTCGAACAGCCTCAGGCTCTGGAAGAGAGTCTGAAGCAAGCGAACTTGGACCAAGGCTATGATTGGGAGTTGTTGGCCGGAGAAGCCAAGCATACCTTCACCCATTTTCATTTCGAAATGAAAGTTGTGAAAATCAAACTGGCAAAGTCTCAAATGAAAAACTTTAACGCGGACCTCTCCCAAAACTGGCAGGAAGCTTTTTGGTGCCATCCCCGCAACCTTGTCGATCAAGCTTTACCAACAACAATGAAGAAGATCGTTAAACACGCGATGAAATAAGGGGTTCCGGCCTAACGTCATCAATTGCACGAATGGTTTTTGTACTTTCACACTCAAACCAAGAGCCATCCATATCGCCACAAGTGGACCACAGGCGATATTGTTGTGTGGGATAATCGTTAGGCGGTTCATTTGGTGCGGTCTAACATCTTCGAAACAGATTTTGACCGCCAACTCAAGCGCGGGACGTTGGTTGGTTACAAACTGGTGGGTACGGCGGGAGACATTCTCGCTCAAACATCAGAGATCCGATTCTTTCGGTGGAAGAAGAAATGGTTCAACGTGAGAGCAGAAAATCTAGATAGTTTTTGGAAGAAAAAAATGGGGGGAGGCAACAAAGTACCTCCCCAACCGGCTGACTGACTAAGCTCTCGCGACGATCATGAAATTTATCGTCAAGCATGCCCTGAAATATTGGAATACAGTCAGGCGTTCCAAATTGTTTTAGCCATAAAGCTCAGTACGTACTTGCTGGCGCAGGGCATCGATGGAGACGGATCTGCCTTCGACGTCTACGTTCCAGAAGGTCCAACCATTGCATGATGGTGCGCCCTGTAATTGAGCTCCCACCTGATGGATAGACCCCGAACACTGATCAGATTTCAGTGAACCGTCAGCACGAACCGTCGCGGCATATCGGCCGCCTGGTCCATGCAAGCGCGTGCCAGGTTCCAACAATCCTTTTTCTAGGAGAGAGCCAAAGGGGATGCGGGGCTGTTCACGCTTTCGTGGGGTGGTTAATAGGTCGGTATCGGATACTGGTTGAGCCCTTCTCAGGCGCTCACGAGCAATCTCGACATAATTGGCGTCCTCATCAATACCGAGGACACGACGACTGAGTTTCTTTGCAACTGCACCAGTGGTGCCACTGCCGAAGAAGGGGTCTAAAATAAGGTCCCCAGGCTCGGTCGACGCTAGTATGACACGGTAAAGCAGCGATTCAGGCTTTTGGGTCGGATGGGCTTTATTCCCCTCCTTGTCCTTTATCCGTTCATTACCGTTACAAATAGGCAGTAGCCAATCGCTCCGCATTTGAAGGTCCTCATTGAGGGCTTTCATTGCTTCGTAATTGAACTTGTATCTTGCATCTTTGTCTTTTGAGCACCAAATCATGGTCTCATGTGCGTTTGTAAAACGCTTACCTTTGAAGTTCGGCATTGGATTGGATTTACGCCAAACAACGTCATTCAAAATCCAGAATCCCAGATCCTGTAACGTTGCTCCTACACGGAAAATATTGTGATAGGAGCCAATGACCCATATCGTGCCGTCATCCTTCAATACACGGTGTGCTTCCCTAAGCCATGATTCCGTAAATGAATCATAAGAAGCGAACGAAGAGAACTTGTCCCAGTCGTTATCAACCGCATCAACTTTTGTATTGTTAGGACGATGGAGATC
>CAJQQZ010000042.1 GCA_905480575.1 uncultured Alphaproteobacteria bacterium | reverse complement strand
CAAACAACACCCATCATAGGTCTCAATGACGGACAATGTCTTCTGGCCCCTGCAGAGGCCAGAAGACATACCCAAAAATCAAACAAACTGGCCTACTTTTGCTCCGCCCCAATGGCAGACTTTTACTCCGCCGTTGACATTACGCGCGGCACGAAATTCGAATGAACAACCTACTCCCGGGTTTCTGCGAGAATGTAAACCTATCGGAATTTGCTCGAAAGTCTATCCCTGCACAGCGTCCAGCAACATTTGAAGAGATTGGACAGACCTGTGTTTTTCTCGCCAGCGATGGCGCCCGTTACATCAATGGCCAAAGCATACTGTCGGATGGTGGTATGAACCGAGCGGTTAGATAGGTCGGGTTGCTTCCAGTCAACAGCTACAAAACTAATTTGGGACCCGTCTTATAGTCTGAACTCCTCTCGCTGATTGCAAGCAACCATTTACCAAAACATCCGGAGCGAAGATTCAAAAAGCCTCAGTTGGAAACAAACAAGACTGCAAAATTACATGCCCAGGTGTTTGAAAAAACAAATGACACTCTGCTTGTCACGCTTAATCTTGACAAGCTGGGAAGGGCTATCTATTGCCTAAAGTCTTTGTCACAACAATTAAATCCAACGCCGTGCGTAGCCTACATTTCAATCTAATCTGTATCGGACTTTTCTTCGCGGCGGGTTCTTGGGGGCTCTATTGGCTCCCCCAGCGGGCATTAGAGGCGGCTGGGATGACAGGTGGCTGGGGAACGATTGCCCAATATTTGATTTGTTTCCTTTTGCTTGCGCCAATTGCGCTTTGGCGGTGGTTCAAGGGGCAGCAAACCGGACTGAATCTTCCGCTTGCTGGTCTCTTAATGGGCGGTGGGATTGTTTGCTACGCCAACAGTTTTCTACTAACCGATGTTATGCGCGCCTTGCTGTTGTTCTATCTAACACCAGTATGGGCGACGATTATTGAAATGACGCTGCTGCGCCAATCACCTGGCTGGCGAAGAGCGATTAGTTTGCCGCTCTCACTTTTCGGCGTTTGGATTGTCATCGGTCAAGATTTGGGTCTTCCATTACCGCAAAATGCTGGCGACTGGTTGGCCCTTTTGGGTGGTGCCATGTTCGCTTCTGGGGCCGCAAGGGTTCAAGTCTCCCGTATTGAAGGGGTTTTCCCCATGCTCTTTGCTTTTTTTGTCTATGGAGGGCTTTTCGCGGTTGCTCAATCTTTTCTCCTGGTCGCAGAGCTTGGCCCGATTCCTCCAAGTGAGGTGTGGATCGCCCTTGCACCCTGGTTCTTGTTGCTTTGCTTAGGGTTCTTCCTGCCAACCAATATTTTGATCACATGGTCTCCGACTCGCATTGGAGCCGGTCTTTTCAGTATTCTCATTTTGGCTGAACTGGTCTTTGGCACGGTCAGCGCGGCGTTCTGGGCAGATGAAGCATTTGGTTGGCGAGAAATTCTTGGCAGCGTTTTGATTTTGACGGCAGGCTTTATTGAAGTGATGTTGGCTCAAAAAGAATAGCCGGCGGCTATGCTCTGGTTTACCCACAGATTAACTATCGAAAAGAGTCTCGATTTTTCTGGTAGACCTGGGCGCTTTAGGCTTAGCTTGACCCAAATTAAGCCCTAATTTCGCCCTTCAGTAGCTAGAGTCCTTCCCTCAACGGCTTCTAGGAAAGGCTAGTTCTGGCTTGTACGATGCGAAGGAATTCAACTTTTGTTGATTGCATTCTTCTTGCCATTTTGAGCCTTGAACAACTGCCGATATGCAGGGGTATTTGCGTCGATACTCGTTGGTGCGATCATTGTCTTCAATGGCAACCGCCACTAGTCCGGCCACGACCCCTTTCTGACGTTCAACCAAGCGGATTGCACCGTCCATTGTGCCACCGGTTTCAACCCACTGGTCGACGAGCAGCACTTTTGTTCCCGGAGCAAAGGCAGGCAGGCGCATCTCCATGTCTTGGGTGCGACCGGAGTAATTGGAAAATGAAACTTTGTCTGTGTCGACACAAAGTTTCCCAGCTTTTCGGATTGGGAGAAAACCCACGCCTAATCTGGTGCCGAGAGCAGCGGCAAGAACAAAGCCCATCGCATCAAGGCCAGCCACGACATCACATTCGACGCCTTCTAGATCCGCCTGCAAGTCATCCAACAAGTCGTGGAAGGCTTCACCGTTGATGTAAATGGACGTAGGGTCGAGCCAAGCGAACTTTTCCCCTTTGGTGTTCGGTGCCATGATGTTGAGATACCACCGGTTGTCACGTGGTCCTTTGCTGCGTTGCTCAGCCATGGATTTTCCCTCCACCCATTGTTTTTGTAACGTTGATCAGCTTCCGCAATCTAGCTGGATCTATATTGTAGAAATCGCCTTTGAAGTTAATGCCGGTTGCAACCAGGAAGCAATCGACTTCATGGTAGGTTTCAACGTTTTCAGGCGTGATCCCTGAGGCCAAGGCCATTGGTTTATTGCCAATAGCCTCCCGGAAAACTTCTATTTTTGAGCCATCGGCTTCTTGACCCGTGGCTATGCCCGATGTGGTGACAACATCCATATGATCGGCCGCCAGAGAAGCCGAAAGGCCATAGTGTTCTGGTGGAACGTCGCGCTGTTTCTTAAAGCAAGTCCCACCAAAATAGAGGCCATTCCAATCTGAGTTCAATCGGGCACTCGTAATTGACACAGCTTCTTCTTGGTCATTCGGGCTACGTCTTTCATCGATCCTGGCATCATCGGCCCAGTAGGCATCAATCGGACAGCCTTCGGACTGTAATTGACCCAGTATTGGGAAAGCCTTTAGCCCCGTAACAGCCAAAAAGTTAAGTCCAATCCACAGGTTTGGAAACCGATCTCTGACATTGCGTATGAGAGGCAGAAATTCGTCGACACCAAAGTCATGATTAATCAGGAAAACACCCTGGGCCCCTTCACCAATAATGATTTCCAGGTTTCGAGTGATCTGCTCATCATCAACAACATGAACAACGGGCGTGACTGCTGGGCCGGAAACTTTGAAGTTTCTATGGAATTCTTCTCGGTTCATCATATTCGCAGAATACGGGTTGTTATTGGATATGAAAAATTTATAGTTCTTATGCAATAATATCAAATGCTAATGCTTTATGCCTAGAACAAACCTACCGACGGATCTCCTGCGGACCCTAACAACAGTGATTGACCTGGGCGGCTATACACGCGCAGCAGAAGCTTTGGGCAGGACCCAGCCCGCTATCAGTTTACAGATAGGCCGCTTGGAAGCCCTTTTAGAATGCAAGTTAATCGAGCAATCCGGTAGATCAGTGAAACTCACCGATTCAGGGGAGGCTTTGGCACAGTTTGCCCGCCAAATTTTACAAATCAACGACGAAGCAGTATCCCATTTCACCGCGCCAGCCGCGAATGGTGGTCTACGCATTGGTTTACCGAATGACTATGCTGTTTCTTACTTGCAGAAAGTCCTGGCCGATTTCGTCAGCGAGCATCCAGACGTCACCCTTGAAATACATTGCAACCTGTCTAGAAACTTGGTCGAAGCCCTTAACCGTGATGAACTCGATGTTGTGGTCGGGCTGTCCGCCAGTGGCGATAATCCTTTTCTCGTGCGCATTTGGGAGGATACCCCGGTATGGGCAGCAGCAAAGGGATTCGTTCCAAGGGATGACGCAGTAATTCCTCTGTTGGTTCATCCAGAGGGTTGTGAATATCGCAACCGAATGATTGCAGCCTTGGCTCAAAATCAACGACGTTGGCGTGTCGCTTTCACAAGCCTTGGTATTGGCGAATTACAGCAGGCAGTGAATTCGGGATTGGGGGTAACTGCTCTCACGCAAAAGACGCTTCAGGAAGGGATGAACGTACTGAGCGAGAAACAGGGTTTCCCGAAGCTTGGTAACATCAGGATCGGTCTCTTCTACAAACAAGCCCGACTGACCGATGCTGGCGTCATGGTGGTGAATCTACTTTCCCAACGCTTAGATGAGGCATCAGATAGCTAGTTTGACATAAACATAATTTATCAAATCATAAAAATGATAAATTTTGAGAATGAGGGTGATTGACTTAGCTTTAAACCACTAAAGGCAGATGATCGAAGTTTCTGACTCCGAAACTTCGCTGGCAGCTGGACTGGTAAAGCGAATTCTGGTTAGTTGCATGCAGCAGGAAATTCGAAATGAATTTCATTCGCTTCAAAGACAAGCCCGGAAGGGCACCATATAAACAGGGGAGAGAATTCATGTCCAAAAAGACCATCTTTAAACCGTCACGCCGCGACGTGCTGAAATATTCAGCCGCCGGCGCGGCAGCGACAGTGCTGTCGACACCTTTCGTTCATCGTACTTGGGCGCAAACCACTGAGATAAATATGCTCGCTTGGTACGGCCACGGTGAAGCAGATATCGTAGGTGCTTATGAAGAAGCCAATAATGTGAAGTTCAAGCCGAAGTACTATGCAGGCGGCGATAATATGTTGGCGCTGATCGCACAATCACCACCCGGTACTTATGATGTTATTTTGTCGGATGGCGAATTTGTTCAGCAGCTGAACGCCGCTGGTTACATTGATGAGCTCAATCCAGCTGACTATAATTTCGATGATATGTTGCATGAAGACTTCACCAACTTCCCGGGTCACTGGGCAGCCGGTAAGCTTCATTCAGTAATGGTTCGTTGCGGCCATCTCGGTGTCTCATACAACACGAACGCAGTCTCAGCAGAAGAAGCAGCGAGCTACGCTTGTTTCTGGAAGCCAGAGATCCAAGGCAAAGTTGGCCATTTCGATTGGCACTTGCCAAGCCTTGGCATGATGAGCCTGAAAAACGGCAACGGTGCTGGCCTTTGGGATCTTGATGATGCGGCTTGGAACGCGGTTCAGGAAACAACCATGAGCCTTCGTTCACAGGTTGGTGGTTTCTTTGACTACGGTGGCACATTTAACTCGCTAAAGAACGGTGAAATGCAGGCCATGTGTGGCATCGGTGACTGGATTACAGGTGTTCTTGAAAAGGACGGTGCTCCTGTCGCTTCCGTTGTGCCAAAAGAAGGTGGCATTCAGTGGACGGAATCCTATTGCATCGGTAAAGGTTCGGACAAAGCTGACCAGGTGAAACATTTCATTCAATATATGACCTCACCGGAAGGGCAGGTTAAATCAGCGCAAATGGCGGCCTACCCAGGTTTCGCGATTACCAAAGGTGGTCGTAAGTTGCTGAACGAAGTTGATCCAAAGGAAGCGCAACGTACAGGCCAGGTCGACGGAATGGCCAATGACCCGATCACGCTGATCAAAGAAGGTCGCATTCACTACCGCGACATCCCACAACAGCAGAGCCTTGAAGACTGGAATGATTTCTGGTCAGAATATAAAAACGCTTAGTCATAAGCATATTGAGGTAAGGGGTTTCGGCACTCGCGGTCGAAGCCCCTAACTTCAAAGCTCATATGAACACACAGAAAAAAAGCACTCAGAAAAAGCGCCGCTTTAATCTCTACGCCATGGTGTGGCGAACCCCGATTATCGTCTGGCAATTGCTGTTTTTCGTCGGGCCTCTTCTCTTCATGATCGCCATGTCTTTCTTCCTCGTGAAGAACTACCGCATGATTGAAGCCTTCGAGATGAAAAACTGGATAAAAATGTTCAGTAAGAATTATTTCTGGGATTCTTACTATCTCACTTTCGGTTTGGCTTCTTTATCGACGATCATAGCGACCGTGATTGCTTTTCCCGCTTCTTTTGCGCTGGCTTTTAAAGTTTCAGACAATGTCAGACGTTGGGTGATCTTTCTTCTGATTATCCCTTTCTTCACGTCCTACCTGGTACGCATTTTCTCATGGTACGTGATCCTCGCGGAATCAGGCGTAATCAATGCGATGTTGAGTTATGTTGGTCTTGGACCCTACACGATGCTGAATACAATGTTTGGCACTCTTGTCGGTTACATGACGCTTTGCTTGCCGCTCGTTGTGATCTTGCAGACCTTTTCTTTGGCAAACGTAGATAAAAATCTCATTCAAGCAGCGAAGAATCTCGGATGTTCGCCGATCAAAACCATCTATTCGGTGATCATACCTTTGGCGAAGACAGGTCTCATCGTAGCAGCCCTTTTCTGCTTTATCCTCTCATTTGGCGATTTTGTTAGTCCTTACTATTTGGGCGGATCGAAGCCACCGACGTTGCCGATTTTGATCATCGATACCACTAAATCTGGACAGCAGTGGCCGCGGGCGGCGGTTGTAGCGGTTGTTATGATGGCGACATTGATCACCATTGCTTTTGCCGCTTTGGCTCTGGCCTATAAGAAGAGGGCCAGCCGATGAAAGAATCCAATACTCTCAAGTGGTTCCTTTGGATCTACATTGGCCTGATTTTCGTCTTCATTTTTTCGCCAATCATTTTCTCGATGATCTTTTCATTCAACTCGGCTCGGTTTCCAACGATCCCACTCGAATCGTTTACGTGGCACTGGTATGAGACTATTTGGAATGACAGTGACGTCTGGCAAGCGGCCAAAACCTCTGTCATTGTTTCCAGCTGTACAGCCGTGATTGCGACAGCACTTGGCTTTGCCACGGCCTACTCTGATTTCAGATACAATTTCCGTTTTAAGGGACCTTATCTGGCTTTGGTTCTTTTGCCACCAACAATTCCCTTGATCATTTTGGCCTTGGCGATGTTGGCTTGGTTTTCGAAGATCGGTACCTCGGGGCAAATCTACTCAATTGTTATCGCCCATTCCGTTATGACCGCGCCGTTCGCCATGGCTATTATTCGCCTCCGCTTAAACCAGATCGATGAAAATCTGGAAGCGGCAGCCTGGAATTTAGGCGCCAGTGAATGGCGCGCTATGAAAGAAGTCATCCTTCCCTTCTGTAAGCCAGCAATCGTTTCATCGCTTTGTTTGACGGCGGCTGTCTCATTCGATGAGTTCGCTGTTGCTTGGTTCGTCTCGGGTCTCAACAAAACGATACCCGTCATGATTATGGAAATTGTGACAGGCAACATCGACCCTCGAGTCAACGCTATTGGCACTTTTGTGTTCATTACCTCAATGACTTTGGTCATTATCGCTCAAATCTTCTTTATGACCCGGCCCAAGGAAGCCTCTGCGCAATGAGTAACCCACAAAGCGAGCCTCTCGTCGAACTAGAGTCAGTGGTCAAACGTTTCGACGATTTCGTTGCTGTCAAATCGATGGATTTGACTATAGGCAAAGGTGAATTCGTGGCCATCATGGGCCCGTCTGGCTGTGGAAAAACGACGACACTGCGTATGCTCGCTGGCTTAGAGCAACCCACCGAAGGGGAAATCAGGATCGGCGGCGAGCTGATGAATGACGTGCCACCCCATGATCGTGATACGCCGATGGTTTGGCAATCCCTTGCTTTGTTCCCATTCTTGAATGCAAGAGAGAACGTCGAGTTCGGTCTGAAGATGCGCAAAGTCCCTGCAGCTGAACGCAAGAAGCGGGCGCTTGAGTGGTTAGACCGATTGGGGATTGGTGAGTTTGCAGAACGCAATGTGGCAACACTTTCTGGTGGACAACGCCAGCGTGTTGCATTGGCCCGCTCTTTGGTCACAGAGCCGAAGCTCCTATTGTTGGATGAACCTCTATCGGCTTTGGACGCTCACTTGGTTATCCGTATGCAATCAGTTCTGACAAAGTTGCAGCGCGAGCTGGGCATCACATTTGTCTACGTAACTCATTCTCAGTCTGAGGCTTTTGCGATGGCGGACCGCGTTGTGATCATGTCTCAAGGTGAGATTGCTCAGATAGGCAGTTCGAGAGATATCTACCGCGAGCCTGCTAACCGTTTTGTCGCGGAGTTTGTTGGACGTAATAATATTATTTCCGGCAAAGTCGTAAAAGTCACAAAGGGTAAAGCAGAAGTCATCGCCGCTTCAGGTACTTACGTTGTCGAAGCTGGCGATCTATTGGAAGGCCAAGAAACAACTTTCGTGATCTCAGCCGACCTTGTGCAAATCACAAGAGAAGCAACAAAGTCAGAAAATTCAGTACAGTGTTCTTTGATCTCTGAAGAGTTCATCGGCTCTGTTGTGACGTTGTTCTTAGAAGCGGCCGACGGCACAGAGTTCAAAGTTCAGCTTCAGGAACGGGAATTGTCGACATTGGACCATGGAGCAGGGGATGAATTTTACCTGAGTTGGCCTGCCAAGAGTGCTCACATAATTGATGGAGCTTGAGAGCGATGATTCAAAACCCAATCCCCTGGCCCAATAGTGCAAAGTGCGCTGTCGCCGTTACATTCGATATGGACGCCGACAGCCTGATCCACATTTCTAGGCCGGATGATAGTCACAAACGGTTGTACCCCATTTCAATGGGGCGCTATGGGCCGATGGTGGCTCTACCGCGCATTCTCGACACTTACAAAAGGCTCGGGATCAAACAGTCGTTTTTCATTCCCGGTTGGTGTTTGGAACAATATCCAGAGACAGTGGAAGCCATCTTACAAGATGGTCATGAAATTGGTCACCATGGCTATCTACACGAAGATCCCATAGAGACAGAAAGCGATCAGAAATACTGGTTTGAACGCGCTCTAGCCTCATATACAAAGATCTGCGGTGGAAAGCCTCGAGGGTATCGCGCTCCAGTTTATAATATAAACCAGACTGTGATCGATCTGATGATTGAACATGGCCTGCGGTACGACTCATCTCTTATGGCTGATGATATTCCTTATGCAATGAAGACTGAAAAAGGCGAACTTTACGAGATGCCTGTTCATTGGGGCACGGATGATTGGCCACCCTTCGCGCACTATTCTGAGATTGATTACATGATGCCGGTCAAAGCGCCTTCCGAAGGCTTGGCTGCGTTCTGGGAAGAGTTTGATGCACAGTATGAAGCTGGTGGATTTTTCATGTTGATCCTCCATCCGTTTCTGACAGGCCGCTTGGCACGATGGCGCCTGGTTGAGAAGTGGATGAAAGAGACCATGAACAGCAAAGATGTTTGGTTTGCTCGTTTGGAGGATATTGTCGCGCATTTGGACAATTTGCGTGAAGCCGGTGAATACACCCCACGTATTGAAAACCTGCCTTATTACACCGAGCCTCAGCGTTAGGCTTTATCAGCAGATTTTTATATCGAGTAAGACTTGTCGACGCTCGTTTGTTGCGACTTCTATCGCTCGGTCTAGAGCTGCCGGAAGATCTTCACCCCTTTCCACGCGTTCAACATAGGCGCGACTGGCCTCTGCCGTTTTGGTGAAATCAGGAGAAGGTTTAAGTGTTGTTAGTGGCATTTGATTGGCCTTAGCGGCGTAACCGTCAGGATAAAGACCTGTTACTGAGTGCCGAACAGCGCCCCATTCTTCGTTGTTGAGAACACAAGTGATGACAGGAAGTTCCAGTGCTTCACAAACTTGGTGACAGGCCGTCGGATTAGCGAAGATATAGGAACCATCGCCCATCGTAGCAAAGACTAATCTATCTGGTTCGGCGAGTTGAATCCCCATAGCAGCAGGTAGAGAATACCCCAATCCGCCAGCATGAGGCTCCTGACGATAGCCGTCGAAGTTTTTGATTTTCATGAAAGCCAGAGGGCAGCCTAGTTCGGAAGTGACAGTCGTTTCTTTGTCTGTTCTTTCAATTGCTTCAGAAAGGCATTTAGCCACCCAGGCCTTTGTCATAGCGGGACCGCAGCCAGACCCGGCGGCTTCCAGCAAAGTTAATCTGATATCACTTGAGCTCTTTGCGACTTCTTGCTTGCGTTCTAGGACTCTTTGCCTTTGCGAAGAGCGTTTAGCGTCTAGATGCTTTGCAAGTTCTAATATGATTGACGTTGTTTCTCCCGCCAACGAAAGGTGGGAGGGGAAATTACGAACAGGCGTTCTTGAGAACAGGGGATTGGGGCCAATGTTAACGATCTTGGCGTTAGGAGAAGGTTTGTGTAAGTCTGGCGCCCAAGGGGCCATTGCATCAATCAAGATAATCAGATCGGCATCCTCAACCCATGGCGAAGGATCAACACCGACATGCATAGGGTGATCTGTGGCGATGGCAGGAGATTGTGCCCAATAGGAGTTCACAGGGATCGCCCAGTCATCGACAAGCCTGCAAAGAGTTTCAAAACCTAGAGCCGTTCCTGTTCCTCTCTGTGAGAAGATCACAGGGTTTTCAGCCTCAGCAATCCAATCAGCAAGCTGCTCAATGTCGGAGGATGGCGCTGTTGTTTGCGCGGGTGCCATTGATGGAGGATTATCTAACTTCGATACATCAATCGTGTCACATAGAACCTCGCGCGGAAGGCACAAATAGACCGGCCCTTTAGGGGTGGAGTTCGCAATCGCGCTGGCCCTGTCCAGCAGTTCGACAGTTTGGTCGGCAAATCTCAGTTCATAATCCCACTTCGAGGTTTCGCGAACCAGGGCAGTTTGATCTCTCATTTCCTGGCCCCAACCAATCGGAACAGTTCGTGATCCGAAATGGTCTTTCTCTGTTGTAGGTGTCCGGCCAGACATAATGATCACGGGTACATTGTCGTGGGCTGCGTTGATGGCGCCTATTGTGCCGTTGGCGAGACCCACATTGGTGTGGAGCATGACTGCTTGGGTTTTTCCAGTCGATTGCCAATAACCATGAGCCATGCCCATAGCCAGGTGTTCATGAGGAATGACAATGGCATGCGGCAGCACTTGATCCTTAGCGGCTGCTTCGGCCAGTCCTTCGATGATGGGTGGAAAATCAGTGCCTGAGTTACAGAAAACATAGTCAACACCCAAGGTCTTAAGCCGAGCAAAAATGGCGCCGCCAGCTGTGATGTTTTCTGTCATAGTCGGATCCCTTTGTTGAACCGTTCGTAACCTAGGCGAGACGCATTGAAGAATCTAGTGCCAGCGTTGCTTCTCTTCTAACAGCACGCACTGGACAAGCGGTGACGCTGATCTATTGTTTTCTTAAAACAGGGAGAAGAAGCTGATGCAAACAATAGGTTTTGTCGGGCTTGGACGCATGGGTCGTCCTATGGCGTCAAACATGTGCCGCAAGGGATTTCGCCTGATCGTTAATGATATCAACGAAGAAGCGATGGATGAGCTGGAGAAACTTCAGGCGAAAGCAACGAAAGATTTGGAGGAACTAACCTCTGCTTCAGAAGTCGTGATAACGATGCTGCCGGATTCAAAAGTCGTGCGGTCGGTTGTGGCCGGACCGGGAGGCATCTTTGAGCACGCCAAGCCGGGTACGCTCATATTGGATATGAGTACCGTCGATCCAGGAACCACAGATGAACTCGCTCAAGAGGCCGAAGGGCGAGGTTTGAGGATGGTTGACGCACCAGTAGGTCGGTTGGCCAGTCACGCTGACGCTGGCGAGTCTCTCTTCATGGTTGGCGGCAGTGATGAGGACTTCGCACTAGTGAAGCCCATGCTCGAGGCGATGGGCAGCACAATCTATCACTGTGGGCCTGTAGGCACTGGGACACGTACTAAGCTCGTGAATAATTTCCTAGCGGTTGCATCCTGTCAGTTCAATGCAGAAGCGCTTTCATTCGCAACCGGCATGGGTCTTGATCTCGAGAAGACATTGGATGTCCTCTATGGCACCACGGCGGTTAATGGGCAGTTAAAGATCGCTTGGCCAGCAAAAGTCTTGGCTGGTGATGTTGAGCCGGGTTTTACAATAGATTTGGCCCACAAAGATCTCACCCTGATAAACGGTGCCGCGCATGAAGCCAAAGTACCAATGCCCATGGGCGCTGCCGCGTTTGAGGCTTTCTCTCAAGCCAGAGCGAGGGGTTATGGGGCGAAAGATTTTTCTTCGATGTTGGATGCTCATTGTGAATTAGCGAAGCTTGATCCGCCTCGTTTGAAAAAGTGAAGCAAAAACCGAAAGAGGGGCGGGTGGTCTCCTGACTGCGTGAGTGATTAGCTTGATCCTGCGGCTGTGTCTTGCTAGCAAAGTCACCGTAAGTTCAAACCAATGAGGCATAACTGAATGTTAACTGATGAGCAGAGAGTAGAAGCGGGCCAACGGCTCCTGGAAGCCGAAGAAACCCGTATTCAAACAGGTCTGATTTCTATCGCTCATCCTGACGCCACGATGGATGATGCCTATGCAATCCAGGCAGAGTTGGTGCGCCAGAAGATAGCCGCGGGCCGTCGCATCACCGGTTGGAAAATCGGACTGACATCAAAAGCAATGCAGGCTGCCCTTAATATCACCACACCGGACTCAGGCATTCTTTTTGATGACATGTATTTTGCCAGCGGCGCAACGGTGCCTAAAGGACGGTTCATTCAGCCAAGAATAGAGGCCGAAATAGCCTTCGTCATGAAGTCAGATCTCGACCACAGCAACTTGAGCGAAGAGGCGATTCTAGAAGCGACAGACTATGTCTGTCCTTCGCTGGAAATTCTCGACACAAGGATACTACGTAAGGACCCATCAACTGGCACCACTCGTAATATTGTCGATACAATCTCAGACAATGCCGCCAATGCCGGCTATGTTCTCGGCACGCATCAACTGGATCCTAAAACCACGGATCTTCGTTGGATGGGCGCGATTGTTTCCAGGAACGGAGAAGTTGAAGAAACCGGATTGGGAGCAGGGGTTTTAAACAATCCTGTCACCTCTATGCTGTGGTTGGCGGAAAGGTTAGCGAGTTACGGCGGCCAGATAAAGGCTGGTCAGGTGATTTTGTCAGGTTCATTCATTCGCCCAATTGAAGCTGTGCCAGGCAGTCATGTTCATGCTGACTTCGGTCCCTACGGTATTGTCGACTGTTGTTTCGAATAGGAGATAGATATGCCAGCCCCTCAAAACAAATTTAAGACTGCACTGCTCAATGGCGATTTGCAGATCGGGCTTTGGCTTGGTCTTGCTACAGCCAACTCATCCGAGCTCTGCGGACATGCTAGGTTCGACTGGTTGGTAATTGATGGCGAACACACACCCTCGGACCTCCCCATTCTGACTGCTCAAATGCAAGCGTTGGAAGCATCTCCCTCCAATGCTGTTGTTCGTGTTCCAATTGGTGAGACCTGGATCATCAAACAGGTGCTGGATGCCGGGGCGCAAACCGTTTTGGTTCCAATGGTGGAAGATGCTGAGCAAGCACGTGAACTCGTGAAGGCCATGCGTTACCCACCAGAAGGTGTGCGTGGTGTGGGATCCGCTCTGGCGCGGGCATCCAAATACAACACGATCACTGACTATCTAACGACCGCAAATGATCAAGTTTGCCTGTTAGTCCAAGTCGAGAGTGCTAACGCGATGAGCAATATCGAAGCGATAGCCGACATCGACGGCGTTGATGGTGTTTTCATCGGGCCATCTGACCTTGCCGCCGACATGGGGTTCCTTGGCAAAGCTGGTGCTCCTGAAGTGAATGCGGCCGTTGAAGATGGCATCAAACGTATCTTGGCAAAAGGTAAGCCTGCAGGTGTTCTAACCGGTGACTTGAACCTGGCTCAAAACTACATAGATCAAGGCGCAACCTTTGTGGCTGTGGGCAGTGATGTCGGGTTGTTGACTAAGGCCGCTGGTGATCTGGCACGTAAATTCAAATCCTAAAGCGTCTCTAGAAAAGCCACGAGATCTTCAACCTCTTGGTCAGTCAGATTGAGGGGCTGTAGAATAGTTTCTCCGTCAGCATGTAGGCGTTCGATGTCGACTGTCGAGTAGTGGTGAACAACATCCTCAAGTGTCTTGAGTGTACCGTTGTGCATATAGGGCGCTGTTTTAGAAACATTGCGCAAAGAGGGAACACGAAACTCACCCCAATTTCTGTGTTGTAGTCGCATGAAATAGCTTGGGTTGTTCTCGGCACTTTGGATAGGCTCGTCACTGTAGGCTCCCGCACGATTGTAGGGGCTTTTTCTCAGAAGCTCTATGCCACCATACCTGCCGGTGTCGACCTCACCATTGTCCAAGAAATAGGGCAACCCGATATCATGAAATTCTCCGTTGGTGAAATTGGGTCCAAAATGGCAAAGACTACATTTCCCCCTACCAACAAAAAGCTTTAAACCTCGTACTATGGCTTGGTTGGTTTCGATTGAAGCGCCGTCCGTAACTGCTCTACGAAGTTGATCGAACTTGCTCGGTGGGGTTTGAATGGTTTCCTGAAAGGCCGCCAGAATTTTAGCAATGTTGACCATGAGGTTTTCTGGACTTTCGCTTAGCGGGTTAATGCCGATGAGCGCTTGATAGTTAGCTTTTAGGTCTTCGTAGTTTATCACACGGTCTGCAATAATGTGCGCCGTAGCATTCATTTCTCGGCTGTCCAATAGAGGATGAATGGATTGCGCCCACAGAGTGTCAGAACGGCCCGCCCACCCAAACCAACGGTTTAAACGCAAGTTGGCGAGTGCGATCGTATTGCGATCAACCTTCGTGGTTCCGGTACTCCTGGTGAGGCCATCGGAGAAACTCAATTCCTGTTGGTGACAGGAAGCGCAAGAGAGGTTCCCTTCACCGGACAATCGAGTATCATTGAACAGTTGCTCGCCCCAGCGGATTGCTTCTTCAGACCCAGAGAAACGGTTACTGGGATCAGGGTTAGTTGGCACAGGCCAGGGGCCGTGGGACCTGATCAACGCGAGCTCTGAATCTGAAAAGCTCACCTTTTCTTCTGCCAATGCCGACTGAATCAAGAATCCGCAGAACGTCAAAATGAGTGAGAACGAAGTCCAGGATTTCATGGTGTGATCAAAATTTTTTTTTGGAACCTAAGCCGACGGCTCTGACCATCGGTTTCAACCTTTCTTGTTTCAAGCCGGAACTCCCAAAGGCCAGGCATATGAAAGAGAAACCCCTCAGCTTTGTACAAGCCCGGTTGCAGACTTAATATTTGAGGTCGGTAGTTCATGCCGTGGCCGTGTGCAGGCATTATGGCGCTTACCTTTGTAACTTCGCTGTCCAAATGGCATAGGCTGATCTCGACTCTGAACAGTTCGCCGACCTTTTTATTTTGAGGATTGGGAGTGACAACAATTTTATGACCGTCACTTTCCATGAGCAGGAAGTTTGTGCCCTCTACGTCATCCAAGCAGGCGGATTGAGCGGCAGCAGAGAAGCCGCATAAACACAACGCTAAGAATGAAAACAGATATCGCACTATCTGGCCTTTAGCAGTCTTTCAGCATTCTTCCACGCGATGTTCTCAGCCAGTTCTTTTGGCAGATCGGCAAGCCACTCTCGGGTCCACTCCGCGTGTGTCGTAACATAGGGCCAGCGCTCTGGTGTGTAGGTGTCCGTGCCGATCATAATGCGGGCGGGGAATTCCTCGAATAGGGCGCGCCAATCAGAAGAGACTTCACCGTCATAGGCTTGATCAGAACGAAAGGCCAAATCAGACCATAGTCTTGGATAGGTCCTCAACATATCCGCTACTGCTTCAGGATCTTCAAAACCGGAATGTGCCCAGAGAACACGAGCATCAGGATCGTGCTTGAAAATCAGGTGTATGGCTTCGGCGTCAGAATGAGCATGCAAAAACAGCTCGTATTGGTCGGCGAGCGCGATAACGCCTTGTAAGACATCTGTCTCGATATCGTCACCGTAAGCGTGAAATTCACCTATGCCAGCATAGGTATTTTTGGCTAGGCGGCTTTTCAGGCTTTCGAGACGCGTGGGATCATGCATCCAGGTACTGAGCTCACCCCTGCGTCGGTAAGGGCGCAAGACTGGCACGATAAGATCCGGTGCTTCAGCATAAAGCATTTGCGTGCCATCATCGCTGGAGCTGGACACAAAAGCATACTTCAGCCCGGCCTCGTTCAAGATGGCGATAGCTTTTTTTGGTGGAAAAATTTCCCAAGCATCATGACTGTAATGGATGTGAACGTCAGCCAAGGGTTGGTGTTCTTGCGCTAGGGCAGTACCGGTTGAAAACACCAACGCTGCTGCGAGAGAAAGTCCTGTGAGTTTTGAATAAGTCATACCCCAGCCTCCTACTAAGTTTACTCTTACAGCCTATTAAGCCATTGTGGCGGCCAGATAACAATAATTGATAGGGATACAATGCGATCTTTCGTACCTTTCGAATCACTCTGGGCCATGCCCATCGAGGTGCCATATTCCTTTTTAGTTCGCGATTGCAACTCTGCTTGGACTTGTGGCCAGCTGGCTCTGAATGAAAACTCAGAGATCATTGCACCTGGCGATTTGACCGCACAGTCCGAAGTTGTCTGCGACTATATCGAAACAATTCTGCCTGATGCCAAACTTGAAAAACCCTCGCTTAGACGGCTGTTGCTCTATTACATTCATCGAAACGATAACAGCCGTGATGCTATGGTTGCAATTTTCCGGAAGAGGTTTGGTGACCATGTATTGCTCGATCCCATTCCGGTTCCCCATTACTACTATGAGGGGGTCGAGTTGGAAGTTGACGTTTTTTGTGATGTTGAACCCGGTGCTATGCGGTCAATTGTCGAAGATAGTAGCGCCATCACGATTCGGGGCGAGACTCAGTTGTTTGTGAGCCTGTGGACAGACAACTTAGACCTTGACCAAGCTTATGCCCATGTCGCCGAAGCGGTTGGGCCTGAATTCATTTGTATGAATGAGCACTGGTTTCTACCGGAAGACTGTAAAGCCAAAAGAAAGGATCATCCTGACCCAGGCTCTTTGTTGTCTGCTGGTCCATCGCAAACCAAGACCCTAGGCCTATTTACCTTTGTGCAGAAAACTGATCCGGTCAGAGACGATGTCACGACAGTCAATGAAGTGACTCTGGTCTTTCGGACTTGTGGAGGCCGATCATGGCTCCAAGCACGATGTCTTGACGGTGATCTTGGCTTGGTGGAGCAAACTGACAGGATCATGCGGGAAATTGAAGGAACCTTGAAAAAACAAAGGCTTTCCTTCAGCGACGTTGTAAAGTCGACGACCCATTATGTGGGTGGAAGTGCCAACGAACTACACGACAATATGCAAGTGCGGAACAAATACTATCGCAAGCCTGGTCCAGCATCGACGGGATTGCCGGTGTTTGGATTTCAAGATCGAAACAGCAGGGTTGTTGTGGATTTGACGTTGATTAAAGCTGGATAAAAGCCAATTTCAAAACAAGTAGGGGACGAACTGTTAAACAATCCGTCCCCTTATGCTGATGAGTTTGACATCAATCGTTGTGTGCGGCGGTGCAAAATTAGTCCACGGTAGCGGCGGCATTGTGTTGTCGCGGGCGGCGTAAAAGTCGTCCACTTTATCCCTTTCGTTTTGTCGGGAGGGTTTGAGGATATACACCGTGGACATCTATTTGAAAG
>CAJQQZ010000041.1 GCA_905480575.1 uncultured Alphaproteobacteria bacterium | reverse complement strand
AGTTTCCTTTGTTTGATGTTTTTGGTTTGCACCTACATCAAAACCGGAAACGGCTGGCTCCTTCAAGAGCCGAACGTAGTCCTTCCAGCTAGCTGGAAGGACTACTATGTCAGATTAAGTCGGAACTAATTCATCTAAACTATCCATCTGCAAGTTGTTTACCATCTCCGCTTTTTCGGTTTTGGTTTTGCTGGCCGATGTTCCGCAAGTAACTGCTAACGATTCAACTGATACGCCCGAGATTCATTGGAGCGATTTTTGGAGCGGTGAATGGCCACCCGGCTTCACTATGACTTCGGATGTGGCGATCAAAGTTCGTGGCGTACCAAAGATAGCTTCCCCTAAAGACGTCGCTTGTACGCTTAAGAAAGGTGCAACCTACCACCCCTGGAACAACGAGCGCATCGAGAATGATGACCTGAAGTTTCTAACGTCACAAGAAACGTTAGAGCATGTCGCCGACGAAGCCGTAGAAGCTTATGTTTCAGACCCTGAAACTAACGACGAGGCAACTCTGTCGATAAAAAAAGGCGACCGCTGGACCTTTCTTGCTTACTACGCAGAAGGTTTTTACCTCATGTCTTTCAATGGCAAACAATATGTTGCCGAACAGGACTTGTATGGAGTGTCCTCCCCTGTCGATCCATCTCGGTCGAACGACGACAATTATGAAGAATGGCTGAGCTTACCTTGTGACGGCGGTGCTGCTGGATGGCTACTGATGAAAGACATCGTCGGAAATGAGAACTTTGGCGAACCAAACGTGACCGAATACGGACAAGCTAAAGATAAGTAACTACCCTTGTGTAGAACAGTCTCAGAACTCTTGTTTCGAACAAGGCTTTTGCAACAAATTTGCACTCATACCGCGTAAACCTTGATCAACTAAGGAGGAGTCTTGAGATGTTTGGATCACAATTGATTCAGAGAATAGCCGGTTTAGCCACGCTATCGATGGTGTTATGCGCACCATTGTTGGTTGAGGCTAAACCCTTTCGCCACGAGTTTGGTGAGCTGAGAGAGTATCACAAGCATTGGCTAGCTGTCTGCTCTGATGAAACAAAACGCAGGTGTCGAACCGTCACAGCGACACACACAAGTGAAGACGGCTTCTTCCTTCGTGGAAGACTAGCCATCAATCAGCATTGGCAAACAGGAGACTACACTATTCAGTTTATTGATGAAGACCAAGCTTTCAATCAATCGACCCCAGTGAAGGTCCGGTTTTCAAACGGCAAAGAACTGACGTTTAACAACGATGCCATAGGTCCAATCGAGCGTTCTATAGGCGAATTAGAGTTCAAAACGGCAGACGCAGCTCGGCAAATGCTGAAACATATGCGCGCTCGTAACCACATGACAGTATCGATCGGTAAAAGCCGCTATTTCTACTCATTGATGGGCGTTCGTTCAGCAATGAGATTCATGAAGAACCACAAGAAGTCTCTCGGAGAAATTGCCATACACAAAGCTGATTTTTGGAGCGGTGAATGGCCAAATGGCTTTACCGTTTTGAAGGATGTCAAACTTTTCGCGCAAACGCACCCCTCCGTTGAAGCAAGTTTCACAACTCCTTGCAGCCTAAAAAAGGGCGCAACCTATCACCCCTGGAACCAAGAGAGAGTCAAAAACGACAAGCTAGAATTTGTGAGTTTCCAGGAGATTCAAAAGTACCGCGTTACCAAGAATAAAACATACCGTTTGGAACGCTACTCAGACCGCGAAGATGTGCATGTCAAATTCTCAAAGAACAGCACATGGGATTTCATGGCCTATTTTTCTGAGGGTCTTTTCCTCATGTCTTACAAAGGACAGCAGTATGTTGGTGATCAATCGGTGTTCGAATGGTCGACTCTAGCGCAATCACCAAGCTACCGGCAAACCGTCTACGAAGAATGGCTAGGGTTGCCGTGTGACAACAATAAAAGAGGGTGGATGCGAATGTTGTACATCCAGGGGCATCCGAGCCTGGACGGGGCCAACGTCATTGAATACGGCCAAGCGAAGGACGTTGTAAACTAGTCAAGTAGATCTCTTACAATTTCTCGCTCCAACGTTGACCGATTATCAACCAACAATGGAGCGAGATAACTTCATATTTTCATTGCGAAGAAAACTAAATCATTCGCACGGTGGCAAACGATCATCCCCACCACAGCCACATTCAGAGAAACAGGCTGTACTTGCAGGCTGGCAGTAATCGTCCCAGTAGTCCTGGCGTAAATCGCCATCCCATCCCTCTGCATCACCTTTTTTGGTGAGTTTCTGATGGCATCAGTTGTCTTTGACTTCACAAGCAGCCATGCACTGACCCTTAGAAGACGCAACCATTGGCGTTTGTGCGATCGTGGGCAGCGGACTGGGAAAGGTTGTCAGACCGGCCGTTGCAACCATCGGCACCAACATAACCAACGCTGCACATAGACTGATAATTCTAGTAATCATTTTGCACTCCTCCTTGCGCTTTCGCCTCGACAGAACGTCAACATTCGGGATCTGGTCGGATTTCGAATTGAACCAAAACCGCGAAAGCAAACATGGCTCATTTTGAACTCTAGTTCTTTTTCAAACGATAAGCTACGACGTTTCGCTTGTTTCTAAAAAGCAAACATCTAGTTCTGGTGTTGAAAACCAGACTGCCCTGCCCTGGAAGCAACCATCTTCTTTCGCCAGGCTGTTGGTGTCGTGCCGGTTACACGTTTGAACTCCCGATTGAAGTTAGACTTTGTGAAAAAGCCAACATCCAACATAATTGACGTAATCGGTTTGTTGGTTTGTTTCAGCTCTTCGCAAGCCGCCTTAATCCTATGATCGTTGACAAACTGAGAAAAATTCTGGCCTTTCGCACGGTTGACCACTTCGGAAATCTGCCTCGAAGAAACAGCCACCCGCCTGCTTAACCGGTCGAGACTAAGGTCTGGGTTACGAAACAAAAAATCTCGCTGGAGTTCCGCAGAAAGATTGGAAAGTAGCAAACTGTCTTCCGTCGAAGGTTGAGGCTTCTTTTTGCTTTCCCGCCTCGACAACCAAACAAAATACGCGGTGCCATAAATTACCAGCCCGCCCATGCAAGCCCAACCAACAATTTCGGCAACTCTTTCTCCACCTCCAAACAAGAAGTCCAGAGCAATGGCGAAGTCAGTCAACATTGAAATCAGTTGCATCGCTATCGTCATCCATAAGGCCACAACGAGGTAATTTGTCCACCGCATAGGCGCCCAATCAAACCACCATTCGCTCTTCCGGGCGATGTTTAACAAGGCAAAGACATAGATCAGGCTCACACTGCCCATGAAGAAGTCTATTACTATAGGCAGATAAAGCCAAACCAGGACGTTGACGATACTCACAGGCAACAAGTGGATAAGGTCAAACCATGTCATTCGCATGCGGCTAAATGAAAGGAACGCCAAAGGCGGTAGCAAAACGCTTATGAAAGCGTGACCTTTAATCACTCCCTCAACGCCGTAGCCAAACCTTACACCGACAATAAGGAGTTGCAAGAACACTGCCGTCAGGAAAATTGCGGCCCAATGAAATTGCGATGCTTTCCCCCATCTTGAAAAAAGGAAGACAGCCATAGCAAAAACAGGCAATGCGATTAGGAATGATAGTGGGACCATTGGCATGACAGAACTCTAGCCCAAACCAACCGGTCATTGAACGCCTTCGAGGTACTAAATCAGGAAAGAGAACGACTAAATCGCAACTTAGGTCTCATGTTGCAGCTGTTTTCGCGATAGTTGCCCGAACAACAACCAAGGGCATTCAATCATGAAATTATCTATCTTTCTAAGCAGCTTAACAGTTTCTTGCAGTTTATTGTCTGCTTTTGCGGGATCCGCCGTGGCCGCCGAACACAATGTTGGCTTCAAACGCATTCAGCTGGATGATCCCATGGGTGGGTCAATGCAAGTTTCCCTTTGGTATCCGACCGACGAAAAAGTGGGACCGTTGAATCTCGGGCCATTTTCATTCGAAGCCAAGCGCAACGCGAAACCTAAACCAGGTAAGCGTAGCCTCGTTGTTATGTCTCACGGCACTGGTGGTTCAGATCTGGGACACAGGAACGTCGCACTAGAAATGGCCAAACGCGGATTAGTGGTCGCGGCCCCTCTTCACCCGAGAAACAATTTCAGAGATGATTCTGGTCTTGGAACCGGAATTGTGTTGGAGGGCAGACCCCGACAAATATCAGCAATCATCACGGCGTTGATCAATGACAAATCTCATGGGTTTGACGTCAACCAACGTCATGTTGGTGGATTTGGCTTCTCTCTTGGGGGATACACCATGTTAGCGCTCATGGGTGCCAAACCTGCCCCCCGCCAGATCGCGATCAATTGTCAAGCTTATGAGAACGATCCCGCTTGCCTTCTTATAAAGCAGTTGAGATCAAAGGGCGTGTCCTTTTCTAAGATGGATAGCTCAGAACTAGCCGACAGCAGGCTTTGTGCCGCTGTTATAGCCGATCCATTCACCGGGCCATTTAGTGATGACGCTCTTCGTTCCGTCAAAACCCGCTTCGTTCAAATTTGGAAACCGGCGTTTGAAAACGTTTTGTTGGCTAAGGCCCATATCGACAGAGTGATTGCCAATTTGAATGATCGCGGGACAATGGAAGAGACAGAAGTGATCTCCGTACCCTTGGCGCAGCATTATTCCTTCCTGGCGCCGTTCCCAAAGAGTATAAGTTACGGATTGCCCCCTGAACTGATCAATGATCACGACGACTTTGATCGCACTAAATTCCAAGAGCGCTTTGCGAAAGAGGTCGCAAATTTTCTTGCGACCTCTCTCAACAAATGTTCAAGCGACTAGGTTAGATCGACGATATGTCATCGGAGTTAAACCAGGTGTCCCCTGTCCAACCGTCTTCATCGTAGTCGGCCATACACTGCTCCGCAAACCTTTCCATCTCCTGGAAAGTGCCTTTGCCTTTCGCCTGGAAAATGGATTGAAAGCGGACCATTTCGTTGGAACCGGCGTAGTTACGCTCATACAACTCATGACGGCCGCCGAACTCGGAGCCAACTGAATCCCAAAGGAGCTTCATGATTTTAATACGCTCTTTGTAATCGATCCCATTTGAGCCCCGGACATATTGCTTGAGATAGCGGTCAATGTCTGGGTTCTTGAAGTCCAAAGCCGACGACGGCAGATAGATCAGGCCCGATGCCACCACCTGCTGGACGATTTCTTTCACACGTGGCCAGGCTTCCGTTGCCAACATCCGATAGGCAGAAGAGGTTTGGCCGTTTGGTAGGACTGTGCCGTTTTTCCACGGCTCCGGGTTTCCGCACATCGCATCGGTAAAGGACCAGAAGGTATTGCGCCAATTGATCACTTCGCCCAACTGCACCTGAACACCACGGAAATCTTGTGTGCCTGACGACGTCAATGCTTTGGACAAAAGACCAGCCATGAAATCAAGTTTCACTGCCAATCGTGTACAGCCCTGGAATGTGAAGCCATTGAAGAATCCGGACATTGGGTAGAACTTCTGCAACATCGAAATATCTTTGTGAACAAGCACATTCTCCCAAGGAATGAACACATCATCAAACACAATGATCGCATCATTCTCATCAAATCTGGAAGATAGAGGATAGTCGTATGGACGAGACATTTTGTTCGCGACCATCTCGTAAGAGGCACGACAGAAGAGCTTAACGCCAGGGGCATTCATCGGGGCGATAAACATGGTTGCGAAATCTTCATGATCGATCTCGCCTGACATGTTCTGTGCCAAGAAATTGTAGTGTGTCAGTGCTGAATTGGTGGCCACAACCTTTGCACCGGAGACATAGATCCCCGCATCTGTTTCCCGGTCAACACAAAGGTAGACATCTCTCACTTCTGAGCTAGGCTTGTCACGATCAATGGGTGGGTTCACAATGGCATGGTTTAGATAGAGAACTGCCTCTTGAGATCTCTTGTGCCAAGAGCGAGCATTATCCGCAAAGTCACCGTAAAACTCAGCGTTTGCGCCTAGTGTGTTCATCAACGCAGCTTTGTAGTCCGGCGAGCGCCCCATCCAACCGTATGAGAAACGCGACCACTGCGCGATCGCATCACGCTGCGCAAAAAGGTCTTCGGATGAGGTCGCTGGCTTGAAAAACTTATGAGTATAGCCACCGCTGCCAGTGTTGGTTTCGGTGGTGAGCACATCTTTGTATTTAGGATCATGCAAAGCATCATAAAGCCTTGCCGTCGAACGAGCGGAGTTCCTGAAGGCTGGATGAGTCGTGACATCCTTTACCCGCTCGCCGTAAACATAGACCTCTCGATCATCTTGCAGTGATTTTAGATATTCCGCACCGGTAAATGGGCGCTTCTTATCAGCTCTCATATCTTCGTAAGCAGTCATTTAAACCTCCATGTTTTTTCTTTAAAAATAGTTAACATGTTATCATTATCATATCAATGATTGATTTCGCCCCGGGAAACGACTAGTCAATGAGTATGAATTCACCCATTCGAAGATTAGAAGACTCTCTGCCGATCCAATTGTTGGCGACCCATGACCTGGTGATGAACAGCTTCCGACCTACACTCAAGAAACATAATTTGACCGACCAAAAATGGCGTATTTTGCGTTTTATTGCACAAAATGAAATGCCCGAATTCCATGCAGTCGCCAAAGCTTGTTTGCTGAAAAGAGCGAGCCTATCCAGAACACTGGTGTCTCTAGAGAACAGCGGCTGGGTTAAGCGAGGCACAAACGGAAAAGACAAACGACAGGTTTATCTTCAACTCTCTAAAGAAGGCCAAACCTTCCATGACCAAGTTGCGCTAGACTTTTCTGCCGTGTTTGATGCTCTTGAACGTCAGATGGGAGAGGAGGCAACGAAGTTGCTTGCCGCTCTCAAAGAAACTCAAAGAATGCTTGGCTCTGAGTAGTTATTTGGGCTTCCCTCGCTCTCCCCCATTGACCCAAACGCGTGCAACATTGGCTCTCGTCGCGCCATAAATAATTTTCTGCGCAACATCTGCGGTTTGATCCAAGCCATTCCAAACGGCAATTGGCGAAGTAGAAGCCTTAACGTCTATTGCAATGGCATCAAAATGGTACCCGGCCTCGAACTTACCAACGGGAAGATCCAGCACCTCACCTCCGCCTGCTGTCGCCAACCAAAAGGCATGTCGGAAATCTATGCGGGAGTTCTCTCTCCCTCTTTCCCCTGCCGATCGCCTTTGGTCGACACCATCTTCCAACAATCTGGACGCAGAAATGGCCTGGCGACAAGAGTCAAAAATAGATGGACTTGGACCCGCGGAGATGTCCGTTCCTAGACCCACATGCATTTCCTTCTCGAGTGCCGCACGAAGGGGAAACACAGCGTTGGCAAAGTAGAAATTCGAAAGAGGACAATGAGCGACCCCCGCACCAGCAACCTTGATCGTCGCACAGTCTTGATCAGTTACATGGTTTGAATGCGCCAAAATCGTCCTCCGCCCAAGGAGGCCAAATTCGTTCAATACATCAGTATCGGTCTTACCGCATCGCTCAAGTACGTAACTGTGCTCCCAGTCACTTTCCGAACAATGTGTCTGCACATGACAGCAGGTTTCACTGGCCAAATGGCCTAATCCATGTAGCAATTCATCAGTACAGCTAGGGATGAACCGTGGGGTTATGATTGGTCTAACCAGCCCTTCTTCATTGCCCGGCATTGAGACGATGTAGTCAATTAACTCTCGCGTTTGTTTGACGGCCTCAACAGCTGAAACATCGCGATAGTATTCGGGGCATTGTTCTTCATCATCCATCGCGACCTTGCCAACAAAAGCGCGTTGCCCTCGTTTCAAACAAATTTCCGCAAGCGCTTGGTTTGCAGGATTGTGAATAGTCCCAAAATAGACCGCCGTTGTCGTACCGTTTGCCAACAGAGTTTCAACAAGAGATTCGTAAACTTCTTTCGCAAAGTCTGTATCAGCATAGCGTGCTTCAAGTGGAAAAGTGTGTTTCTCCAGCCATTCATAAAGCGGCAAGTGCAGAGCTTTACCGACCATTGGCCATTGCGGGGCATGAACATGAAGATCAACCAGTCCAGGCAGTAAATATTGCCCCTCAGGCAAACAGTTCAATCTGCCTTCCGTTTCAGCCTCAACATGCAAAGTACTGTAAGCTTGATCGCCAGTTTCAAGCACTGACGTGATCACCCCCTTCTCATCGACAGAAATCAAAGCCTGTTCTGAAATCTGAATTTCACCAAGGACAGGTGCATGTATCAAAGTCGCTTTGAAAACTTGCTGTGCAGTGTTAGTCGGCATTGAGGAATTCCTATTGTTCAAAACCACAGTAGAGATGAAAAGCGAATTTACCAATTCGAACCTCCGCCCTGTGCTCCTATGCTCCCTTGCCCATTCAGCACAGCTCCTCTAATCAACGCATATTAATTCAAAATTTCAAAGCCGTAAAATGACCACCACAATTGCCCTACACGAACTCGCCAAACTCACCGACGCCGAGAGAGAAACCCTTCTAGCGAGGGCAGAAGATGATCTCAGTCTCGAGATGGAGCAGGTTGCCCCAATCTTGGAAGCTGTTCGTAGCGAAGGCGACGCGGCTTTAGCTCACTTCGCACAGAAGTTTGATGGCGCTAATATTGAACCAGATCAGATTGCCGCCACTGAAGCCGATTTTGATGAGGCATTTCAAATCCTTGATCCTGAGATGATCAAAACACTGGAGTATGCGGCCGACAACATTCGACGGTTCCATCAGGATCAAATGCCCCAAGACATGTGGATGAAAGAGATCCGTCCAGGTGTTGTGGTCGGTGAACGCTATAGTCCGATTGACTCCGTAGCTTGCTATTCACCACGAGGTAAAGGCTCCTTCCCGTCAGTAACGCTTATGACCGCAATCCCCGCGGTTGTTGCCGGCGTCCCAACTCCGATCATCATCACGCCGCCAGGTAAAGACGGCAAGGTCGACGCGGCCACACTTGTTGCTGCCCGCATCGCCGGCGTTGATAAAGTCTACAAAGCCGGTGGAGGTCAGGCTGTCGCCGCCGTGGCTTATGGCACCGAAACAATTCCGCGCTGCCGCAAAATTGAGGGACCGGGCAGCCCCTGGTTCGTTGCAGCCAAACGCTTGCTCTCGCACAGGATCGATACCGGCCTGCCTGCGGGGCCAAGTGAGGTCATTGTCTTGGCCGACGAGACGGCCAACCCTGAGTTAGCCGCGCTTGATATCATCATTGAGTCAGAACATGGCTCTGACAGTTCCGCCTTCCTGATCACTTGGTCGAAAGAAGTCGCTGATAAAGCAAGAGCCGCCATTCCAAACTACTGGAAAGAAATGAGTGCAGAACGTGTTGGTTACTCTTCCGCCGTTCTTTCTGGCAACTCCGGCGGTATTGTTTTGTGTGAAACACGCCAACAGGCTTACGACTTCATCAACGAATATGCACCGGAACATCTACAGGTCTTGAGCAAAGAACCCTTCGAGCATTTGCACCACATCCGAAATGCTTCTGAAATTCTGTTAGGGGAGTATGCAGCAGGATCGATTGCCAATTACATGATGGGACCAAACTGTGTGCTGCCGACTTCCGGAGCCGCCCACAGCCATTCTCCATTGGGTGTTCATTCATTCTTGAAGTCTTGCTCAGTCGGTCACATGACCAGAACAGGCTTTAACGAAATGGCTCCACACACACACAGATTTGCGACTTATGAGGGTTTCGACGCGCATGCCAACGCTGTTTCTGATCTGCGTCGTAAAGCAATGGGGAACAGCTAAATCAGAATGTGGGAAATCGCACTCAACCAGAATGAAAACCCGAACACCACTATAAATAAAAGCAATCTGTATTTTTGAACCTTCCAACTGTAAGGGTAATTTTCGGTGTTTTTCCCAAAGCCCTTATATTCATAAAATGACCTAAAGAACTGTGTGTGATCAGGTGTCTCTTCTTTTGATTTCCAGCGATGATGGCGATGGAAATAGAGGTAGTCTTTTATCGATAAGCCGACCGCAAACAAAAAAGGTAAAACTAAAAACCTCAACTTCTCAGCTCTCTTTAATCGTTACGTTTACCCATCCAAGCCATGAGGACGGCGTAAATTGGCGCTCCTACAACCAACCAAAAAACCAGTGTAGAAAGCATGTAACCAACAGTTATTGGCGTTCCGTTTGCCATTGCGCGCCCAAAAGCGAAAATCACACCCAGCAGTAAAGCCCAAATGATTGCACGTTTCCAAAGGCTTGGGCTTTTAATTTTATCAGTGAAATTACTCATTTGGGTCCCCTTCTGTATTTTAAAGTTCAAAGGACTTTAAAGCCTTGTTCAAAAAGGGCAAGGGTCGAAGAAACTCACTAGCTCACCACCATTTGGATGGTGAAAAGTCAGCTGTTCAGCATGGAGCTGTAAACGGTCTGCCGCAGCGAAGGTCTGTTCATCACCATAAAGCCTGTCGCCCAAAATCGAATGCCCTAAATGCAGCATATGCACTCGCAGTTGATGTGAGCGACCGGTGAGTGGTTTTAGTTCAACACGAGTGGCGATAGCTTCTCGCTTGATCACGGACCACTCCGTTATGGCTTCCTTGCCAATTTCGTGGGAAATCATTTGCTTGGGGCGATTGGGCCAGTCACAGATCAAAGGTTGGTCAATTACGCCTCTTTCTTCTTCAACTCGTCCGCAAACTCTAGCAATGTAGGTTTTCTTTGTTTTTCGGCGTTCAAATTGAAGTCCCAAATGGCGAAGCACTTCTTTATTGAGAGCCAGCACCATTAGTCCCGAAGTATCCATATCAAGGCGATGGACCAGTCTAGCGCTCGGGAATTCTTTAAGAACACGACATTCCAAACAATCCTTATGCTCAAGCGGTTTTCCCTCAACAGACAGCAAACCAGCGGGTTTCGAAACAATAATAAATCCATCATCTTGATGAATGATATTCAAAGGGTCCAGCGGCGGGTTGTAATCAAACGGCGCAGGAGCAGCCGACGCCCCAAACAACCGTTGGGGCAATTGACTGACATGCCGCCGTTCCCCTTCGAACATTCGGTTCTTCACGGGTAAAGGGATCTACCTTGTTTCAAACATTTAATTGCAGTTAAAGCTGTAATCTGAACACCAATTCCAATAGTAGTTCGGCCAAGACTGTTTTGGCATTTCCCACATCAAGGTTTCAACACGTTGTCTTGTTTCGTTGTAGAAACAATCGAACTGCCATTGCTCGGGCCAATAATTCCTTGGTGCTTTGCTATCTGAAGAACTGCAAGCGCGATTGCGATCTTTGATCCATCTCTTCTGCTCCCGTTTAACAGCCTTAGAGTCAGACCATCTACCTCGGTTTTTATAGTAAGAGCGGGCATTATTGTAGGCATCACCGAGATGGCTATCCAGTGTCGAAACACCACTATCATTACAAATCGTGATTGTTGCGTAGGTCGTTGGATTTGCACAGGAAAAGGAAGCCGCCACTGCACTTCCTGAGGTGAAACTTGCCGTACCAGCAATCAATGCAACACTGGCCAGGCCACTAATTTTTTTGCTCATAAGGTCCTCCTTCGTCGTAATCTAGTTTCAGCTTACATCGTTTTGAGGTTTGATCAAAGTCCCACTTTTCGGACCTTAGTGGCCGTTTCCTAACCCCTTTGACTATTCAGCAATCGGGTATGTTACCCATTCTTTTTTATCAACATACAATCAGATGGTCTCAAGGTGTCGTTTGAACACCACAACATTCAGATTGCTCGCGGTAGTTCCCAGGCAAAATCAACGCTTAGACAAAACGAAGACGTTCCCAAGGAGAGTAAGGCCAACGCCACCGAAGGCGAGTATAGACCACTGGTAATCCTCTATAACCGTCGATATCGCCAAAGCAACAATCGGAAACAACACAGTCGCGTAAGCAGCTTGCTCTGTTCCAACTTTCTTTTGCAGCGCGAAGTAGCATGCGAACCCGATTACAGTTGAGAAAACGGCGAGAAACAACAAGGCTGACAGATAGGTGACAGAGGCATCAAATTCATAACTACCTCCTCTCAAAAACAGAAGGATGTTCAGCCACAGCACGCCGTACACCATTCCCCATGCGGACCCTCCTCTCACCGAAATCCCAGCGGCTTGATTACGGGCCGATATCAAGGATCCAATCGAGAAGAATCCAGTGGCGATGATCGATATGACTAGCCCTTTCACAGCGGTTGAACTAAAGTCCATCACTTTGATTTCTGGCCAGAAAATCAATG
This sequence comes from uncultured Alphaproteobacteria bacterium, assembly GCA_905480575.1. GTDB lineage: Bacteria > Pseudomonadota > Alphaproteobacteria > UBA7985 > CAJQQZ01 > CAJQQZ01. The sequence continues at coordinate 2,165 of CAJQQZ010000041.1, read as the reverse complement.
CAATTCCACTGGCTCCCATCGCAACGCCAAGCGCTACGAGCGGCCTTGGCCATTGCCGAGCAACTACGGACCGAATGATCAAAGTCATCGCCGAAGCTGTTGAGAAAACGACAGCTACCAACCCCGTCGTGAGGTAAGCGGAAGCGTGATAAAAGAGAAAGAAGTTGGTTGAAAAGATGAACATGCCTTGTAAAGCCAAAAACAGATGATCTCTTTTGCTGAATTTCATTGGCAGAGACTTTGCCCAACACCAAAGAAACATCAATACTGCCGCAATGACAAATCGGTAAATCACGGAAAGCTCTGGGTCTATGGTTCCCTGAGCTTTGATTGCTATCCAGGAAGCACCCCAGACAAACACAGTCGTGGCATAGAGAAGGAATGTACTCACCGAAAGGCTTTCGCAGACAGAGGAATGAAACGCCAGTCTAGCTTAATCTCATTGGGGTTAACATTTATTTCTGTTCCGTCCCGCTGGTCGTTTCAGGACTATCACCCATAAGATAACGCGGCCCCTTCCCTTTGATTCCAGCGCGATCATCAGGATTGTAAAGTTTGCATTTCTCCAACGACAAACACCCGCAACCGATGCATCCATCAAGATTGTCGCGGAGCTTCGATAACGTCGCAATACGCTCGTCCAGCTCGGTTTTGAAAATTTTGCTAATGCGACTCCAATCCGCTTTGTTGGGTGTTCTCCCTTGAGGCAGTTTTCCAAGTAGGTCCGCAATTCGTTCCAGTGAAAACCCAAATTGCTGGGCGATCATTATAAAAGACAAGCGGCGTATATCAGCTCTAAGAAATCGTCTTTGCCCGCCACTGTTTCTTACCGAGGCAATCAAGCTTTGAGTTTCGTAGTAGCGAATGGCTGAGACTGCAACGCCGGTCCTAGAGGAGAGTTGTCCAATCGACAAAACGTCCGAACGCTTCATATCCAAACCTTCCAGAAAAATACCTTGACCTCAAGTTAACTTGAGGAATTAGACTGTGTCAAATACTCAAATTTTGGAGAACAAAATGACTGCAGCAACGTTAGAACACTTAAACCTCACTGTCAGCGATCCTCAAAAGACTGCACAAATGCTCATAGATATCTTTGGCTGGCACATTCGCTGGCAAGGTGAGGCCATCTATGAAGGCCATTCAATCCACGTCGGCTCAGAGACTTCCTACCTAGCGGTCTACAATCTGGAGGACAACTGCCCGACTTATGATACCCACCGACATCTTGCCGGTCTCAATCATATTGCTATTACTGTTGATGATTTAGACGCCACTGAACAGAAAGTAAAAAGGGCTGGTTTTGAGCCAACGTCACACGCCGATTACGAGCCAGGGCGCCGCTTTTACTTTAACGATCATGATGGGATAGAGTTCGAAGTAGTCTCTTATGTTAGTTAAGCTTTGGTAATTCGCGACCTACGAACGGATCTCCATTTACTATTGGGCTGAGATTGTTAAGCTTTGGGAGTGGGCTATGTCGCCATTCCCAAACTCTGCAAGAAAAGGCATTAAGATGAACAACTACATCGATCCCGATAGAGAACGTTTTGGTCAATTCAAAGATTTACCTCGTGAAGGTAAGATCCACATGCTCAATCTTGTGAAGTTGAACGACAAAGCCGTTTACGAGGATGGGACGGAGACTACAGGGCAGGAAGCCTATGCTGCTTATAGTCGTGATAGCGGTCCAATCTTCAAAGGGTTAGGCGGGAAAATTGTTTGGAGTGGCAGCTTTCAACTGACGTTTATCGGTCCTGAAGAGGAAGAATGGGACATTTGCTTTGTTGCGGAATACCCCAGCGCGGAAGCCTTCATCTCAATGATCCGGAACCCGGACTATCAAAAAGCTGTCAAACATCGTCAAGCTGCTGTTAAAACTTCACGCCTGATACGAACGACGCCGCGAGAAGCTGGTTCAGGATTTGGTTGAAATATATAGGTTTTCCGAGCAAAGACCTGAAAGCAGAGTTAGAAATAGCCTTTCCCAACGTCATAGACTCTTTCAATGACCCAAAACGACGCTAGTGTCAACGGCGGAGTAAAAGTCTGCCATTGGGGCGGAGCAAAAGTAGGCCAGTTTGTTTGATTTTTGGGTATGTCTTCTGGCCTCTGCAGGGGCCAGAAGACATTGTCCGTCATTGAGACCTATGATGGGTGTTGTT
>CAJQQZ010000040.1 GCA_905480575.1 uncultured Alphaproteobacteria bacterium | reverse complement strand
TTCAATGTATTGCTGAAAACGCGCCCGAAGCGCAGATGGCAATGGTGCTGGCATGATAGATCCTCCCAAACAGAAAGAATCATACTTTGAGGCACAAGGAAACAAGAAAACGATTCCAACTAAAACAGAAACGCTTTAAAGGCGCATTCTCAATGCCGTCCATGACATCGGTTTGGTAGGTGATTTTGCCTTCTTGTACCCACTTGGCAAGCTGCGGAACAGCTTCAGCTGCTTTATGCCAATGATCAAACACAAGGAAGCCTTCTTTACGAATACGATTAGCAATCATGAAGCCCTGGTCGCGTAATCCCGTGTCTTTCTCGCCTGCTTTTAAGTGTGCAGCGGCAATTCGTCCGCAAATGATGATTCGAGCACGAAGATTGTAGTGTGGCCATACCGCTTCGCTGATGTCGCCGCCAGTATTGTCAAAATAGACATCAATACCATCGGGACAGGCTTCTTTCAGTTTCTCTGTCAATTCAGCGGGACTAAGATTGCGCCCTGCTTCATCCTTGTATGAAACGACGGCATCATAACCGAAGGTATCCAGAGCTTGTTTGCACTTCTCCGGCGAGCTGGTGATTGCCACCGCACGTGCGCCCTTGGCTTTGGCTATTTGGCCAACCAAGGATCCCACCGACCCGACCGCTGCTGAGACCAGAACAGTCTCGCCCGCTTGAGGTTGTCCGATTGTTTCTAACCCCCAATAGGCCGTTTGCCCAGCCATGCCCATCAACGCTTGCCAGGCTTCCAAGGGCGCTACATCGGAATCAACCCGAACGATCACTTCGGAACCATCGCCCACAGCATAGTCTTGCATGTTGTAAGAACCATAAAGCAACTCGCCAACCTGATAGTCCGGATGCTTACTCTCAACGACTTCGCTAACCGTATAACATTGCATCACATCGCCTGGCTTAACGCCCGCGGTGTAAGCAGCGGCACTCGGTTTCATGCGCCCGACCATGTAAGGATCAACGGAAATATAGAGGCAACGCGTCAGAAACTGGCCTTCGCCACAAGTCGGTACTGAACCTTCCTCTAGGCGAAAGTTACTCGCGTCCGGCATTCCAGCAGGCAGGTTGTCGACGATAATCTGCCGGTTAATCATAGCGTTCATAGGACTTCCCATTCATTTTGATTGAAAGGCGGTTTCGGCTGCTTCGTCCAACAAGGCCCAGACCATGTCTTTATGCCCAGCCTCATAGATTCCGCCGAAGGCTGGGTTCGCATTAACTTCGATGATTTGATAGCCCTCGGGCTGGTCATATCCCAGGGTGGCAAATAGATCGATCGCACAGATCGGTAAGGGCATGGCCTTCAAGACGTGTTCCGCCCATACCTGAATCTTTGGTGCGATTTGATCTTGATACTTGGATAAAGTACCACCCGTTGAAAGATTAGCTCGGGCCGCAAGTGGTAAGCGTTCACCAAAAGGTAAAACTGATCGGAGGTTCAAACCGCTTTCGTTCAATCGCTCTATCAGGAACGGTGCGTCGGCCGCTTGGGCTCTGGAAGGATCAACTTCGAACTGCCTGTTGTAGTCGGCTAACAATTCCTCAACAGTGGAAACACCATCACCTTTGAGGGTGGCCACAGATTTCGAATAAGAGAACCTGACCCGCCCATTAAGGCAAAACAGCCGATACTCAGGAGCGACCGTGTAGCGCTGCACAATGGCGATGTGGTCGATTGCAGAAATCTCAGCGATGTGTCGTCGAAGGTTATCCTCGTTATCGACTAGGTCCGCCATCAATCCGCGACAACCAGTATTAGGCTTCACAAAAACTGGGTAGCCCAGGCTCTGTGCAAACTTAATGGCGTCATCAAGCTCTCGCCCTTCTGGGCGCATGCCTCTACGGTCTGACGAGGTGAAGAAATAATCGCCTTCAATAGTTCTAAGGCCCGCATCGCGAAGCAACGTCGTTGCATGGGCCTTATCGCGAGCAATCTCAGAGAATGTCGCCGAGTTCAACGGCAGGGTTGGAACAGGACCAGCACCAGTAACAAAAGACCTTTCGTCGTCACGCACCTCTGCCAAATAGCCCGCGAAGCTGTCTATTAAACGAAACTGCCAGCCCTTGAGCTGGCAGAATTCGCTTAGAATTTGGAGTTGGCGGGTGAGCTCAGGCATTCAGGCCTAAAGATCCGCGTATACGTGTGTTTCCGCTTCGGCCCCAGGATGACACACAGCACCGAATTCAGCAGAGCCAACGGTCTGTGCGTAACGCCAGATGGCACCAGAGTTGTAGTTGTGCCTGCGAGGTTCCCAGGTCTTGCGGCGTGTTTCAAGTTCTTCGTCACTGAGATCAACGGAAATCGTACCGTTGATGGCGTCGATGGCGATCATATCACCATCGTTCAGCAAACCAATCGGACCGCCGACTGCGGCTTCTGGGCCAACATGACCAACGCAGAATCCACGGGTGGCACCTGAGAAACGGCCATCGGTGATCAAAGCAACCTTGTCGCCGCGTCCCTGACCGTAGATGGCCGCCGTCGTCGCTAACATTTCACGCATTCCAGGGCCACCTTTTGGGCCCTCATAACGGATGACAAGGACTTCGCCGTCTTTGTAGTTACCCGACTGAACAACCGCAAAACACTCTTCCTCAGTATCGAAGCAGCGCGCGGGGCCTGTGAATGTTTGCTTTTCCAAACCAGCGACTTTCACGATTGCCCCTTCAGGTGCCAAATTACCTTTCAGGCCCACGACACCACCAGTTGGGGAGATCGCGTTAGATACTGGATAGACCACATCCTGGTTGTCAGGCAATTTCACATGCTCATGGTTTTCAGCCAAGGTCTTGCCTGAGACTGTCATGCAATCACCATGCAAGAAGCCAGCGTCCAAGAGGGCTTTAATCACGATCGGGATTCCGCCCATCTCATAGAGGTCCTTCGCTACATAAGCGCCACCCGGCTTCAGGTTGGCGATGTAAGGTGTGCGCTTGAAGATTTCTGCGACATCATGCAGGTCAAATTCAATGCCTGCTTCGTGCGCCATAGCAGGCAAGTGCAGACCAGCGTTCGTAGAACCGCCCGTTGCCGCAACAACGGCTGCTGCGTTCTCAAAAGCTTTACGCGTACAGATATCACGAGGCCGCAAGTTCAATTCGATCAGCTTCATCACCTGCTCACCGGACTTGTGTGCGAAAGTATCACGAAGATCATAAGGAGCCGGAGCGCCCGCTGAACCTGGCAGCGCAAGACCGATGGCTTCAGAAACAGACGCCATTGTGTTTGCAGTAAACTGTGCGCCACAAGAACCAGCAGAAGGGCAAGCAATCGACTCAAGCAAATGCAACTCTTCATCGGTCATGTTGCCAGCGGCGTGTGCGCCAACGGCCTCAAACACATCCTGAACCGTTACGTCTTTACCGCGGTATTTACCCGGCAGGATCGAACCACCATAAAGGAAGACAGAAGGAACGTTCAGGCGGATCATAGCCATCATCATGCCTGGCAAAGACTTATCACAACCGGCCAAGCCAACGAGAGCGTCGTAGCCATGGCCGCGCATGGTCAATTCAACAGAGTCAGCAATCACTTCACGGCTCACCAAAGAAGACTTCATGCCTTCATGACCCATGGCAATGCCATCAGTTACTGTAATGGTTGTAAACTCGCGTGGCGTTCCTTGAGCAGATTCAACGCCGCGTTTCGCGACTTGTGCCTGGCGAGAGAGCGAAATGTTTCAAGGCGCAGCCTCGTTCCAAGTCGTTGCCACACCAACAAGAGGCTTGGCAATTGCTGCATCGTCGAGGCCCATTGCATAGAGAAAAGCACGGTTAGGGGCTTTAGCGGGGCCGACTGTAGTGTGTCGACTCGGTAACTTGGACTTATCAAACGCCATTTTTCTGCTCCAGATTTGAGATTTCCGGCAAAATATCCGGTAAAGTCTCTTGTGCCTAGTCTAAATTGAGCTAAATGCACGGATTAAATAGAAGCTAGGTTTGCTGTAGATTTTCTGAATGACAGAGACAAAACCAAAACCCTTCCTTGATGAAGCCATTCCGCCAAATGGTTGCTGCACGTCGGTCCTTGAAAGTCGAACGGCACCGGAAATGGACTGGCGTTCTATTCGTCGGTCATTCTTGACAACGAAACCCGGCACCTGTCCCTACCGACCTGGGCAAATTGAACGCAAACTGATCACGCCTATCTGTAACGGATTAGAGGATGATTTCGACGATCTCAGCCTGATTGGATTTCGCCGCAGTCATGACTTTGCCTATCGCCCAGTTTGTCCAACTTGTAATGGCTGTGTGTCAGTTAGAATCCCGGTTGGCCAATTTGAGCCTCGTAAATCCCAACGCCGTGTTCAAAGAAGCAATCAAGATCTGACATTCACTTGGGAAAGAAACCGAGCAAACGCAGAGCATTTTGATCTTTTCGAGAACTACGTTCAAAGCCGTCACTTCGACGGGGACATGGCTTTGATGGGGGAACGCGACTTCCAGGAAATGATCGAAGAATCTTCCGTCGACACTTCTTTAGCTTGCTGGCGCGATCAAGACGGGCGTTTAATCGCTGTATGCTTGGTTGATAGTTTAGGAAGCGGATTATCGGCAGTTTATTCTTACTTCGATCTAGATCCAACCCGTCGGAGTCTTGGCACCTTTGTCGTTCTTGATCTTATCCGCCAAGCTGGCGTCGAACAATTTGATTACCTTTATTTAGGCTATTGGGTTAGCGGCTCTCAAAAAATGGACTATAAGGCACGCTTCAACCCCTTAGAGGGCTTTATTGATGGTCGATGGCTTTTGCTGAACAATGAATAAAAAGAACAAGAAAAACTCTACCCCAACACACAACACATCACCTTTGATAGACAAGCCCATGCAAAGACGGCAGCTGATTTTAGGCGCAGGTGCCATTGCTGGTGGCGGGCTCGTTGCCAGTCAATCCGCTGTTGCGCAAAATACGTCGGTGATATTACGCGACCGCAAAGTTCTGCGAATGGTGACCTCTTGGCCTGCTGACCTACCTGGCCTTGGAACTGCGGCACAGAGATTTGCAGACCGGGTAACACGGCTGTCCGACAAGAAGCTCGTTATAAAAGTCTTTCCGGCCGGAGAACTCGTCTCCGCCTCGCAGAACTTTGATTCTGTCGCCAAGGGTGAGGCTCATCTCTATCATTCATTCGATTCTTACTGGCAACATTACTCCCCAGCTTTGAACTTCTTTGCATCCATTCCCTTTGGCATGACCCCAGAAGAATTTAATGCCTGGATTGCCTATGGCGGCGGACAAGCGCTTTGGGATGAACTGGGTGAAGGACTGGGTATCAAACCTCTGTTGGCTGGAAACACTGGCTACCAAATGGCCGGCTGGTTCCGCAAGCCTGCCGATAACTACAAAGACCTAAAAGGCATGAAAATGCGTGTCCAGGGTCTGGGTGGAGATGTCTTTCAACGATTGGGCGTTCGCACCGAAACCCTCAATGCAACGGACACAATCTCTGCTCTAGAGAACAAGAAACTTGATGCTGCCGAATGGTTTGGCCCTTGGTTGGACGAACATTTTGGCATGCACAAGGGGGCAAAATTCTATTACGGACCACCATTGCACGAGCCTAGTTTGGGCGTGGTTGTTGGTTTCAATCGTAAAGTTTGGGACGAACTGCACAACGATCACAAAGAACTGTTGCAGGTTGTCGCCGAAGCCGAGAACCATCGTGTGCTGGCGGAATTCAATGCCAAGAATGCACAAGCCTTGGCGCGATTAGTGAACGATCACGGTGTTGAGCTTCGTAAGTTCGACGACGATACCTTGAACTGGCTTGGTACCGAAGCCGGAAAGCTCGTTGCAAAAATCGGCAACTCATCAGAACAAGCAAAGAAGATCTACAAATCCTATCGAAATTTCCGATCAATGGCATTAAAACGCGGTGTACATGGCGAAAATGCATTCCTTAAATCCAGGCTCCTGCCTTTTAAGTTTGCACCCTGATCTCCCTATCCTTATGTTTCCCTCAACTTTTTCAAAGCAACAACAGCCGGTTCCATGAAGCTTAGCAAATTACTATCGACACTGATCCTCTGTTTTTTCGCATTCGCACCCGGCGCCTTTGCCGCCGGTGACGGCGCGCCGCATCTTGACGGCAGTCAAATGAGTTTGGTTTGGGTAATACCATTCGCAGGAGTTTTGCTTTCCATCGCAATTCTCCCTCTCGTTGCGCCGCACTTCTGGCATCATAACTTTGGAAAATTATCGGCCTTTTGGGCACTTTGCTTCTTGGTCCCTTTCACCTTTCTTTTTGGGTGGCAGCTCGCATTGTTTGAGATGCTGCATGTCCTCTTGTTGGAATACATCCCGTTCATCATTCTGCTTTTTGCGCTGTTCACGGTTGCTGGCGGCGTTCGACTAAGAGGTTCGCTTGCCGGAACACCACTCGTGAATACGGCCCTGCTCGCCTTCGGTGCCTTTATCGCAAGCTGGATGGGTACAACTGGTGCCGCTATGTTGATGATTCGTCCGATGCTGCGGTCTAACGAGAACCGACATTACAAAGTACACACCTTCGTTTTCTTTATCTTTCTGGTCGCCAACATCGGTGGCTCACTAACACCTTTGGGTGATCCCCCACTGTTCTTAGGCTTCCTAAAAGGCGTGCCCTTCTTCTGGCCGACGGTGGCGCTTCTGAAGCCCATGTTGATCGTTTCCGCAATTTTGCTGGTGATCTATTTTTTAGTCGAAAGCTATCTCTACAAAAAAGAAGATCACGCAGCCCTCGCTGCTGCGAGCGCTAAGGAACCTGAAGCTTTAAAGCTGGAAGGATCAATCAACATCTTGCTTTTGGCAGGCGTTGTTGGCGCAGTTTTACTTTCCGGTATTTGGAAGCCAGGCATTGAATGGAACATCTATCACGTTCACGTGGAGCTTCAGAACGTCACCCGTGATTTTCTTTTGATTGCTATCGCTATGCTGTCACTTTGGTGGACAAATGATCAGAGCCGATTGGCCAACGGCTTCTCCTGGTTCCCGATTGTCGAGGTTGGCAAGCTCTTTATCGGCATCTTCCTCACAATCATTCCTGCAATCGCAATTCTCAAAGCTGGTTCGAACGGTTCATTGGCTGCAGTGATTGATGCGGTCAGTAAAGATGGGCAACCTGTTGATGCCATGTATTTCTGGGCGACAGGACTGCTTTCCTCATTCCTAGACAACGCCCCGACCTACCTAGTGTTCTTTAACACCGCTGGCGGCGATCCCGTAGAGCTGACTGGATCGATGAGTTCAACCTTGTTGGCGATCTCTGCAGGGGCGGTCTTTATGGGAGCTAACACCTACATTGGTAACGCTCCTAACTTCATGGTGCGTTCTATTTGCGAAGAACGCGGCGTCAAAATGCCTAGTTTCTTTGGCTACATGATTTGGTCGTTCGGTATCCTAACACCGATCTTCATTTTGGTGACCTGGTTGTTCTTCTAAAGAAACTCAACTGCCTGAGCTTCAAACAAAAAGGGCTGGTGAAATGCCAGCCCTTTATCAATTCTTGGGTTGTTTGCAACCCGCTACAACTCAATCAGTAAGAAATAAGTACTGGCAGTTTCATCTTCCTCAACACGGTGTTGGTTACACTACCTAACACCATTTCCTTGATTCGAGATTGACCGAAACCACCCATCACGACCATATCGTGATCTTCCTTGATAGAAGTTTCAATGATTGCTTCACTAACGTCCGAATGGTCCTCGTGAATGTGTTCAACATCAACACCATGACGGGCCAAATACATTATCAGTTGATCAACAGGTAGACCGTCTAGTTCCTCACCATGAGACACCGTTAGAGCCTGAACCCGTTTCGCTTTCTTGAGGAACTCAAGAGAATCCCGCACTGAACGAACAGCCTCTCGGTCAGACTTCCAGGCGATGAGGATCGAGGAAATTGTTGTCTTAACCCGCCACTTACGTGGGATTATCAAAACCGGGCAACCAGACTTGACTACAATCTGTTCCGGCAATTGATGGCGGAAGAAGTCTTCTAAATAGCGGTTCTTGGATTGGCTAACGATGACTAAATCTGCCACGCGTGCGTGTTCTTCCAGCAGCTCTAAATGATCGCCATCTTCAACGACCCAACGATGAGAGACTTTCTTTGCCACACAAGCGGCGTTAAAATCGGCCTTCATTTCCTCGGCCTTCTTACGCGCATCCTCAACCGCCGCTTCAGAAAACCGCGCTGAGGCCGCGCGTCCAATAACAGCCGCTCTTGCATCCGTAGAACTGGTGACATGAAGTGCGGTCACATGAGCTTTGTTGCGACGAGCCAATGCAATCGCGACTTTCAATCTCTTCTTGTATTGATCGTCATCTGCCACGTGGACCAAAATCGTTTTCAAAGCCATGGTTTATCTCTCGTTCATTCTTGAGGTTTGTTAGATAAATAGGCGCAAATGCCTGGAAAAGAAAGACCTGAGGTCGCCATCAACTGTCCTTTCTGGTTGCTTGCGGTTTAACCTCAAAAAGCTATAAGAGTATAAAACTTGAGCGAAAAAGAGACATTGGAAGAATTCATGACACAGCTGTTCCGTCGCACACTCAATGCTTTTATTGCGACGGCTGTCGCCTGTTTATTGCTTTCGCCTGTGGCTTTTTCAAAGCCAGACAGACAAGTGCCGGAAGGCGTTTCTGAACTATCTTTCAAAAAAGATGTTTTGATGCTGACAACTGGCTTAGGTGAGTTTCCGATCTCTATTGAACTGGCCCAATACCCGGATCAACACCAAAGAGGTTTGATGTATGTCCAGTCTATGGATCAGGATGAAGGCATGCTGTTTGTTTTCAACAGAGAAGAGCCGCGCTCATTTTGGATGAGGAACACACCGCTACCCTTGGACATACTTTACATCGATTCTGACGGGTTTATCGTTTCTTGGGCGGCTAATACGACGCCCTTCTCTTTGCAAGCCTTACCGTCAAATGCCCCCGCACAATTCGTCTTGGAACTCAATGCCGGTAGTATCGACCACTTCGGTATAGAAGTCGGTGACCAAATTTCGCACCCAGGAAATTAAAGGCTATCTTGTGAATTGTTTTGCACGACAGGTTCTATTGACCACAGCTTTTTGTTTGTCTCTGGTTATGCCGTCTTTTGCACAAGAGACAAAAACTGCTGAAAGTAACCAAACTGCGTCCCAGCTTGCTGCCATGGCATTAACGATTGGCGAAATGAAGCAAACGATTGAGCAGCAAAATTTGACTATCCAAGCTCTATCGGAAGCAAAATCTCCCGAAAGCGAAGCCTTTGATCGGTTGCTTGGCTTTAAATACCGACCCCGCTTGAGAACAGTATTTTTTACTTTTAGCAACGACACCAAACCGACGTTGATACCTGGCTCAGAACGCGCTGCCTTCTGTGCCCTCACCTTCGTCAACGACCTGACGGAAACAGGTTCCTGTAAGGTTTTTATTGAGAACTCAGCTTGGCATGTTCAAAGCGGTGAAGGATTTGAGGGCAACAATTGCGCTGCCGCTTGCCTCTTTTTAGATTAAGCAACAAAACTAAACAGTCAATTAGCCGCTTATCTAAATCTAACAGCCCGCTTTGCCTTTTGACCAGCGATGCACATCTTTCATCAAGTGATTTGGCACTTTCAAACCCTTGTTAATGCGGTAGATCGCCAGCTGGCTGCCTTTTGAGCCAGGCGTGATGTGCATCGTCAATACTTCGGTGTCTGGACCGTAGGTGTTGCCACCGTTGAGCTTGTAGACCGTCACCTCTCCTTCGAGCGGGCGTTCACCAACGGTCTGAATGGTATCGAGGTTGGCCTCTGGCAGCACAGAAGGATTCCAACATTGAACCGACTGGTCGAAGATCATCCTTGTGGCTTCTTTAACGGCCAGTTTAGACTTTAGTGTCGCCACCTTTTTGCCGCGTGGTTCAAAAGTACTGGTCGGTTCAAGTTCTTGTGCTGTGACAACGGGAATAGAACCATCGCTTGCAGGCGTTGACTGCAACTTACTTGTTTCACTGCATTCTAACGCAGACAGCAAAACCAAAGATGAAACACCAAGCAAAGCAACGCTCAAAGCTTTCATACGACAATCCTTTCTCGTCTATTCTCGACAGTCCTGTTTACTCGCTGATTTCCAAAGGTAAGTCGCCCTGGATTGAGAGTTCCTTCATGTGGGCGTCAGAGATAATATTCGGTGCCTGCATCATAAGATCTTCAGCACGCTGGTTCATTGGGAAGGCAACGACTTCACGAATGTTAGGCTCGTCCGCCAGCATCATGACGATACGATCGATACCAGGTGCGGAACCACCGTGTGGAGGCGCACCGAACTTCATGGCCGAAATCATGCCACCAAAGCGCTCATCAACAACTGAAGGCTCATAGCCAGCGATGTTAAAGGCTTTGTACATAATGTCTGGCAAGTGGTTTCTGATCGCTCCTGAAGACAGCTCAATACCGTTACAGACAATGTCATATTGGTATGCTTTGATGTCTAGCGGGTTCATCGTCTCCAATGCTTCCATTCCGCCTTGCGGCATAGAGAATGGGTTGTGCGAGAAGTCGATTGCGCCCGTGTTCTCGTCTTCCTCGTACATTGGGAAGTCCACGATCCAACAGAACTTGTAACAGCCCTCTTCGATCAACTCACGGTCTTCAGCAACCCGAGTTCTAACTACACCTGCAAACTTGGCGGCCGGAGTAGGTTTGTCACAAGAGAAGAATACGGCATCACCGTCTTCCAACCCCATGATCTCTTTGATCTCTGCGGTCTTCTCCGGACCAATGTTCTTGGCAACTGGGCCAGCGCCCTCGCCATCACGGAAGATGATGTAAGCTAGGCCTGGCTTGCCTTGGTCTTTCTTAGCCCAGCCGTCGAAACGGTCACAGATTGCGCGCGAGCCACATTTAGGACCAGGTACGCCACGAACAATAGCACCACCACCAATCATCTTGGTAAAAATGCCAAAACCTGAATCGCGGAAGACTTCCGTCACGTCTTTGATTTCCAGCGGGTTGCGCAAGTCCGGCTTGTCTGAGCCATACTTCATCATGGCTTCATCGAAAGGAATCTGAGGGAAAGGTGCCGGTGTAACGGTCTTACCCTTAGAAAATTCTTCGAACACACCGTGAAGAACAGGTTCAATCGTGTTGAACACGTCTTCTTGGGTCACAAAGCTCATTTCGAAATCGAGCTGGTAGAATTCACCCGGGCTACGGTCAGCACGGCTGTCTTCGTCACGGAAACAAGGTGCGATCTGGAAGTAACGATCAAAGCCAGCCATCATCAACAGCTGCTTGAACTGCTGTGGTGCCTGTGGCAGCGCGTAGAATTTACCAGGATGCAAACGAGACGGCACAACAAAGTCACGAGCACCTTCTGGTGATGAAGACGTGAGGATTGGCGTCTGATACTCTGTGAAACCCTGGTCGATCATGCGCTTGCGAATTGATGCAATGACGTTCGAACGGAGCACGATGTTCTGGTGAACTTTCTCACGGCGAAGGTCGAGATAGCGATATCGCAAACGAAGGTCCTCACTTGAGTCTTCGTCAGAGTTCACTTGCAACGGCAACACCTGGGCAGTGCTTTGAACAACCATCTCGTCGATGTAAACTTCTACTTCGCCCGTCGGGAGCTTGGAATTGATTGTTTCATCAGTTCTCTTAACCACGCGACCAGTAACAGTGATCACTGTTTCAACACGGCATTCTTCCGCCATCTTAAACAGAGGCGAGCTGGTATCAACAACACACTGTGAGAGGCCATAGTGATCACGCAGGTCGATAAACAGTAAACCGCCGTGATCGCGCATTCTGTGTATCCAGCCTGAAAGGCGAACAGTTTCGCCGACGTTTTCGGCACGAAGTTGACCACAGTTGTGGCTACGATAAAGATGCATTGTTCAGAGTTTCCATTCGTGTGTAATGGACAGATCTATCCATAGACTTTAGCAGAGGGTAATTGCCAGCCAGTCATGTTTTGTCAAGCAATTAAGGGAATTTTTGCACCCGATGCTTGCTTGAAGGCAAAAGCCTGCTAACTAGGCGGCAATGAACACGAAATCTTCGAATAACACCGCAATAGCCATAGCACTGGCCCCATCCCTCTTCGTCGCTCTTTGGGCGACAGGTTTCATCGGCGCGCGCTATTCCATGCCACACGCCGACCCCATGACATTTCTTGGGGTTCGATTTGCGATAGCAGCAGGCCTGCTGTTGCCAATTGCCGCGATCGCGAGAGCCAAATGGCCGCGTGGTTGGCAGGCTTATGCTCATCTCGCTTTTACAGGAGTTCTTCTACACGGTTGCTATTTGGGGGCTGTTTTTGCCGCAATTTCACTTGGCATGGAAGCCGGCATCTCTGCGCTCATCGTGTCTCTACAACCCATTGTCACCGCCATTCTTGCTTTTGCTTTGCTGAAAGAACGCCTGACTGCGATGCAGGTCTGTGGACTGGTGTTAGGACTGGCGGGCGCAGTCTTAGTAGTAACGAGAAAAATGGACGACGGCGTTGGACCTTTGATCACGCTAGCTCTCTGCTTCTTCTCGCTTCTGGCGATATCCTTTTCCACAGTTTACCAGAAACGCTTTTGCTCTGGTTTTGACATCATGAGCAGCAGTTTTGTTCAATTCGTTGCTGCCTCAGTTTTTTGTTTGGCCGTTGCATTCACTTATGAGGACATGCGGCTAGAATGGACGGGTGAATCAATTTTCGCCATGGCTTGGTTGGTTGTGATTTTGTCCATTGGCGCAATCTCATTGCTTCATTGGCTCATCCAAAGAGGGGCTGCCACTAAAGTCGCGAGCCTCTTCTACTTGGTGCCAGCCGCAACTGCACTTTATGCGTTCTTCCTCTTTGACGAACGATTTGGGCCTTTGGGCTTACTGGGTATGGCCGTGACGATCTTGGGTGTCGCAATGGTCAATTGGAAACCTAGTGCCAAGTAAGCCAAACCCATCTTTGCTTTTCACATTGCTTTTTCACCAGGATTGATCCAGACAGGGTGCCGTTATGCGCTTGATAAATAATAACCAAGAACTCCAGGCCTTTTGCGCTACTCTTAGCGAAGAAGACTTCATCACGGTCGATACTGAGTTTCTCAGAGAGAAAACCTATTATCCCGAACTTTGCCTCATTCAAATCGCCAGCAGCACCGAAGCTGTCGCGATCGATCCACTCGCTAGTGGTATTGATTTAACGCCAGTCTTTGATGTCATGGCCGATCAATCCGTCCTGAAAGTCTTCCATTCTGCTCGCCAAGACCTTGAGATTTTCCTCAACCTGACGAACCAGATACCAGCACCGCTCTTTGATAGCCAGGTCGCCGCCATGGTTTGCGGCTTTGGCGATTCCGTCGGCTATGAGGCGCTGGTCAATGTCTTGTTGTCTGAAGCAGTCGACAAATCATCACGATACACGGACTGGTCGCGTCGCCCCTTAACAGACCAACAGCTGTCATACGCGATCTCTGATGTAACCCATCTGCGTGATATCTATCTGATCTTCAAAGCACAGCTGGAGGAAAGCGGCAGAGAAGCCTGGCTCGAAGAAGAAATGACCATTCTGACGTCCGTCGAGACTTACCGCAGCGACCCAATGGAAGCCTGGCGCAAGCTCAAGCCTAGAAGTTACAAACCGCGCTTTATCCTAACGCTGCAGGCAGTGGCTGCTTGGCGAGAAGAAGAAGCGCGCCGCCGTAACAGCACTAAAAACCGCCTTATGCGCGACGATACGATCACTGAGATTGCTGCAACAATCCCCAAAAGTTTTGAGCAACTGACCAAAGCGAGAGGGCTTAATTCCTCAATCTTTAAAAAGGATCAAGGGCGCAGTTTCCTTGCGATGGTTCACGAAGCCGCCAACCAGGACCCTAAGCTAGCCCCAGAGCAGCCTAGGAAACCTGACAACAGAGATCGCAACGACGCGCTTCTCGAACTCTTGAGGGTTCTGCTGAAAGCCAAGATCGATCAGCACAAAGTAGCAGGTAAGTTAATTGCTTCATCGAAAGACCTAGAGAAGATGGCTTTAGGTCAGTTGGATGGTCTAGCGTTCTTAGAGGGCTGGCGACGTGATGTTTTTGGTGAAGAAGCTTTGGCGCTTGCTGATGGCAAGACCGCGCTTACCATCAAGAAAGGCAAGATCGCTATTATCCCTCTTGCAGGATCTGACGAATAAAGGGGATCGTTACCGCTTTCTTTGAGGACAAGGCTTGCTCGTCCAAACGAGCGACCAACTCTGTTACTGTTGCGAATCCTCTCGCAGCGTGTGTCACCAGATAGGCGATAACATCATCACTGACTTTGAGCTGCCGTTCTGCAAAGAGCTTACGGTAAAGCCCTCTGACCAATTCATCATCGGGCTGGCGGATCGAAACGGTTGCCATCGCCAACAAGCGTGATTCCAAATCCCGGAGCCCGATTGACAGTTTCGCCGGTGGGTGGCTGGTCAGAACCAACAATTGAATGCTTTCGGCCTTAGCATGGTTGATGAGGTGAAAGAGAAAAGCCTCCCCTCCCTCAAGCCCTTGAAAGTCCTCAAGTTGGTCAACAATGAGCGGCTTGCCGTCACGCCAATCTTCCAGCTCTGTCATAGAACTGCCAATCTGCGCTGGCTGTAGTTGCAAAGCACCCGTTCCACTTTGCCACACGGCCGCTAAATGGCTCTTTCCGCAGCCGGTCTCACCGGAAATGACCAGGGATTGCAACGGCCAGTCAGCAGATCGGTCGATCCATGCGACGGCTTCTTCATTGCAGGAACTGACGATGAAATCCTCCCGTCCATAAGCGCTGCGATGAGGCAGGGGCAAGACATACTGCGTTGGTTGGTTAGGCAAGAGTGGAGGTCTCGTCGTTGGGCGGATCTTCGTCAAATTTTACGATGGGCTTGTTAATTTCTTCTTCCCCCTGCCCTCCGTAATAGCAGCTGCCGCGGTAGCACTGGAAACCGAACCGAACAAAAACACCGATGACCGCCGCCAAAGGAATAGCTGTCAGAACGCCGAGGAACCCCAACAAGACACCACCAGCCATCAAGGCGAAGATCACCCAAAGAGGATGCAAACCGACGCGATTTCCAACCAACCGCGGTGTTACGAATTGGCCTTCCAAGAATTGCCCTGCGAAGAACACGACCAGTACAGCGATGATCGGTCCAAAACTATCAAACTGAAAGAGCGCCAAAACCATTGCGACAGTGAACCCAATGATCGCCCCAACATAGGGAATAAACGACAATGCACCGATTAAAATACCAACGATCAGCCAATAATTGAGGCCTACAAGAAGCAGCGCTATCGCATAAAAAACAGCAAGAAATACGCAGACCATGATCTGGCCTCTGATGAAAGCCGCCAGTGTCTCGTCAACATCTTTTGCAAGCGTACGGACAAGTTCAACTCGAGACCGAGGTATCCATCGATCGACCTCAGCCATCAACTTGTTCCAATCGTAAAGGAAGTAGATCGTCACCACTGGTGTCACTAGAATCACAGAGAACAACCCGATGATTGCCATCGATCCTGACCAAATTTTGGAAACAATGGCTTTCACGCCACTGGCAATATCTCCAAAATATGAGGTGACGAAATTTTGGATCTCTTTGAGGACTGCACCGCCCTCTTCGCTTTCAAAATAGCTGGAAAGGCTCTGCCCCTGCTCCGGTATCGAACCAACAGGTATGTCGATGAATGGTAGCTTTTCACTCACCCAATTGAGCGCGCCATACAAAAATGCTTCCGCACTGGCCAGTACTGCTGGCAGGCTTGAGACCAAAGCAACGATCTGATTGACCAAAGCCGGAACAATCAACAAGGTGATAAACGTGATGATAACAGTGAAAACGACAGCAATGATCGTCACTGCCCAAGATCGACTCATGTGCTTTTCCAAGCGATCCGCCAAAGGATCGAGGAAATAAGCGATCACAATGCCTAGCACAAAGGGTGTCATGATCGAACGCACGGCATACACAAAGAGCAAGGTTGATGCTGTGATAATGATCCAAAACACCAACGGCTTTTTCAAAAAATTCGCAATCATGCCTAGTAAATCCCCTGTGTCGTAAACTGACCGTTGGTATCGGTCGTCGGTGTTGGATTAAAGACATTGCCATTTTGATCGACCTCCCAATCTTGAACCGGTTGACCATTTTGATCCAACACTTGCCCGTTCTCATACTGGCCGTTGTTGTTTGTTTCAATCCGAACCGGCAGCGGTTCATCCATATAAGACACGGCCTCATTGCGGTACCGGGGATCGCCAACACCTGACCTTTGGATGACGTACGAATAAGTCATCGGAAAGAGTTCCATCCCAGACTGACTAAGCGACGCCTGCAATTGCTGCACAGATCCAGCGACCACAACTCTCGTCTTTGCCAACCCTTGTCCCAATGACAACAATTCAACCGAACGTACCAAAGGGATCGCTTTCAATCGTTCGCCATAGATGTTCCACTCTGTCAGCCCTTCTGCCAGAGCCAAAACGGCAATCTCTTGTACTTCATCCGTGCCGGTCACTTGGCGGGCTGATACCCATGAATCGTTGTAACGTTTACCAACGAACTTCGCAGCATCCAACAAAAGGCGGTTCATATCCTTACCTTCACCTTCAATCCTTCGTTCGAACTGTTTTGAGCCACCAATGGGCCCTGAGCGATAGACTGACAAATCCACCCCGTCCTCACCGGCTTCAGCCTCAACGATTAATAGACTTCGGGCACCATAACGCTCTTTCAGCGCATTGATGCCTTCATCATTGTCAATCGTCGCACTGTGAACAGGCATGGCTTCCTGATCCGGGCCGTCGCCAAGCGGAATGACATATTCGAGCAGGCTTTGTTTGTTAGGCTCCGTTAACCAGATTTCCCGCCATAGGTTGTCGGCTTCCCAAAGAAATCGCTGACCTTCTTTAATGAAAATGGGCAAAACCAGAACCGGGCCAGACTTTTCAGTCGTAAAAGGAACCTGGCGGCTAAGCAAAAATTTCGCCACGGCTTCTTCGTTGAACTGAACGGAGACCAAACCAACATAGCCTTCCTCATTCATGCGTTGATCGTGAACCTCCAACCCTTCGACCAAACTCTCCAACTGTTCAATGGTTGGGATAGGCACCTGGGATAGCCCAGCTTCTGGTACAAAGCGAGGTAAGACATGCTGAAGTGCGGCTAACTCGGCCTTTATAAAGGCGGTTTTTCGGGCAGACTCCATGTCATTACCCTCTGCTTTTGTGAGGAGCTTAGGTGACATGAAAGCAGGATTATTTGCCCACGCCGCGGTGCCAGTCAGCCCGCAAGCAGCGATGCAGAAGATAATCCCTTGCAAAAATCGTCGCATGGACAAAGGTCCTTGGATTCTAGAGAACAAGGTTCTATATGGCGAGCCTACCCGCCATAAGCAACATAATCATGACAGTTTAGCGCCAATGAGCAATTCCAACCAGCCCAGAACCTACAAAGATTCAGGTGTCGACATTGATGCAGGTAACGATCTTGTAAAAGCCATCGGCCCGATGGCCAAATCAACAAGCCGCCCTGGGTCAAATCCTGATCTCGGTGGTTTCGGTGGTATCTTCGATTTAAAAGCCGCCGGTTACAGCGATCCTTTGTTGGTTGCTGCAAACGATGGTGTCGGCACAAAACTCAAAATCGCCATTGAAACCGGAAAGCATGACACTGTCGGCATCGACCTTGTTGCAATGTGTGTGAATGACCTGGTCGTTCAAGGCGCGGAACCTCTGTTGTTCCTCGACTATTACGCCGCTGGAAAACTGGAAGTCGAAGAAGCCAAAGCTGTCATTTCTGGTATTGCTGCTGGATGTAAAGAGTCCAATTGCGCACTCATTGGTGGCGAAACAGCTGAGCTGCCCGGTCTCTATCAAGATGCCGACTACGATCTCGCCGGGTTTTCTCTGGGCGCAGTTGAGCGAGACAAGTTGCTCACAGGAAGAGCCATTAAGGAAGGTGACGCTTTGATTGGCTTCGCGTCATCAGGTGTTCATTCCAATGGTTTTTCATTGGTTCGTTCAGTTGTCGCGGATGAAGGTCTTACCTTCGCATGCCCTTGCCCCTATCAAGAGAGTCTTTCAATCGGCGAAGCTCTGCTGACACCAACCCGAATCTATGTCAAATCTGCTTTGGCACTCTTGGCTAAAGACCTGCCCAAAGGTTTTGTCCACATAACCGGCGGCGGGTTCTACGAGAACATACCTCGCGTCTTGCCGGAAGGACTAGGCGTTGAAGTAGACTGTTCGACATGGCAAGCACCAACAGTTTTTACCTGGCTACACAAAGCCGGAAACATTGAACCGCACGAAATGGCACGCACATTCAATTGTGGCATCGGTTTTGTGGCTGTCGTCGAAGCCGACAGAGCTGATGAAGCCTTGGAAATCCTCAAAGATCAAGGCGAGACTTGTTCAATTATCGGGCGTGTGACCGGTGAAGCAGGCGTCACCATGCACAACCTCAATCAACTCTTCTAATGACTTCCGCGCCTAAGAAAAAATTCGCAGCATTGATTTCGGGCCGTGGATCTAACATGGCATCCCTTCTGGCGGCTGCTGAGAAACCAGATTTTCATGCTGAACCAACCCTTGTCTTGTCCAACAAAGCGGATGCTCCTGGGTTAAGTGTTGCTGAACGTGCCGGAGTTCCCACAAAAGTTATCTCTCATCGTGATTTTGCAAGTCGAGCCGAATACGATGCAACCTTGGACGAGACCTTAAAAGAGGCCGGTGTCGATATCATCTGCCTTGCGGGTTTCATGCGTCTGTTTACGGAAGAGTTCGTCACCAGTTGGACGGGGAAGCTGATTAACATTCACCCAAGTCTTCTGCCCTCTTTTCCTGGTTTAAACGTCCAGCAAAAAACGCTCGATGCTGGGGTACGCGTCTCCGGTTGCACGGTCCACTTCGTTGATGCTGGTACCGACACAGGTCCAATCATCGGCCAAGCCGTTGTGCCAATCGATCCCAACGACGATGATGCCTCTCTATCCGCACGTATTCTGGGGCAGGAGCACAAGCTTTATCCGCGCTGTCTGGATCTCATTGCTCAGGAAAAGATCTGGCTGGAAGCGGGCCGTGTCCGCTACGCGACGGATTTTCGCATAGATCAAAGCTTGTCGCTGCCGTAACGATTGGCTATTAGAGTTCCAACTGAACAATTTACTGTCGTGGAGAGCTTCTATGGAAGACCTAGAATATCTACAATCCTCTAAAGAAAAACTTGATGGCTACAACAGCTTCCTTAGCTTGTCTGTGAAGATCGGCATTTTTGTTGCCGTCGTCGTTTTGGCTATGTACTTCTTCCTCACTTGAGGACGATCTGATTTCCGGTTTCGGCCGGACACAAAAAAGGCGGGTCATTTGGATCCGCCTTTTTTATTCGCAACATTTTCTGTCTACCTAAATCTCAAAACCGGCAACCGCTTTTGAGTGATAGACTTTACCGACTTAGCCAGTGATTTCACAACCAGCAAAGAAGTAAGCGATTTCGATTGCAGCGTTTTCAGCTGAATCAGAACCGTGCGCTGAGTTCGCTTCGATTGATTCTGCGAAAGTCTTACGGATTGTGCCTTCAGCAGCATCTGCTGGGTTTGTTGCACCCATGATTTCGCGGTTACGTGCGATAGCGTCTTCACCTTCGAGAACCTGAACAACAACAGGACCAGAAGTCATGAATGAAACGAGATCGCCAAAGAAAGGACGCTCTTTGTGAACACCGTAGAATGTTTCAGCCTGAGCTTGTGTCATCTGGATGCGCTTTTGCGCAACAATCCGAAGACCACCGTCTTCAAGCATTTTACAGATCGCGCCTGTAAGATTGCGGCGTGTTGCATCTGGTTTTACGATAGAGAAAGTTCTTTCCAAAGCCATGGTGAGAAACCCTTATAAAAATGTGGAGGAAATGAAGTTGGCGGCCTTATAGAGGGCGCTGTCCCTGTTGGCAAGCGATCAACCTCTTTCAGAAAAGCGAATCCTCTTTCCCTTTGTGATCCAAGGCTCTAAAAGCCTGCCATGCTTGAGATAAAAGACCTAACATACCGCATTGCGGGCCGAGATATATTTGACGAAGCCACCGTTCGGGTAGACCCTGGACACCGGGTGGGATTTGTCGGACGTAATGGTACCGGCAAAACAACGCTGCTCAAATTAATTTCCGGTGACCTCGGATATGATGGTGGCAACATCACCTATCCAGAACGGTGGAAACTCGGCATCACCAAGCAGGAAGTGCCAGATAACGACGACAGCTTGTTGGATACGGTTCTCGCTGCCGATGCCGAACGCAATGCCTTGCTTGAGGAAGAGCAAACCTGTCAAGATATGGGGCGGTTGGGCGAGATACACGCCCGCATGGAAGACATTGAGGCTTATTCTGCGCCCGCACGTGCCGCCGAAATTCTCTCCGGCCTAGGCTTTAATGCAGATACCCAAACTCAACCCTGTCATTCTCTATCCGGCGGTATGCGTATGCGTGTTGCCTTGGCTGGGTTGTTGTTTACACGCCCTGACCTCCTCCTGCTCGATGAGCCGACAAACCACTTGGATCTTGAGTCTGCCATCTGGTTGGAAAGTTTCATCTCCCGTTATCACGGTACAATCTTGCTCGTCAGCCACGAACGTTCATTCCTGAATAACGTTTGCGATCAGATCATCCACCTGACCAACAAGAAACTGACTCTGTATCGAGGTAATTACGACCAGTTCCAGGCCGTTCGTTCTGAACGATTAAGTCAACAGGCTCAATTCGCGAAGAAGCAAGAAGCCAAGCGGGCTCACATGATGAAGTTTGTCGATCGCTTCCGCTATAAGGCCTCGAAGGCCAAGCAGGCTCAGTCGCGCCTAAAACTGCTGGAGAAAATGGAAACCGTTGAGATTCAGTTGGACGAGCGCACGGCGCAGCTGCAATTCGCTGATCCCGGTTCCTTCGCGCCGCCTATGATCACGATGGACAAAGTCGCGGTTGGCTATGAAGAAAATAAGCCTGTTCTCAAAAACTTGTCGCTCAGGATCGATCCCGACGACCGCATCGCGCTGCTCGGAGCCAATGGCAACGGTAAATCGACCCTTGCAAAACTGATTGCGGGCAAGCTGAAGCCACAAACTGGTGACATCGTTAAACCGTCTAAACTGCGGGTCGGGTATTTTGCCCAGCATCAAACCGATGAATTCAATGTCTCTATGACACCGCTCCAGCACTTTATGAGTCTGGATGCGAAGATGTTCGAATCAGATGCCAGGAACTGGCTCGGGCGCTTTGGTTATGACAAAGACCGTGCTGACACCAAGATCGGCGATCTATCCGGTGGTGAAAAGGCACGCTTGTTGCTCGCCCTCATCGCGCGTGAGAAACCACATATTCTGTTGCTCGATGAACCAACAAACCACCTAGACATCGACATGCGCCGTGTGTTGGTTGACGCCATTAACGACTTTGTCGGCGCCGTTATCTTGGTGACACACGATTTCAGTCTTCTTGAGTTAACCGCAGACCAGTTGTGGCTTGTGGATCAGGGGACTTGCCAACCTTTCGATGGTGACCTTAATCAATATAAAACCTACCTCACCAGTGATCGTTCCAAGCAAGGGAGTGCTGCTAACAGTCAGGAACAGTCCAGCGCCGACCAAAAGAAGGCCAAGCGGCAAGCCGCCGCTCAACTTCGCCAAGCCTTGAAACCTCTCAAGAACAAACTGGATAAGGCAGAAAAGAACCAGAAGCGGTTGGAAGCAGAGAAGGTAAAACTCGATGAGCGAATGCTGGCTCCTGACTTCGCAACTCTCTCTCCTGACCAGCTGGTTGAGCATAACAAAAAATACAGCCAGATCTTGAAAGATCTCACGAAGGCAGATGAAGACTGGCTTGAGGCCTGGGATAACTACGAGCAAGCCGAGGCAAAGCTTCAAGAAGAAGCCGGAAGTTAACAATGGAACCACAACCAATTCCAGAACGCTGGCCCGCGTTAATTTCCGATCGTGCCATCATCTTTCTTGGCCTGGCATTTATGTTCTTGCCAGAATTGATTGTCGTTCTTTTGACGGTTGTGGGAATAATCCAGTCTCCAACAGTCCCTGGAGATCCCTTTACAGGCATTTCTGATGCTGCTTTCATTGCGCTGAAGAATCTCGCCGTCTTGGAAATAATGATTCGAGTCAAACAGCGCTCTGATATCCCAAACCATGCAATCGGCACACTAATGCCTTCGTCACCTCGGTGGTTTCTTTCAGCAATCGTAGCCTATTTCGCGCTCAACCTCCTGACAAATCTCCTGGCTCGCCTGATGCAATCTCCCCAAAGCGAAGAACTGAAGGATGTTAGCCGATCTCTCCTATCGCACGATAGCAATTTCCTTGCTTTAACGATAACATTTTTGGCAATCGTTGTGATCACGCCGATTGTTGAAGAAATCTTGTTTCGAGGATTTATTTATGGTTGGTTGCGACAAAGGTTCTCCATGGATGTAGCTATTGTAATCTCTAGCCTCGCATTCGCTATTGCTCATTTTCAGTACTTGGGATTGGATAGCCAATCTCTCATGATGGCAATGTTCTATCTCTGTGGTTTAGGTTTCTTTGCCGCCCGTTTGAGAGAGAAGAGCGGATCAATTTATCCACCAATCGTTCTTCATAGCTTTAGTAATCTTATCGTATTTTGGAACCTGTACTAGGGCTTCTTGAGTTCTGAGACTTCTTTCCGCATCGCTCTGACCTCTTCCAAAACCTGAGCCATCTGATCGTTAAGCGCGTCGCGCTCTGAGCGCGCTTCGGCCTCATGCTCTTGTTGCATGGCGTCGACAATGACACCGATGAACAGGTTTAGCACCGTAAAAGCAGTTAGCACGATGAATGGAATGAAAAGCAACCAAGCAAAAGGGAATGCCTCCATCACGGGACGGACAATGCCCATCGACCAGCTCTCGAGCGTCATAATCTGAAATAGCGTGTAAGACGACGCGCCCAGCGAGCCGAACCACTCTGGAAACTGCTGGCCGAACAGCTTGGTTGAAATGACGGCAAAAACGTAGAAGACCAAACCAAGCAGCAAGACGATTGACCCCATTCCCGGAAGTGCCGAGAGAAGCCCCGTCACCACCCGACGCATGGATTTTACGGTCGATATCAAACGTAGCACACGAAGGATGCGGAAAGCGCGCAAGACAGAGAATGGGCCGGCGGCTGGCACCAGTGCTACCGCGACAACGATGAAGTCGAATATCCGCCAAGGATCACGCCAAAAGCCTTTAAAATCAACGATTAAGCGAGCGGCTATCTCTGCGATGAACAGCAATAAGATGAAACTGTCTAGCCACTTCAGTACCCCACCGTAATGCTCCATAGCATAGGGAGACGTTTCCAATCCCAACGTGACCGCGTTCACGCCGATGATCAGCAAAACTGCTCTTTCAAACCAAGGCTTTTCCAGCACAAGTCTTAGCGCTTGTCTCACTTCCTGCTATCCTTTCAGAGATATTTTACCAGCCGTTGACCCGAGGCCAGAATTCACTAACCCGACCATCTTCCTCAACAACATAATAGCCATCGTAAGCCGCGGCGGTCATACAGATGTGGTTGGGCAGAACCGTGATCAAGGAGCCAATAGGAAGTTTTTCGGGATCAACACTGCCATTCGGTGAGGCAAGTAATCCGTGCTCCTGGTGGACTTCAGCGACATAGAGACGGTCTTCATTAAGGTTGCCGTCTGTATCGGCAATCCAGCCGTATCCGGTATGATCCAGGAACTTCTTAGCTGCCAAATCCTTTGACAATGCCAGCCCACCGGCATCGGTCAGAATTCTATCCGCTCGTGGATTATGTCCAACAATAGACGTTAGAACAGAAACAACGATGTCATCGAGGCCGCAAGACTGAAGGCCGTACTGATCCAAGTCCTGGAAAGTATAAACACCGGGCCGCATTTCTGTCAGCCCCTCAAAAGTCTTGCCGTGGGTTGCGGTTGGTGTAGAACCACCCGACACGATCTGACAAACCAAACCTTGTTGCTCTACGTGCTTGGCAATAGACACGAGGCCTTGGCGCTCATCTTCTGCGACGGACTCGATATGGTCAAGGTCGGGACCCGCATAGGATTGGCCCGCATGGGTCATGACGCCCATAAATGACAAATGATCCGCTTCACTGATCTCTCGCGCAACTGCGAGGACCTCGTCGTCGTCTGATAGCCCACCTCTCAACCCGCCAACATCGATCTCAACCATGAGGTTGAGTGTGATCCCTAAGGCATCGGCTTTGGCATTGAGTACGGGAATGAGTGAGGCGCTATCCGTGATGCAAAGAACCTTTGTCCCTGAGCGGGCAACCTCAGCAATCCGGTTCAGTTTGTGGGGAATAATGCCAACGGCATAGAGGATATCGTCCACGCCATGCTTCGCAAAGTATTCCAGCTCTGCCAACGTCGAGACCGTGATCGCGCCTGAGTGGCCTGCGGTTGCAATCCGCGCAACATCGATGGATTTAGCTGTCTTCAAATGGGGCCTAAGTCCAACGCCTTTTTCGGCCATTCTAGCGGCCATTTTCCGGCAGTTAGCGACCAAACGGCTGCGCCTCAATAAAAGGCAAGGTGTTGGCAAATCCTGAATCGAACAGGGAAATGTGGTCATGCTTTTTTCTCCCAACCGCCACGGTCATTTTGCTGCCAGTATGAAATTTCGAGATCCTGGTCTTTGTAAGTCTTCCAGCTTTCTCGGGCACGGGTAACAGCATGGTCTGAGTTGCCATCAAAGATCAAAGCCGACATCTCGAACGATCCAGGATCATCCAACCTGGCCGCACCAATCATGAAAGCATAGGTGGCCCCGTTTGGAGCTTCGCTTACGTCCGTGACCCAAATCGGTTGACGATCCCCATCACCTTCGGCTTTCGATCCGTGAGGCAGAAAGCTCCGGTCATTGTAAGTCCACAGTAAAGCGTTCAGATCCTGAACCTGCTGCTCGTTTTCGGCCAGCACAACAGCCCGCTTGCCCCGCTCCAAAGTTTTCTCCAACAAGGTCGGCAGAACACGGTCGAGCGGTGTGCGGGTCAGGTGATAGAAACGAACTTCAGGCATGAATTAAAGTCCCTTTCTCGGAACCCTGAATGAGTACCCAGGATCTCTCACCAATTGGAACGAGATCCCGAGTTTCATTTCATTCACCCGGGAGAGGCGTTGTTTCATCAGCTGCGGAGCCAATTATGATTCGCAGTTATCGGCGACAAAGCGATCAAGCAAACGAACACCAAAGCCAGTCGCTCCTTTACGCTTCACAGATTTGTCTTTGTCACTCCACGTAACGCCAGCAATATCCAAATGCGCCCATGGCGTGCCTTCTTGAACGAAGCGCTCTAGGAAACAAGCTGCCGTGATAGAGCCACCCCAACGACCTGGGCTAATGTTCGCCATGTCTGCGGCTGGGCTTGCCAGTTGTTTGTTGTAGACCTCCCCCATTGGCATGCGCCACACGGGTTCTTCCACCTCTAGACCCGCGTCGGTCAATTGCTTGGACAGCTTGTCGTCGTTTGAGAAGAGGCCAGCATTTTCCATGCCCAGGCTAACGATAATAGCACCAGTTAGCGTCGCAAGATCAACCATCAACCGTGGGCTGAATTGCTCTTCAGTATACCAAAGTGCATCCGCCAAAACCAACCGGCCTTCAGCGTCAGTGTTCAGAACTTCGATTGTTTGACCAGAATAGGAGGTCACGATATCGCCCGGACGTTGAGCCGTGCTCGACGGCATATTCTCAACCAAGCCGACAACGCCAACGGCATTGACCTTGGCTTTACGAGCAGCAAGCGCTTTCATCAATCCGATTACAACACCAGAGCCGCCCATATCCCATTTCATGTCTTCCATACCAGCGGCGGGTTTAATGGAGATACCACCAGTGTCGAAAGTCACACCCTTACCGATAAAGGCAACAGGACGTTCGTTCTCGCCTTTTTCCGAGCCCTTCCATTCCATAATCACGAGTTTCGGTTCTCGAGCCGAACCCTGTGCCACACCAAGAAGCGCACCAAAGCCAAGTTTTTCCATCTCGGCCTGACCAAGCATTGTGATCTTGATACCCAAATCCGCTAGTTCAGCAGCTCTAGCTGCCAGTGTTTCCGGATAAAGAATGTTGGCTGGTTCAGACACCAAATCTCTTGTCATGAAGACACCAGAGGCCACGCCTTCAAGATCTGAAAACTCCTTGCCAGCATCTTTTGGGTCTTTCGTCATGATTGTTAGGTCAGGACGGGCTGGTTTCTCGCTGTCTTTCTCTCGAGTTTTGTATTTGTCGAAATAGTAAGAGCGAAGCTTTGCGCCAAATGCCATGCGAGCTGCATTCTTATCGCTATCGGCGCCGTCCAATTCGATAGTCAGACCAGAAATCCCAGCACTTTCAAGCGCTTTGACAGCTTCGCCACCAGCGTTGATGAAAGCTGTTTCACCGGCTTTTTTGCCTTTGCCTATGCCAACAAGCACGAGATGGGTCACATCCAACTCAGGAGGAGCAACAACAACCAAAGTCTTGCCTTCTTTGCCTTCAAATCCAGCCGCAGCAATTGCAGCCTTCAATCCGCCGCCCATGGCTTCGTTGATGGCCTTGCCAGCTTTGCCGAGTTCAAGGTCTTGTTCAATCAGCAGCGCCAAAGCACCACCAGTAGGAAGGGAGGATTTTTCAAAACTAATGTTCATGTCTGATCTCGTTTGATTAAAACTTTGGGTGATAAAATAGGCCTTGCGGCCTTAACTGCAAGCGGTCATTTCGCGTAGAGATGTCAGGGCGGCGATAAAGTCCTCTGGAGGCTCGACTTCGAAAAAGACGTGTTCCTTGGTTTTCGGGTGGATGAACCCTAGTGTTCGTGCGTGGAGCATTTGTCGGGTCAGCCCCGAAACATGTTCTTCCACTTCGTCAGAAAGATGCTTCAATCGATCCTTCGTAACACGCCCATAGAGCGGATCGCCTAAAATCGAGTGTCCGATCTCCGTCATGTGAACCCTGATCTGATGCGTTCTTCCGGTCGAAAGCTTGCATTGAATGAGGGCAGCAGCAGCTTTGTCAACGCCAGTTCCGAAACGTTCAAGGACCTTGAAGCTGGTTTTTGCATATTTGCCATCACGGATTACCGCCGCCATTTTCTTCCTATTCTTAGGGTGGCGCCCGATGGCCATCTCAACGTCGCCTGTGGCCGGATATGGGCGGCCCCAACAAATCGCCCAATAATGACGGTCCAGCGTTCTCTCTGAGAATTGCTCCGCGATAAAATTGAGGCTGACTTCATCCTTGGCCACAACCATGACACCGGATGTATCTTTGTCGAGGCGATGAACGATACCCGGACGAATTTCACCGCCGATACCTTTCAGGCTATCGCCGCAATGACCCAGCAAAGCGTTAACCAAAGTGCCGTCCGGATTACCTTCCGCCGGGTGAACAACCATGCCCGCAGGTTTATTGACAACAATGATCTCGTCATCCTCGTGCAGGATGTCCAGCGGAATGTCTTGGGCGAGCGTCTCAACAGAAACCGGTGGCGGAAGCGTGAGTGCAATCGAATCACCCGATCGAACCTTGTAGGATGGTGATTTAAACACTTCGCCATTGAGTTCTAAATGACCTTCAGTCAGAAGTGCTTTCAAACGACTGCGCGACAGATCTTCGTGATGTGTCGCCAAAACCTTGTCCAAGCGTTGCTTAACATCGACTTCGCTGATTTCTAACCGCCAGGTTTCAGCCTCTTGTTCACTCATAACAACTTAGCGTCTCTTTGCACTCATGACTGACCATGCTAGTAAGCGCTCAACAAAGGAGCAAAGACTTGCGCAGAATAGTCATCATTTTCAATATTGTGGTCGGGATCGTTTTGATCCTCGGCTTTGCGTTCATAGGCTTTACGCTATTCCAACGCTCTAAGCAAAACAATCAAGAGGCTCCTGTGCTTGCGCGCAGCCTTGATCTTGGCTCTTGTGTAATCGCCGGTACAAGCACAACCAAAGACAGGTTGTTCATCACTCTTTCCGGTGACGGCAACTGTAACCGCATCCTGATTTTGGATGCCAACAGTTTGAAAGAAATTGGAACAATCACCCCATGAAACTAGCCAGCGATAACACCGCCGCTGCTTCTCCAGAAATTCTGGAAGCCATGATCGCCTCTTGCCAGGGGAACGTTGGCTCCTACGGTGGTGACGAATGGTCGAAATCTCTGACACAGAGTTTCTCCGACATTTTTGAAAAAGAAGTGTCTGTTTACCCAGTTATCTCTGGAACTGCCGCTAACTCCTTGGCGCTTGCCACGCTGACACCGTCACACGGCGGCATCTTTTGCCATGAGCTTTCTCACATCTACCACGATGAATACGGTGCACCTGAGTTTTTCTCCGGCGGCGCTCGGCTAAACCCCGTTCCAGGTCACCATGGCAAAATGGACCTCGATCATATCAAAGGGTTGGAAGTTCGTTTCCCTCCCGGTGACGCTCACAGGACCGCTCCGACATCAATTTCTGTTACACAGCTGACTGAGTACGGCACTGCCTATAGCTTGGACGAGTTAGGACAGCTCGGTGACTACGCTCGCTCAAGAAATCTTGCGCTTCATATGGATGGGGCTCGGTTTGCCAACGCTCTCGTTTCTTTGGGGTGCAGCCCTGCTGAAATGACTTGGAAGCGAGGCGTTGACGCTTTGTCTTTCGGCGCGACCAAAAATGGAGCCCTGGCTGCTGAAGCCGTTGTGTTCTTCGACACCTCAAAAGCGGCAGAGTTTGAAATTCGGCGAAAACGAAGTGGGCATTTACTTTCGAAGCTCCGTTTCATGTCTGTGCAATTGGCGGCTTACGTCAAAGATGACCTTTGGCTCAAAAACGCCAACCACGCCAATCGGCAAGCCAGGAAGATAGAATATCTGCTAACAGCTGCGGAAGATTGCAGCGTTGCTTTTCCAGTTGATGGCAATATGCTTTTTGCTCGCATTGAAGAGGCTAAACAAAGCCGTTTGAAGGAGCTCGGCTTCGAGTTTTATGAAATTCCGGAATATGGCGAGGGCATTGTCCGGATGGTTACGGCTTTCAACACCACCGATGAAGATATTGCCGCTATCGCGGATGTGATCGAAAATTAGTAGAATCAAGACCTTAGAAACTTTTTGCCGTTGATTTGGGCCGAAAAAGCCGTTTTTCAGCCATTTTTCAGCTCTACCCCTTGAAATCAACCGCAAGAATACCTTTATATTGGTAGTAAGCGGCCAGGAAGATTCCCTTTCTGGTTATGAGGAGAATGAAAAACTATGGGTAATTTACCTGCTGTTCCTGCTTTGTCAGGCGAAGGTAATCTATCACGTTATCTCGCCGAAATTCGCAAGTTCCCTATGCTTGCGGCAGACGAAGAATATATGCTGGCTAAAAACTGGCGTGAAAAAGAAGATCGCGAAGCAGCTCATAAACTGGTCACAAGCCACCTGCGTCTTGTTGCGAAGATTGCAATGGGCTACCGCGGATATGGGCTGCCAGTAAATGACCTGATTGCCGAGGGCAATGTAGGCATGATGCAGGCGGTCAAGCGCTTCGACCCTGAGAGAGGTTTCCGTCTCTCAACCTATGCCATGTGGTGGGTGCGTGCATCCATTCAGGAATATATCCTGCACTCATGGTCTTTGGTGAAGATTGGTACGACAGCCGCTCAAAAGAAACTGTTTTTTAATTTGCGTAAACTCAAAGGACAAATGCAAGCCATTGATGATGGCGACCTCAGTCCAGAGAACGTTTCAGCAATCGCAACAAAACTTGATGTTGCTGAATACGAAGTCGTGAACATGAACCGCCGCCTGTCCGGGGGTGATCAATCCCTGAATGCACCGATGCGTGTTGACGGTGACGGCGAATGGCAAGATTGGCTTGTTGATGACAAGCAAAAGAGCCAAGAAACTGTTGTTGCCGACCAACAAGAGTTGGATGTTCGTCGCTCCATGTTGATTGAAGCTATGGACGGTCTGAACGACCGTGAAAAGAATATCATTCTAGAACGGCGCTTGAAAGAAAACCCAGCCACGCTGGAAGATCTGAGCAAGGTCTATGACATCAGTCGTGAACGCGTTCGTCAAATTGAAGTACGCGCTTTTGAAAAACTTCAAAAGTCTATGCGCAACATGGCCATAGAGCAGTCTTTGGCTCTACCAAGCCAATAGTTGACTGACTAAATCTACGAGAAGCCCCCGCTGGCTGGCTGTCGGCGGGGCTTTTTTTATGGTATCGTGGAGGCATGGACGCACAACCCTCACCTCAACGCCGACTGAGTTTGGTATCAGTTCTTGTTCCTGACTATGATGAAGCGATTGCATGGTATGTCGACGTGCTTGGCTTCGAACTCGTTGAAAACACTCAGCTCTCCGATACCAAACGCTGGGTAATCGTATCGCCCGGTGCTGGCTCCGCTTTGTTACTGGCCAAGGTAGCAAACGCGGAACAACAGGCCGCAATCGGGCAACAATCCGGTGGACGTGTCTTCCTGTTTTTACAAACCGATAATTTCTGGTATGATCATGCCACGTACAAAAGTCGCGGGGTCCAATTCCAAGAAGAACCGCGCACAGAAGAATACGGTACAGTTGCGGTTTTTTCTGACAAGTTTGGAAATCTCTGGGACCTGATCGAACTCAATAAATGACACCGAAACAAGCCAGTGTCATCTAAGAGCTCAGTACTGCTTTGATGTTCTATCTATCAACTTCAAAAGAAATCTTAACTGTAGAAGTTCAGACCTGATCTGACAGTTTCCGGATTTTGATGCGGTGTCTGTCGGATCAAATTCAGTTTATGAACTTGGCCTTCCAGATTTCTTTGCCCTCTATCATTGTCTCAAATGGCGTTCTTCCGCAAC
>CAJQQZ010000039.1 GCA_905480575.1 uncultured Alphaproteobacteria bacterium | reverse complement strand
CGAACTTTCAAATAGATGTCCACGGTGTATATCCTCAAACCCTCCCGACAAAACGAAAGGGATAAAGTGGACGACTTTTACGCCATCCGCGACAACACAATGCCGCCGCTACCGTGGACTAATTTTGCACCGCCGCACACACCCCCAAAGGAGCTGTTCAAGGTGAGGACTGTATTGGTTTCAATAAACACAATCTTTCTATCCGTCCCGACGGTGGTGGTCGCTGGTTGTTGACAGATGGCGGTAGCCGTATGAAGACTTTCCCTAATAAAAAGGAAGCAAAAATGGGCCTAGCCGTTATCAAGAAATACGGTTTCACAAAGCAGTGTTTCGTTGGCCGCCCAGATCCTTCTTTCTCTTACTGGAGAAAATAGAACCAACCAAACGACAATCTGGGAAACGGGAGCTCGAAAGGGCTCCCTTCTTTCATTTAAGAGTCTTTGTCTTTGCGTGGCTGCACTAAGTAAACGCCAACCATTGCGATAAAGAATGCCGCCCAAGTCCAAACAGAAAGCTGATCGCCTTGAAAAGCAATGCCAAGTAGCACGCCAGAAAGAGCGATTACGTAGGAGGCTTGGCTGGAAAAAACCGGGCCTGTTCTGCGGATCAACAACAGGAAGCCACCGTAACAAAAAATATGGAAAACTGCTGAAAGCGCCAGTGCCCCTTCAGCAAATGAGAAGTCCTGAAAGAACGTGAAGCTTGCCCCGGTTACGAGCATCAAGGGCACAAGCAGGATAAGCGCAGCACTGAACATTCCACACAACATCGTTATGGGATGGATATCTTCAGGCATTTTCGCGGTAACGAGTGTTGTCTCCGCAGCATAGGACCAACAGGCAGCAAAAATAACCAACATCCAAATGACGTTGCCACTGCTCTCTTCTAGATCTGGGATGACAAGAATAACCATAGCAACCATTCCAACCAGCACGCCAATCATTCGTCTAAGAACGAAGTGTTCCTGACGGAGTAGAGTGGCAAGAGCAAAGATCAACATGGGTATGAGGCTGTAAATGATTGCCATCTCACTGGCTGTCAGGTGAGGGGCCGCCCAATATCCGAATGAATTTGGAATGATTGTCCCCAACACCGCAATTGCTATGTAGAGTTTGATATGAAAGGCGGATAGAGGGAGTTTAACTTTGTTCCAAACCATCCAAGAAATGATCAAAACCAGTCCAATGATTTCTCCCCAAAAAACCATCGTCAGGGGGTGGGCCTCAGTTGTGACCGCAACAACAGTCAAAGGCACCGTTGCACCCCAAAAGGTGCCAACCGCGAAAAAGAGGACCCAGTTTTTTAGTGAGTGAGACATAGCGAAGGCCTGAGAAAAAAATAACCTCCGACCTCTAGACTAGGGGGAGCAATGCCGCAATGTCTGAAATGACAAAGAACGACAATATCCCGCGCGCGGAGCACGGGATATTGAGGAGTGGGAAAGGGTGTGCTTTAGATTAGGTCGCTGTCTCTGGTTTCCATGAGCAGCTTTTCCGTTCTGGCATCTTCGATCTTGTTGATGAGTTTATCTGCCTCTGCATCGTCACGCAGTGTCTTGGTCACAGCGACGGTTGTGTGCACTAACATGAGCGCTGACATGGCGTAGAAGCCTTTCGCCGAAAATGATGCTTCCATAAAGAATATGCCGCCAGCCATCATACAGGCTGCTACAACCCACATGGCCAATGTGAAAAATTTCCAGGTTTGTGTTTCGTTCGTATTGCTTTTCATGAGCTTGGTCCTTTGTTCTCTGAATTTGTATCGAGTTAAGTAATTGAATTAGCGACGCTTTAGCCGGCTCAGCACGTCATCTGCGGAGGTTTTGAGAGCCGTTCCGCATCCGTTTTGGGCAAGCATCTCGATGACTTGATCAGCCGAGTTTTCGTCGTCCATCGTATCGAGGAAATCGTTGACTGAATCTTGCTATGCTTGACGGTTTTGCAGTCGATCTAAAGTCTCGGGGGCATCTGAAAGTGAACTCGAGCAAACATCCTTATCCGTTTTGCGGAGTTTCTGAGTTTTATCCGTGACCTCGGCAAGTCGGTAGCCTCTCTCCAGCTGGTTAAGCATTGATTGAGCTTTTTTGACCCTGTTTTTGAGGCGTGCGGTTTCTTTTTTAAAGTGGGTGAGGGCTTGTTCTGATGAGCCCCATTCTGCTTCCAAATGCGCAATAGCTTCAGCAGATTCACGGGCTAGGTCTTCCTGGCCTTTGTCCAGAGCGATTAGAGTGCGTTCTTCAAGGTCAGCGATTTTGCCACTCAACTTTTGCAATTGAATTTCTTCACGGTTTTGCTGGGCCATTGCCAAAGCCAAGGCCTTCTTAGAAGTCTGAACAGCAGAGGCGGACTCTCTGATTTGCTGGCGCAAAATAGTGATGGCGTGTTTATCGGTGAAGTTTTCGACCTGGTCCGTTGCGCGACCCTTGCCCAAGAAAAATAGTAGTTTCAGCATTCTCATCTCCAATATTGAACGTTGTTCATTAATTCTATTTAGCGGTTAAAAAGAGAATGCAATATAAAATGAACAATGTTCATAAATAATTGACTGACCTTTCCGTAGATGGTTAATAATTCTCTAAAGAGGGGGAGACCTCGTGACTTTGGACTTGAGTAAAATTCTTCAACTCTTTAAGGAAGCCGAGTGAACGCCGTTCATATTTTTCATGGTGACCCAGCTTAGAAGCTGGGGAGTCCCATTTGTTGATCCGAGGACCGAATGAAACGTGAAGAAAAACGCAAAAACTTGAAAGACGGATTGATTGCGGCGGCTTATCGCCAAATTGAGCAGAATGGAGTTGCGAATTTACGTGCGAGAGAGATTACGACGGAGGTAGGCTGCGCTCTTGGTACGATCTATACCGTGTTTTCTGACCTCAATG
Organism: uncultured Alphaproteobacteria bacterium; assembly: GCA_905480575.1. GTDB lineage: Bacteria > Pseudomonadota > Alphaproteobacteria > UBA7985 > CAJQQZ01 > CAJQQZ01. Next base: position 11,936 of record CAJQQZ010000039.1, on the reverse strand, counting down.
AGTTGATCTTCCACGCTAATGGTCGAACGATCGAAGTTCTTTCGGCAGAGATGGCGGTGAAAACTGATAATGTCGAAGGAGCAGAACAAAAGCTCGTTGCTCTTGCCATTGGTTATCAGGCTTTTGCACGTGCTCACCCTAATCTTTGGCTATCGTTATTTGAGCATGGGATGATCACACAGGCGGATCCACCCCAATGGCACCTGGAACAGCATGTGGCGATATTCAATCACATCGCTGATCCGTTGGCTGAGTTGTTTCCATCCTTAGAAGAAAAGGAGTTGTTGCTCAGGGCGCGAACTTTGTTTTCTGCCGTCCACGGCGTTGTTTCCATGTCTCTTCAGGAGAGGTTCGTCGCTGTGCCATTGCTGGAGTTGGAACGACAGTTAGAACTCATGATTGAAGCAACGTTGGTCGGAATGAAAGAACTTGCTTAATTCTTTTAGTCACTAGGCTAGAAAACCCATGAAATCCTGCTAGGTTCACAATCAAGCATTCCCAGAGGGCTCCATGACAAAAATTTCAATTCAATTCACGCTTTTCTCAGCTTTTTACTCACCCCTGATCTCAACGATATCGGGAGGGTTCCTGAGAGAAGAAGGTTTGGAGCCAGAATGGTCCGTAGCAAAGCCCGGAGTTTCGGCACTGTCCGCTTTAAAAGATGGCTCTGCTCATGTCGTACAATCTGCCCTCAGCCAAGGGTTCGGCGGTTCATCCAATCAAGATAACGACGGCATCAAACACTTCGCTCAAGTAAACGAGATGGATGGCTTCTTCCTTACTGGTCGTGAGGCTGATCCAGAATTCTCTTGGGATAAGCTAGAGGGAGCTGACGTGGTTTTGTTTGGCGGTGGCCAGCCGCTCGTGATGTTCAAGTATGCTTGTCACAAGGCTGGTATTGACTTTGAAAAGATAAACGCCATTCATCCCGGCAATGCAGCTGACATCGACAAAGCTTTCCGGGAGGGACAAGGTGCCTACGTTCAACAACAAGGACCTTTCCCCCAAAATCTAGAGGCTGACGGGGTGGGCTCGGTCGTTGCAGAAGTAGGCCCTATGGTTGGACCCTGTGGTTTTTCATCGTTGGCTGCTACCGAAGAATGGTTGGCCTCTGATATGGCGAAGGCTTTTGCGCGCGCTTATACGAAGACGCGTCAGTACATGAATGAGACACTGGCAAGCGACATCGCGTCCGCTGAAAAAAGCTATTTCCCCAACATTGAATTGGGGGCCTTAACCTCATGTATTGGTGCCTACCAAAAACTTGGTTGTTGGACGCCTCACATCGAGATTACTGAACAAGCTTTTGAAGCGACTTTGGACATTTACCAGCAATCTGGGGGACTGCATAACCGGTTCAAATATGATGAAGTTTGCGCAAAACCACCATCCTTGTCTTGAGAGGCTGGATTAATGACGAAACCCAAAAATGTTCTGTGGATTATGGCGGATCAGCTCCGCTGGGATTACTTGTCTTGCTACGGGCATCCTCATTTACATACCCCAAACATAGATAGGTTGGCGGAGCAGGGTGTTCAGTTTAATCGCGCTTATGTAAACTCTCCCGTCTGTGGGGCGGCCCGCATGTCCTATTACACAGGACGGTATTGCCGAAGCCATGGCGCTACTTGGAACTTCTTTCCTCTACGAATTGGGGAAAAAACTCTGGGCGATTATATGAAGCCTCTAGGCGTGCGAACAGTATTGGTCGGCAAAACACATATGGCGGCCGACACAGAAGGCATGGAATGGTTGAATATCGATCCAAAGTCGGATGTCGGTGTGAACCACGCTCAGTGTGGTTTTGAACCCTACATCCGCGATGATGGCCTGCGGCCAGGACAAAGTCATAAAGAAGATGAATACGATTGTTATTTAAGAGAACAGGGTTTCGATGCCGATAACCCCTGGCACGATTGGGCTAATGCAGGCGAGGGTGATGACGGTGAGCTTCTGTCTGGTTGGCTGATCAAGAACAACCAAGCTGCCGCCAGAGTGCCAGAAGAACACTCCGAAACGGCCTACATGACAAACAGAGCAATGGAATTCATGGAAACAGCTGATCCTGATCAACCATGGATTTGCCATCTCTCATATATTAAGCCCCATTGGCCTTATATTGTGCCCGCTCCTTATCACGACATGTACCCGCCAGAGACTTGGTTGCCAGTCAATCGATCCGAAGAGGAGAAGATAGACCCTCAACCGGTTTACGGTGCTTATGTCGACAGCCGTATTTGCCGTGCTTTCTCAGACGACAAAGTGCGCACCTCCATGATTGGGGCCTATATGGGGCTTATTAAGCAAATTGATGATCATCTGGGGCGGCTCTTTGCTTACATGGAAGAAAAGGGCTTGATGGATAACACGATGATTATCATGGGGTCAGATCACGGCGATTATTTGGGTGACCATTGGTTGGGCGAAAAGGATCTCTTCCACGACTGCTCTGTTAAAGTGCCTTTGATCATCTACGATCCCTCAGCAGAAGCCGATGCAACCCGTGGCACCAAGTCAGATGCTTTGGTTGAGGGCATAGACATGATCCCAACCTTCCTGGACTATTTTGGCGGCGAGCAGATGCCCCATGTCCTTGAGGGGAAGTCGCTTGCTCCTTTGTTGAAGGGGGAGGCGCAGAAGATCCGCGACTATGCGATATCAGAATACGATTACGTCACACGACAGGCCCGCGTCACGCTCAATGTTTCCGTCGAGGACGCACGACTTATCATGTGTACAGATGAACGCTGGAAATACGTTTATGCAGAAGGCTTCCGCCCAATGCTTTTCGACATGATCGAAGACCCTAATGAATTGGTTGATTTAGGGGCGTGTGAAGCGGAAGAACATAAAGCCATTTGCCAGCTAATGAATGAAAGAATCTTTACCTGGGCGCGTCAACATCACAACCGCACAACCATGCCTTTTCCACGGCTGAAAGAAATGGAAAACTGGGAACCTCCCGGCATTATGATTGGGGTCTATGACGAAGAGGATTACGAGAAAACCTTCGATCACCCTTATAGCGAGCGGCCATAAGCCACTAAAAAGCGGGCGTAGATTCAATTTTGTGAATTGAAATGAGGCTCGATTGTTTGATCGAACTATTCTGGTCGCTGAGCAACCAGTAGCTCAAATTTTTGTGCCAGATCAAAAGTGGTGGAGTTAAACAGTTCGAACAAACGTCCTTCCAGCGTCTCACGAAAACTTCCCAATTTGTCACCAAGGAGGCGTGGAGAAGAGAAAGACATACTGAGTTGTAAACCAACAAGATCTTCGATGCTTAAGTTCACCGAAGCGCTGAAATTACGCTCAGTCAGTTCAGAAAATTTGGACCTAGAAAAGACCTCAGCATGGCGTTCTTTTGGATGTGTGTAGGTTCCTTTGCCAGCTTGACGTTACGGTCCTAAGAACTCCTGAATCGTTTGTTTAATTGTTAAATTGACGGCTTCTCTCGTAGTATCTTGTGGATCGAAGCCACCGCTGAATACTGCGATCATCCCTTGTGGACGAATAAGATGGTCAAGATCTTCAACAAGTTTCTCACGATTCATCCAATGAAAACTAGCGCCCATTGTACATAACGAAATGTCAGATAGCCCCAGCTCAAGAATGTCTGTATCGGCTCCAATTTGCCATCTTATGTTTGGGTAGTTCAACTCAGAACATTTTTTAAGAGCTTCGAATATCATGGACGGATCAGGGTCGACACCATGTACGGTAACGCCGCGCTTGGCCAATTCGAAAGCCACCAGTCCGGTGCCGCACCCCAGGTCTAAGACTTTGTCTCTATCGGTAAGCCCGCCCAACTGTAACAAGGCATCAAAAAGGGCGGCAGGATAGCCTAAGCGATATTCTGAATAGTATTTCGAGGTGCCTGCGAAGAGAGAAAAGTCGTAACCGCTACCCGGATGCGGGTCGTCGTCGTAGACTTGATTCATCAACTTATGCTCCTTGCTCTGGAGGAAAAATCAAAACCCTCTTCGAGCCCACTAAGGGGAGGGCGCTTAACTCTACTTTCTCATTTTCTTGAGGTAGCGTTCATACCTGGCGTGAAGCTTCGTTGCAATATCGTCGTAGCGATCGGAATCACCGGGCTTTTGATCATAGCAAGTATTGGACAACACAGGCTTGGCCCCTGGAACGCTAAGAAGGTTTGAAACTGTTCTGAAGCTGTAGCCTTTTTTCTTCAAGCCAGAGACGATAAGCGGGATGGCTTCATCTGTTTTCCAGCCTCGGCCGTTAGCATGAAAAATCAGAATGGAGCCTGGTTTCGTCCGCGACAAGACTGACTTGACCATTCTTGCCGTCGTTTGACCCTTCCAGGGATCAGCAGAAACAACATCCCATTGAACAGCAACCATTCCCATTTCTTCGATCAATTCGAGTGAGGATTGCTTACAGGCACCAAATGGAAAGCGGTAAAGTTTCATTTCATGAGTTGAGACAGCGGTCGCGGGTTGATTGCTGCCGTCGAAGCTACAGGTGGCGTTTTCGAGGGGCTGACGGACGGTTCGATAGGCTGTTTGTGCGCGAACGATTGAATCGAGTTGGTCTTGGCGATTGAGGAGCCTCAGGTTTCGATGTTCCCATCCATGATTGGCGACCTCGAACAGAGGGTCGGCAATCATTTGGCGCGTCCGCACGGGATGTGTCAGCATCCATTTGCCGCCGAGAAACATCGTGGCTTCTATCCCGTTTTTTCTCAGATAGTCGACGATCCTACCTTGGTAGCCCGATATCTCATGAGGCTGTTCTCCAATGTCAAAAGTGAGAGAGACCAGCTTTTCATCATTGGGCATGTCCACTCGCCGAAGCGCCTTAGCGCCAAAGTTAAATCCTTCATTCACAACGACAGGCGGGTCTGAAGGTGGAGGAATGTAGGCTTCAGGAATATCTTGATGAAAGAGCTCTTCGCCAGCTTTGAACTGTAACTCGTTTGCGCTCCAACAGGCGGGCAGTTGAGCGGAGACGTGAGCGACGGACAAAAGGAAGAGCGTCGTGGCCATCGCAAAAATTCTAAACATGGGAATTTCTTTCATTGAGTGTTGAACCAAGCTTCTATCCGTCCAGAAATAGCGGCCCAGACTGCCGGAGCTCCCTTACGAACCTTGGTGCCTACGCGAGTATCTAACTTGTCAGCGGTCACGTCATAGTCACCCCAAGTTCCCCCGTCTGTTTCCAAATTTGCGATAACGGGCTGAACACGGTCGATAGACTTCGCGAAAATCGCGTCGTCGGTTTCGGCGGCTTCGAACTCTTGCCAAAGGGCTTTGTATTCCTGCATTTGATCGGCGGGCAGAAGGCCGTAGAGCCGTTCGGCTGCTTCTTCTTCCGCCTCAATTTGTTCTGCAGGCACATTGCCGCCATGCAGAGGGTAATCGCCAGCGTCAATCTCTACGAGATCATGGATCAGCAACATTTTGATGACGCGGTCAACGTTCACCGGCTTTATGGCATGTTCGGACAAGATCATCGCATAAAGTGCAAGATGCCAACTGTGTTCGCCGGAATTTTCTCGGCGTGAGCCATCACAGATAGGACTGGCACGCAACACCGTCTTCAACTTGTCAGCCTCCGTGAGAAAAGCAAGTTGGGCGTCTATGCGTGCATTGGAATTGGATTTTGGCATGGAATGAACTTTGAAGAATTAAATATGTTTGGAAATATTGAGGAGATAGCCCGATGGCCCCACAACGAAAAATCGCCGGATACCCCAGGGTTCATCAACAGGGCCATAAGTTACTTCATAATTGCCATTGACAGCTTTCTGGTAAACCTCTTCAAAGTTATCCACTTCGATAGAGAGATGAGGTAAGGGGGTGTCCGAGCCGCCTTCGGTTGCGAGGGAAAGCTGTTGCTTGCTGAGCAGATCGCTTTGGAATGTGGCGATCCACCCCATGTCCATAGCAAGATCTAAGCTTAGAACGTCCTGGAAAAAGGCTTTGCTCTTCTCTGGCTCAGACATTGATAGGTTCGGAACAATTCTTTTAACGGTCATAGCGCTCACAAATGGTTGCAACAGTTGGCCTTTGTATTAAGCTCTCTACCATGAAAGCTCCTGAATATAATATAGACCCTCAGTCGTTTTGGTTGGATCCCTATCCGGATCTAAAGAAAATGCGTAAGGAAGCACCAATCTGCTTCGTTCCGCAGTTGAATGCAACCTTGCTCACAAAGCGAGATGACATCGCGACATGTGAGAAGAATATCGAGGTCTTCTCCTCCGACCAGCCCGGCGGTTTGATGACTGTGCTGATGGGCGAGAACATGATGCGCAAGGACGGTGAACAACACCAGTTGGAACGAAAGCAGTCCTTCCTGTCTCTTTCGCCTAAGACGGTAAGGCAGGTCTGGACAGATATGTTCAAGAGTGATGCGACCACAGTGCTGGCAGAGCTTGAAGACAAGGAGACATTTGACCTGGTCAAAGACTATGCCATGCCTGTTTCCGGGCATGCCTTGCGTCGCATTACTGGTTTAACGAACCTATCAGCCGCCGATATGGACAGAGTTTCACAAGGCATGATTGATGGTGTTTCCAACTACAGCGGCGATCCCGATGTGGAACAAAACTGCCACGAATGTACGGCGCTGATCGATCGTTCAATTGATGAGCGGTTGGAAGAAGTTCGCCGCGAGCCCGACATGTCCATGCTGTCAATCTTGCCTCAGGCTGGGCAATCAATGCCCTCTGTCAGAGCCAACATAAAACTCGCCATTTCCGGGGGGCAAAATGAGCCGAGAGATGCCATAGCAGGAGCCGTATGGGCTTTGCTCACCCATGCTGAGCAACAAGAAGTGGTTCTGGCTGGGAAAGTCAAATGGCTGAATGTGTTTGAGGAATATGCTCGCTGGGTTTCGCCAATTGGCATGTCACCGAGACGAATTGCCAAGGCCTTCTCCTGGAATGGGGTAGACTTTGAGCCGGAAAGCAGAGCCTTCTTGATGTTCTCTAGCGGCAATCGCGATGAGGATGTCTTTGAGAATCCAGAGAGTTTTGACGTTACCAGAAACACGGCGAGAGCTCTTTCATTTGGCGCTGGACCACATTTTTGTGCGGGTGCTGCTGCTTCAAGGGCTTTGATTGCTGATGTTGCTTTGCCTCTACTGTTTGAGCATTTCCCAAGCCTGTCTTTATCAGAAGAAGTTCCCTTCGGTGGTTGGGCTTTCCGTGGACCTCTGAAGATGATGGTTCGGAAATAGAAACCTCATGAAACCTGCAGTTATCGGGCTCATCTGGGCGTTGGCATTCGTCCTGATGGACGCCCTTCAATACGTCTATTTCGGCGGATTGTTCCAAAACCTGAGTTCTTTTCTTTTTGGCTTTCTGGTTTTTAGCGCTTCGTCCATTCTTTTCGTTGGTTGGACATGGTTCAAAGCACCGGAACAGCTTCGTGCTGCGTGGAACAATCCTCGAACCCTAATCGCCGTTAATCTTTACGCTGCTTTGGGGATTTCTTGTTTTATGGTGTCGGTGCAGCTGATTGAGCCTGCTGTCGCCTACACGGTTGGGGCCGGGGTGATGCCGCTGACGGCATGGGTTATACATAAACTGGGTATGCCAGAGGGCGAAGCCATTCGAAATCGATTTGAAGGGCTCGGCAATATCATGATTTTTGTTGGTATTGTCTTCCTGACATTTATCACAATCGCTGGCTTGTCGGGTTTCGTTCGTGGGGATTTGTGGGTAGCAATAACAGGAACCAGTTTAGCCATAGCGGACGGCATTTTCTTCACGATCATACTAATTTACTCCCAGCGTTTAGACCGTGTTGGCGTTGGGCCCGCAGCTGTCTTCGGGGTTAGGATGCCTTTGTACATAATGATCTCAGCAGGTGCCGTCGTCATCGGTGTAGAAGAAACCACGCGAGAACTGGATTGGTGGTCGCTGTTGACAATCACGGCTCTTGGGCTAGCCGTCACCGTGCCACCCCTTTATGCGCTGCAGAAAGCTGTGGCTTATGTCTCAACAATGACAATCTCCGTACTGACTGCATTAGGGCCGTTCATTGTCTTTGTCTTGCAAATGATAGAAGGCAGAGTGGATTACTCTCCCGTTACACTGACCGGTTTGTTTATCTATTTTTCTGGTGCGATACTTGCAACAACTGGAGCGGTTAAAGGGAGTGTCAGACAGCCGGAACGGTCCAATTCCTGAAACCAATCCTTAAGATCACACCGCTTTCCAAACGATGTACACGCCCATCACCAGCACCGAGCAAAAGAAGACTTTCCGGAATTGAGTTTCAGAAAGCAGATGGCGGATCTTTTGACCGAAGACCATCCCCAGAACAGCAGGAAACAGGCCGATGAGGGAAAGCCAAACGAGATCACAAGTCAGGCGATTATTGCCCCAAAGCCCAGCTGCTAACCCGAGGGTGGAGAGCGTAAAGAGAATGCCCATGGCTTGCACAAGCTGATTGCGATCTAGCCCGAGGGCTTGGAGATAAGGAACGCCCGGCACGACAAAAGACCCGGTAAGTCCGGTCAGTACGCCATTAATTGATCCGAAGAGAGGAGCGCTCCATCGTTCCTGTTTTTCAGACAGGCTGAGTTTATATCCAAGGAGATTGATCGCAGCATAAAGAACGAGAAGCAAGCCAAGGAGTGCGGATAGATAGGCGAGCTCTATTACTCTTCCGATGAGAGTAGCAAATCCAATCGCGAGCGTGGCAGTTAAGAAAAACAGCCAGTGTTTTCGGAGTAATTTTAGAAGCTGGCCACCGACAACCGCTTGCCAAAGGTTTGTGACGAAGGAAGGAATAATGAGCAATGCCATGGCTTGAGGCAATCCAACAACAGCAGTCAGCAACCCAAGACTAACCGTTGGCAGACCCATACCGATCACACCTTTGACCAGTCCAGCGAGGAGGAAGGTTAATCCGACAATGAGATATGTGACCGGGTCGAAGGTCACAACAAAGGATGTCTCGCGATCAGCTCCTCCACCGCTCTTTCTCCGCCTTCCAAATCATTGGGGTAAAAGGCTAAAGGGTCCTCAAGTTCCATCGGCAAACCGAGCAGGCCTTCAACGATAGAATGCGCACAATAGGGTGCGTAAGTGGGATTGTATCCACCCTCCTGCGTCATGACTATTTTGCCGCCGCAAAGTTCATCAGCGAGCGCTTTCAACTGGCAAGCCATCTCGTAGAAACCAGCCATTGAAACGGATTGTCTGCCGTTGGGGTCGAATGCGTTGGCGTCTTGACCATTGGCGCAGAAGATTAAGTCAGGTTTGAACTTTCTGAGCGCTGGGCCGACGCATCGTTCCATGGTGAGTTTATAGGCGTGGTCACCAGCGCCCATTGGAAGAGGGAGGTTGAGATTGTTGCCTTCTCCATCGCCTTTGCCTACTTCGTCAACTTCTCCAGTTTGCAAATGGCCTTCGCCCCAACTTCCATGATTCATATGAAGTGAGATGGTTAAAACGTCATCTCGGTCGTAAAAGCCTTCTTGCGTACCATTTCCGTGATGTACGTCCCAGTCAACAACGGCAACACGCTTGTAACCAGCGTTGAGGGCTTCATGCACCGCGAGACCAAGGTTGTTTACGAAGCAATAGCCATCGGCCTCGTTCGGCTGAGCATGGTGGCCGGGGGGGCGGACAAGCGCGTAGGCCATTTTGTAATCACCAGAAATGACGGCTCGAGCTGCTTCTATTGAGGCACCAGCTGCTAAATACATTGCTTTCAGGGAAGGCGGATAAATGTAAGTCGAAGCCGAAAGATATTCTCCGTTCTCAGCTGCTTTTTTAAGGCGATCTAAATAGCTGTCGGTATGGAATGCCAAGATTTCTTCATCCGAGGCTGAGCGAGCGGTGTCCCAATCCAAGTGCTGACCGATAGGACCTCGTTTTAAGACCGAGGCCGTGTTGACAAGTTTTTCCGGACGTTCCGGTTGGGTCATCTGAATCTCGAGCAGATCTGAGGGAAGGCAATCAAACAAACCAGGAGGAGGGCAATAATCTGTCATCGCTTCGTGGTAGATAACTTTCATACGGCTGTCAGGTTGGTTAGTCATATGCAGAGCCCTTCTAGTTGGCGTGGGAAGTTCGTTGCGATTTCCGCGCTGTTTTCGTGGAAGAAGAATGTGTCGATTGTGGCTGACATTCCGCTGGCATTGGGACCAAAGAAGTTACATTCATGATTGGCCACAGTCATCGGCAAGAATTTGTCATCGGCGTTTGAAAATGACGGATCGTAGATGAAGGAGCCGACCCAATCAGGCGGGAAAGCAATACCAAGCTCATATCCGCCGGACCAATAGGAATCGTCCAACAAGTCATTGGCTGCGTAGTGTTCTTTCACAGCGTTGAGCAGTTCAAAAACGGGCAGGTTGGGGCGTAGTAGCCCTTGTATGATGTCGAAAGCCTGAACGGACGTATCGTGTAGTTTACGGGAATTTTCCGGTGGCTCGCCAACCCAAAAAGTGCGGGCTATGTTGACGTGATAACGTTTGAAGACACCGCTTAAGTCGACGACAACACGTTCACCTCGCGCGATCTCTTTTCTGCTTGCGAGAGCGTGGAGGCAATTGGAGCGGATGCCGGAAACAACCGGCGGAATCAGGCCGGAGACTTCACCACCTGCTTTTGTCATAGCGCCGATCATTGAACCGTAGACTTCCAATTCGGTTGTTCCAGGACTGATTGCGTCTCGTGCTGCTTGCATGCCGATATCAGCAATTTTTGCGGCTTCTTGCATTGCGGTCATTTCAGCACTGGTTTTGGCATGCCGGACAGAATTCATCATGTCGCTGGCGTTTGTCAGCTTCATACCTTTGGATTTAAATCCATTATCGTATTTTCCGGCTATGATCGGGTTTTGTCGATAGTTGTAACGTTCTAATCCAACAGTGCCTTTGAGCCATCCTTCTGCTTCTAATTCGCCCAATATGAAAGGCAAGCCATCTCGGCGGTGTTCCAAAGGGAATATACGCACATCTTTAGACACAGTTCCTATGGCAGTCAGGATCGCCTCGCTTGGCGTCTCGAAGTGAATTGTTTTGTCGTGAGCCACATGGATGGCAATCCCTGAAGAGGGAGGGAAGGGGCGGCCACTTTGAGCCTGATACCATTCACCCTGAAAACCAGACACGTAGTAGATTGATTCTGGGGAGGTCAAAAACAGCAAGTCAATGGCGTGAGCTTCCATCGCGGCTCGGATACGATGCAACCGTTCTTGGAACTCTTCAATGGGAAACGGAAGCTCCTTGTGGTTTTGGGCCTCGTTAAGTGCTGTTTGGAAATTGCGCTGCATCCTTAACCTCTCAAATTTTGACAGAGGGAGGTTGCCTCAAAAATTGAACGTTGGCTAGATCTATGACTGTGATATTTCGGAAATTCAGCTCTTCAATGACCGGACGGAAGATAGAGATCTTCGATTACGGAGCACGAAGGCGATGTGCTTTCCGAACAACGATCTGTCATTGTTTCGAGTTTGGCCAGCATAGCATTGAGCTGGGTAATCTTTTCTCTAATCTTTTCTTTGTGGGTTTGAGTTGCCTTGAAAAGATGAGCACAGCAAAAGTCTTCCGCGTCCATCAAGGTTGATAGATCGCGAATTTCGTTGAGCGTAAATCCCAAGTCGCGGCAGTTTTTTACGAAAGACAAGTGTGCGATTTGATGATGTCCATATTGTCGGTTGCCCCCAGCGGTGCGGTCCGCTTTGGGAATGATCTCAATTTTCTCGTAATAACGAATGGTTTCAATGGACACAGAGGTGACTTGAGAGAGTTCACCAATCGAATAAGCCTTTAATTCCAGCGGGATCATATTTTTTTTGTATCTGTAGTTCATACTACCCGACTCTTTTTGATTTATCGATAGCTGGCTTTAGGATTTTCACCATCACTTCCGGGTCATAACGGATCAGTTTTCTGGCTTGTTCCAAAGCTGTTCTGAGCCAGGACTTGGCTGGAAAGCCGTGTCCTTT
>CAJQQZ010000038.1 GCA_905480575.1 uncultured Alphaproteobacteria bacterium | reverse complement strand
AGAACCTGCAGCAGCAGCTTCTTTAACTCTTCAATATCCAGATCATCAATAGGAGCAAGCAATTGTGTCATCAACGAAGAGATTCGCACAATTCGTGCCCCTTGTGAATCTCTCTACGGAAAAAAATTACCCGGACTTTTGCCGATGTTACTTAGTTTTGCACTAACTCATTGATATTACCCCTTACCGAACTCGCAGCAAATGCACCATCGGGATTGTTCACAACCATAGGAATACCATTGACGGGTCGAAGAGTCAGTCGGATATCTGCCTCTATAATTGAATCAGGAATCACATTCATCCTGAACCTCTGCATAATCCGAATAACAACCAGTTTCATCTCCAGCATGGCAAACTGATATCCAAGGCATAACCTAGGGCCTGCGCTGAACGGGATGTACTGGAAAGGGCCTGGTTTTCCTTCAAACCAACGTGTGGGGTCAAACTGTGTTGGGTTTTTGAAAATGGCAGGATCACGATGGGTCATAAATGCGCTGATCACCACGCGGTCGGCTGTCTGCAATGGAACCCCCAGTAACTCCGTTTCCTTAGTCGTGGTACGCATTGTGTGGTGCACAGGTGGCAACAGGCGAAGTGATTCCCGAACCAGACCATCCAAGAAAGGCAACTTTTCAACAGTTTCAGGTGTCGGCGGCCAGTCCGTGATGTTGTTCTTAATCTCTTCGTGGAGCGCCGCTGCAAACTTGGGATTCTGTGCAATAAGGTACATGGTCCAAGCAAGTGCGCTAGCAGTTGTGATGAATGCAGCAGCATGCAGAATTACAGCGTGCGCGGCCAGGAAGGTGTCATTCATCTCTATGCCATCTATTTTTGCTGCCTCCACTAAAACCGACAACACATCTTTTCCGGTTTCTTTTTCTTGACGCTTTTCATTGATCAACTCGTGTATGGCCCGCTCTAACACTTCTGCTTGGTCCATAAGGCGGGCTAACGGGGTCCCTGCAATACGATACTGCATCGGTAGTTTGCGAGCCAGAACATCCAAATCAATCCAGCGGTGATCAGATCGCAAGTTTGCACTGACCGCTCGAAGTCTTCGTGACCAAACAAAACGTGTGCAGCGATCCAATTCGCCATCAATGTTGTTTCTTGGTACATGTCGAATGGTACACCGACGACCCAACGATCACAGACCTGATCTATCAATTGAGTAATCGTTGGCACGTAGGAGGCAACGGAGAGCTTAGAGAATGGTGGCTGCATTATCCTGCGGTGACTCCGGTGCAAGTCACCGTGTAGAGAAAGAATTCCCCCTCGCAATCGTCGATGAGCAGATCCCTTCGGTCCCTTTAATATCTGCCCGCCGGTCTTAAAAAGATCCGGTTGAGATAAGACTTCACGATTTGCATCTTCTCCCAACGCCAGCATATGCCGTCTTCCTCGGCTGCCGAATGGGACAGGGTTACCCAACACGAAAACATTCCCGTGATCATTTGCAATTTTGTTAAGGCAATTGAAAGGGTCGTTAAGATAGTTCCAGTACCAAGGCCAGGAACGTACCCCTTCAATGACCTGTGAATTAATTGTCGACATTTCGGATTAAAATACCATCATCTGCGATCCCACAGAATTCCAAAGTTCTTAACAAATTGAATTTCGACTACCCACTGTGTCTTTATCATTAAGATAAATTTCAACGACGGGTATTTAATGAAGGCATTAGATAAGAAAATTGCTCTCTAGGCAAATACTTTCCTCCAATCTCTTACTCTTCATAAAGCGCAGATCCCTGAACACCTATCTCTTGGGGTAATTGAGTTGGGTCACACCTCTTGATATCCCGGTTCTCCGAACGCAGCGTTAAAATAAACTCTCAAGCAGATTCTTGAAACTAGTTGAGGGTTCATTCACTAAAGTCGCCGCACTTTCACCAACATTCTGTTTTATGTAGTCCCCGACCAACGTGTATCCTAAACTGTACCCAAGCCATCGTGGTAAATCCCCGCGTCCGAAAAACCATTCGTGATGATTGTAATTTGGAGTGTCCCATTCGTTAGATATTTTCTGAATATAGTTCGAAAACTTTTCGCGGGGAACGGCACATTCCCAGAGTTCTGGGGGAGAAGAATAAAGTTGTTTGCAAAAATGTCCGGCCAAGCCTTCTGAAACTAAGGCCTCCCCTAGGGTATTCCCATATCCAGGTCCACGCCATCGCAATACATGGTGAAGTTCGTGAACGACCATTCGCTCGAACGGTTCACCTAAATTGTCTAACAGAAACTCGTTTTCCGGGTCAATTGAGAGATGCATTTGCATCCCATTAGGTGCGTACCCGACAAAACCCATGTGCTCAATCACATTCTCCGGGTTGGATTGGACGATAACGTCGATCGCAATCAGTGAAGTAACTTCCTCGGCCTTTAATCTTGCTCGCTCAATGCATTTTCCTATAGGGTCAATGAGATTGTTGAGTTGACCGCCTGCATTCAAGTAATGAACTTTCCAAGATGACATTGTTTAAACACTCCATTTAACTGAGCCTCTGGTCCTGCAATTTATCATGGACACCGAGAGACAGAAATGTGGATTATCAGCAAAAGGCGCTGTTTGAAAAGCTCAAGTCGCCGTATCAACTTTGTTGTGCATGAAAGAGATTAGTTTGCCAATATGAGCCAACCTTACAAACATTCAATACTCGTCTTAGGCGGCGCGCGTTCCGGTAAAAGTGCCTATGCTGAGGATCTAGCTCTAACTTTATCGGAGAAACCCATTTACTTGGCCACAGGGCGCGCGTGGGATGACGAAATGGTTGCACGTATCTCGAAGCATAAAGACCGCCGAAGCCACCAGTGGATATCCATTGAAGAACCCATTGAAGTTTTTCGAACGTTGAAAGATCACTCTGATACTAACACCACGCTACTGCTTGATTGTCTCACTCTATGGGTAACTAACCTGATGCTCGAAGAGCGTGACGTTGAACAAGAGTTCCAAGTTTTTGAAGCAGCCGTTCGAGCATTCAAGGGAAATCTGATCCTGGTCTCTAATGAAGTTGGCATGGGGATTGTGCCGGAAAACAAGATGGCTCGTGAATTCCGGGATTATGTTGGTGACTTGCACAAAAGAATCGCCGATATAGCCAACGAAGTTTATCTGGTAGTCGCAGGGATTCCGGTGACTGTCAAAAACATCAATACCTCAAGCCTTTAAAGGCAAAAACACAAGGTCCAGACCATAATGTCTCTTCAGAGTTCAAAGATTCCAGCTACGATCATCACCGGTTTTCTAGGAGCCGGTAAGACTTCAATGATCCAGCATCTTATGGCCAACAACGCAGGCAAGAAACTCGCGCTCATCATCAACGAATTTGGCGACATGGGCGTCGATGGTGAAGTCATTAAAGGCTGCGGCATTCCGGATTGTGATGAAAGCCAATTGGTTGAGCTCGCCAACGGTTGTATCTGCTGTACGGTCGCAGATTACTTTGTGCCCGCCATCGAAAAGCTTTTGAGCCAAGACCCACAGCCGGATCATATCATCATTGAGACCTCAGGATTGGCCTTGCCTAAACCCCTTGTCCAGGCTTTCAACTGGCCAGAAGTCAGAACCAAAGTGACAGTTGATGGCGTAGTTGCTGTTATTGACGGACGTGCCGTTGCTGACGGCCTCTTCGCCACTGACCCTGCAGCGTTGCAGGCAGCCAGAGAAGCCGATGAATCACTTGACCATGAGAGTCCCCTTGAAGAGCTGTTCGAAGAGCAACTGGGCTGTGCCGATATGATTGTTTTGAACAAGATGGATCTTGTCGAAGACGGATCACTCGAAGGTATTGAAAGCGAAGTTGCCAAACACTCAAGACAGGGTGTGAAATCTATTCAGGCAACAAACGGCATGGTGGATCCGCGTGTTTTGCTAGGCTTAGAAGCAGCAGCAGAAGATGATCTCGATAGTCGTCACTCCCACCATGATGACGGACACGAACATGATCATGAAGACTTTGAATCCTTCCAAGTAGAACTAGAGCCGTTGGAAGACCCTTCTGTCCTGGATGTGAAGATCGCGGAGATAAATGCCAATCATGATGTCTTACGCGTGAAGGGTTTTATTGATGTCCCCGGCAAACCTTTGCGCCACGTTGTCCAAGCTGTTGGCGGACGAGTGCAACGCTACTTCGACCGTCCTTGGGGCGAGGATAAGCGCCGTTCATCCTTGGTGGTCATTGGATTGCATGATATGGACCAAGCCGCCATCACAAAAGTGCTTCAAGGCTAACAGTGCATCTCCTCGCTGCACAACCGGGTGCGATCACCGATGGTTCTGAGGCACTGGACTTAGAGCAAAGTCCGGCTGATATCATCATTCTGTCGGCTGCTGATACGGAGCTGTCCTGTTTAGCTCACGCCCATGATTCGCTTGTGGGAGATAGGCAGCCGAGCCTTCGGCTGGCTAACCAAATGCAGCTGTCTCACAACATGTCTGTCGACCTCTATATCGAGCAGACTGTTAAAGGCTCGAAGTTGGTTATCGCTCGAGTGCTTGGTGGCGAGAAGTACTGGCCTTACGGTTTGGAGCAATTGTCGTTCCACTGCAAATCAGTTGGTATCCCTTTCATAGCGCTGCCCGGAGATGACAAACCAGATAGAACCACAACCGATTACTCCACCGTAGACGAGGAAACCTTCAATCGCGTTTGGGCGTTCTTCACACAAGGCGGCATTGCCAATGCTGCACAGCTGTTGCTTTACTGCCAAAACCTGCTGGGTAGAACCTCCGACTGGCGAGAGCCATCACCGTTGCCACCAGTTGCTCTTCATTGGCCTGGCCTCACCACGCCGGATCTCAAAAGCCTCAAGGAAGTCTGGATAAACAATGCGCCAGTTACAGCCATCGTGTTTTACCGAGCCTTGTTGCAGGCCGGCAATTTAGCCTCTGTCAACGGCCTGGTCGAAGCACTGCGTGCGGAAGGCGTTAATGCTTTGCCGCTCGCGGTTACGAGTTTGAAATCACCCACTGTCGCAGAAGTCGTCGAAAACTTGTTAGAACAAGCAGGCGTTGGTTCCGTCATCAACGGCACGGCCTTCGCGCTTTCCAGTCCTGGTGCTGACAAATCGAATACCCCTTTTGACAAAGCCGACTGCCCGGTTTTCCAGGTTATCTTCTCTGGCGGGACAGAGGAAGAATGGCGAGACGGCAATCACGGTTTGTCAGCGCGTGACATTGCGATGAACGTTGCCCTGCCCGAAGTCGATGGCCGCATACTCACGAGAGCAGTGTCTTTCAAATCTGATTCAGTTCGCCATGAGCCAAGTCAAAGCTGGATTGTTAACTATAAGACTGTTGCTGATCGGCTGTCCTATACGGCGCAATTGGCCGCCAATTGGATGAAGCTTGGCCGAAAACGTCCAGACCATCGAAAAGTTGCGGTTGTCCTGGCCAATTACCCTAACAAAGATGGCCGTTTGGCCAATGGTGTCGGATTAGACACCCCGCAATCGGTTGCAGACTTCCTGGCTTCATTGGTCACAGCAGGATACGACTTGGCGAATGTTCCATCGGATAGTGCGGCGCTGATGGATATGATCCGTGCAGGCGTTACCAACAACTTGGACGATCTCAAGAACCGGGAAGTCGGTCCGACTTTAGAACTTCGCGCTTACCAAAAATTCTTCGAAACACTTCCACCGAATGTACAGAAGCAAATCACTGAACAATGGGGCGAGCCCCAAAATGATCCTTTTGTGATTGATGGTGCTTTCTGGTTGCCAGCACAGGAGCTCGGTTCCGTCGCAGTCGCTATTCAGCCTGCTCGAGGCTACAACATCGACCCTGTCGAAACATACCATTCACCGGATCTTGTTCCACCGCACAATTATATTGCCTTTTATGCCTGGCTAAGGCTGGCAGAAAATGAGCAAGGATTTGCCGCAGATGCTGTCATTCACTTCGGTAAGCACGGAAACTTGGAATGGCTGCCCGGCAAGGGCTTAGCCTTGTCCAGTGACTGCATCCCTGATGCAGTTCTTGGTCCGATGCCGCAGCTCTATCCCTTTATTGTAAATGACCCAGGTGAAGGCAGCCAAGCAAAGCGACGTACATCCGCGGTGGTCGTCGATCATCTGACCCCTCCTCTCACCCGAGCCGACACATACGGCCCGTTGAGGGAGTTAGAGCTCTTGATCGACGAGTACTATGAAGCAGCGGGCATCGACCCAAGACGATTGCCGGCTTTACGGGAAAAGATCCTGTCAATTACTGGACGTAGCGGACTAGATAAAGACTGTGGGATTGACCCTAAAGACGACGCGCAAACGGCGCTGAGCAAACTCGACAACCATCTTTGTGAACTGAAGGAAACCCAAATCCGCGGTGGCCTCCACATTTTTGGAGCCTCGCCAAAAGGTAATGATCTAAGCGATCTACTTGTGGCCCTAACTCGAGTGCCGCGCGGTGACGGTGAAGCTGAGCGAAACTCCATCATTCGAGCAATTGCGCGAGACCTCGATCTCCCAGTGGAATTCGATCCTTTGGACTGTGAGTTAGGGGAAGCATGGACAGGACCAATGCCCGATTTACTCATGGCAATTTCCGACTCAAACTGGAGAACAAATGGCGACACAGTTGAGCGGTTGGAACTGCTGGCATTGTTATTTGTTTCTAAGGAGCAGTCTCTTTCGAATACAATGGTCAAAACCCAAGCGGTTCTTTCCTTTATCGAAGAACAACTTTTACAAACTGTTACTCGTTCCGGTAAAAACGAAACTGCAGCCCTGTTGCGTGGACTGGACGGGCGTTTCATTGCACCCGGACCTTCTGGCGCTCCGAGTAGAGGGCGCCTTGACGTATTACCGACTGGGCGTAATTTCTATTCTGTTGATACCCGCGCCGTCCCTACGGCCACGGCGTGGATGTTGGGCTGGAAGTCGGCATCACTCATCATTGAACGATACCTGCAGGAGAATGGAGACTGGCCAAGACAAATCACATTGTCTGCTTGGGGAACGGCCAACATGCGTACCGGCGGCGATGACATTGCTCAGGCCTTAGCTCTCATGGGTGTACAGCCACAATGGGACCAGGCCTCTGGGAGGGTCACTGGTTTTGAAATCATGCCATTGTCAGTTCTCGCCCGGCCTCGTGTTGATGTGACGTTGAGGATTTCCGGTTTCTTCCGTGATGCTTTCCCTCAGCAAATAGCTTTGCTGGACAGTGCGGTTCGAGCAGTTGCAGAATTAGACGAGCCTCACGATATGAATGCGGTCGCGGCCAACGCCAGCAACGAAACAGCGAACCTCATCAACAAAGGTGTCGATGTAGCAGAAGCTAAACATCGCGCTGCGTTTAGAATATTTGGTTCAAAACCCGGCGCTTACGGCGCAGGCTTACAGGCCTATATGGACGAAGGTGGTTGGCATGACGGTACCGACCTGGCTAACTCATTTTTGACCTGGGGCTCCTATGCTTATGGACAGAAAGCCCATGGTCAAGAAGAACGGGAACTGTTCGAAACAAAGCTCACAAAAACCAATCTTATCGTTCACAACCAAGACAATCGCGAACATGACATCCTGGATAGTGATGACTATTATCAGTTCGAAGGCGGTCTCTCCGTTACAGTAAAAGAGCTGAAGGGTGAACATGTTCCAATCTATCACAATGATCATTCACGGCCAGAACGCCCACGTATCCAGACCTTAGACGAAGAAATATCCAGAATTGTCAGAGCGAGAGCGGTTAATCCCAAATGGATTAACGCCGTCATGAAGCATGGATACAAAGGCGCATTTGAAATCGCTGCTACAGTTGACTATCTCTTTGCTTTTTCAGCGACAACAGCATCCGTAAAGGACCACCATTTCGACTTGTTGTTTGAATCCTATGTTGAAGATGATGATGTCAGAGAGTTCTTCGAAGAATACAACCCCGACGCTCTGCAAGAAATGATCGCCAAGTTTATCGAGGCACAAGATCGAAATCTCTGGTCACCTAGGGCCAACAGCACTTATGCTAGACTGAAAGAATTGCAAAAAGGAGCCTCCGCATGAAAACCGAAGGAATGACCGAAGAGCAGATCAACGAACGTCACGCTCGTAAGATGGCTGCAAAAAAGGCGGCGCGCGACAAGATCATCGCGACCAAGACCATCGAGAAGGGCTTGATCATGGTCCATACTGGCAAAGGTAAAGGAAAGTCTACCGCTGCTTTTGGTTTGGCAGCTCGTGCCATCGGCAACGATATGCGCGTTGGTGTCGTTCAATTCGTGAAAGGCAAATGGTCTACTGGCGAGCGTAAAGTCTTTGATGCGTTCCCTGATCTGATTGATCATTTCTCTATGGGTGAAGGCTTCACCTGGGACACTCAAGACCGTGCACGTGATATAGCCGCTGCTCAAGGTGCCTGGAAACGCGCCAAAGAGATGATTCTGGACGACAGCTATCAAATGGTAATCCTCGACGAGTTGAACATCGTGCTGCGTTACGACTATATCCCTATCGAAGAGATTATTGAGTTTCTGACTACTCAAAAGCCGGAGATGAAGCACGTCGTCATCACTGGCCGAAATGCCAAAGATGAATTGATCGAGATCGCTGATTTGGTCACTGAAATGACTATGATTAAACATCCGTTCCGTGACGGCGTCAAAGCACAGGTCGGCATTGAGTTCTAAGTCCGGCCTATGACCGCCTCAAAACTCATGT
The DNA here is from genome assembly GCA_905480575.1 of uncultured Alphaproteobacteria bacterium. Taxonomy (GTDB): domain Bacteria; phylum Pseudomonadota; class Alphaproteobacteria; order UBA7985; family CAJQQZ01; genus CAJQQZ01. Next base: position 20,321 of record CAJQQZ010000038.1, on the reverse strand, counting down.
TCCAAGGCACTGGCTCTGACGTCGGTAAGTCCCTGATCGTTGCAGGTGTTTGCCGTCACCTCGCCAATCAAGGCATGAATGTCCTACCCTTCAAGCCTCAGAACATGTCGAATAATGCAGCAGTCACGGTTGATGGCGGCGAGATCGGACGTGCCCAAGCGCTCCAAGCGCTGGCTTGTCGGGCCGATCCAATAGTTGACATGAACCCAGTGCTTCTGAAGCCTCAAAGTGAAATTGGGGCTCAGATAGTCGTACACGGTAAGATGCGTGGATCGATGAAGGCCCGCGAGTATCAAATGCGCAAGCAAGAACTGCTACCGGACGTACTGGCAAGCTTTGAACGTCTGAAGCAACAGGCCGACATTGTTGTTGTCGAAGGTGCTGGATCGGCCTCTGAAGTAAATTTACGTGCTGGCGACATTGCCAACATGGGCTTTGCCGTAGCAGCCTCTGTTCCCACTATTTTAATCGGCGACATTGATCGTGGCGGCGTCATTGCCTCGCTTGTTGGTACTTATCAGATCGTTCCCGATAGTGACCGTTCTCTCATCAAAGGTTATTTGATCAACAAGTTTCGTGGCGACGTGTCTCTTTTTGATTCTGGGCTCGATTTCATTACAAATGCCACAGGAATTTCCTCAGTGGGGGTTGTTCCTTTTTTCCCAGATGCTTCCAAGCTTCCAGCTGAAGACGCCATGGCTCTGGCATCTAGGGCCACCAAGCAATCTGGTGACATCAAGATTGTCATTCCACAACTCTCTAGAATTCAAAACTTTGATGACTTTGATCCTTTGGAACAAGAGCCAGATGTACAGCTCGATATCGTTGAACCAGGGCGCGCTTTACCAGGCGATGCCGACCTCATCATTCTTCCAGGTTCAAAAGCCACAATTGCGGATCTTGTTTTCTTCCGAGAACAAGGATGGGACATTGATCTAGCAGCACACGTTCGCAGGGGCGGTCAAGTACTCGGCATCTGCGCAGGGTTTCAGATGCTCGGCACTCAAGTCACTGACCCCAATGGCATCGAAGGCAACACAAAAGAAATCGATGGTTTGGGCTATCTCAACACAGAGACTGAGTTGACCGGTTCTAAAACACTCCTGTATGCCAAGGGACATGACTGCTTGTACAACGAACCCCTTTCCGGCTACGAAATGCATATCGGGAACACGTCGGGGAGTGACATGTCTCGCCCCTTCCTCGAAATGAATAGTATTGCCGAAGGTGCCATATCCTCTGATGGTAAGATCATGGCCTGTTATGTACACGGCCTTTTTGCATCCGATGAATTTCGTGCGTCTTTCCTCAATGGTATCAAAAACCGAGACACAAGCGGGCTAGCCTTTGAACAAACCGTTGACCAAACTCTCGATGCTCTTGCTGGCCATTTGGCCCGGCATTTAGATATGGACGCTTTGTTAAAGATCGCAAACTCTTAACAGACAATCCTTGGTCTTCCTTTACCGGTGTGTACAATGATAGGTTCGTTATCATTGTAGTAACTACAGGAGAAAAACCATGCGCGTTGGAATTATTGGTGTCGGCTTAATGGGCCATGGTATCGCCTTGAACATACTCAAGGGTGGTTATCCCCTCACCTTCTTGGATCATCCTGGCAATCAACCCGTCGATGATCTGCTTGAATTGAGTGCTGTGAAGAGAAACTCTCCAGGAGAAGTTACTGCAAACGCCGACTTGGTTGTGCTCTGCGTGACTGGTTCGCCACAAGTCGAAGCCGTGCTAACTGGACCAACTGGCGTGGTTTCTGCGCTCAAACCAGGCACCATCGTTGTCGACTGCTCGACCGCGCTACCAGAATCAACCGAACGCATGGCAGCACTGATCAAAGCCGCTGGTGGTGAGTTTCTTGACGCACCTATGACACGTTTGGCCAAACAAGCTGACGAAGGCACACTGAACATCTTGGTCGGCGGAGAAGCAAATGTTCTGGAAACTGCACGGCCAGTTTTGGATACATTCACGGAAAACATCGATCACGTCGGCCCTATAGGTTTCGGGCATCGCATGAAACTGCTGCACAACTACGTATCCATTGGGCATATGGCTTTGTTAGGTGAAGCGGCAGCACAGGCAGCGAAGGCTGGCGTGGATCCGCAAGTTTTCGTCAATCTTCTTGCCAAAGGGGGCGGTGCAGGAGCCGCTCTTGAGCGTTTCCGAAAATGCATCCTCACGGGTGATCCAGGCGACGTCCCTTTTACCGTCGCAAATGCTGCCAAAGACATGGGCTACTATCGCGCGATGGCTGCAGAACACGGCGGAAGCCGAGCAATAGCCGATGGAGTTTCAAATGCCCTCGGCGCAAAGGTCGAAGCTGGTCACGGAGATGATTACCTGCCGGACCTCATAGATTTATTTCAAAAATAGAAACCGTGTTGGACAAAGCCAGATGATAGCAATGCGTAGAGAACAGCGGTAAACAAAGCGGCAACCACACAACAACTCGCTACATAAAGCTTTAGAGCCGACCGAATATCTTCGGCATTTGAATTGCGTTTGCCCTCACCGCCTACCCAGTGGCCATCAACCAGTTGGCCGTCATATGTTCTAGGGCCTGCTAACGCTACGCCAAGCGAGCCAGAAAAAGCCCCTTCTGGCCATCCAGCATTAGGCGATCGGTGTTTTGAGGCGTCTCTCACCATCACTGCCCAAGCACGACGAGCTGACGTTGCACCATGCAAAAGCAGCGAGGTGATAACAACCGAGAATCCCGCAATTCTAGCGGCTGGCCAATTTGCAAAATCATCTACTCGAGCCGCTGCTTTTCCAAACTGTTCGTAGCGTTCATTTTTATGACCGATCATTGAATCAGCCGTATTTATCGCCTTGTATATCGCCAATCCAGGGAGTCCCAAAACGGCGTACCAGAACAAAGGCGCTACCACTCCATCCGAAAAATTCTCCGCGCATGATTCAATTGCGGCTCGTGTGACAGCAGGCTCATCGATGTTAGCTGTCTCACGCCCAACGATCATAGCGACAGCTTTACGCCCGGCTTCTATGCCAGATGACTGTAAAGCCTGCGCGACCTCCCGGACATGCAAATACAATGAGCGTTGAGCGATCAACGTTGAGGCAATCAAAGCCTCGATCAACCAACCGTATTCAAACTGTTTAAGCAACAAATGAATTGTGAAGGCCGCGATGCCTGCCACGACGACCAGTCTAACCACGAGTTTGAGACCAGCTCTAAACTCCTTTTTGGCATTTCTTTCCACCGGGTAAAGTAGCCTCTCCAGACGTTCAATGAACTTGCCAATCCAAACAACAGGATGCCAAACTTTCTTGTAGAACCAATCTGGATCACCAATCAGCGCATCCAGAACGATAGCTAAAAAATATGAACAGACGAATAACACAATTAGATCTCAGTGATTTTGTGAAGAAAAGAACCAAAGACAGAACCAATCTTCGCGCCATAGATGCCAAGACCAACACCTTCGCTGTCTTCAGCTTGGTACAGTGGTTCGCAGCAGGTGTTCGCTACTGTAGAGGCGAAATGGAACTCATGGCCATTGCTCTTTTCGCCGGCACCGGTTTTCATTCGACGATATCCCAAATGCAATTTCGGTTTTTCGAATGAAGTAGAAACAGGCAGCAATCCAGCCATAGCGTGCGCCACACCCTGACGGTCGATTAGCTTTTCACCCAGTGCCATGTAGCCGCCACACTCAGCATAAATTGGGGTTTGATTGGCCGCAGAAGAGCGCAATCCATTTTTCCAGTTGCTTGCGAGCCCTAATGTCTCCGCATGGAGCTCTGGATATCCTCCCGGCAAATAGATGAAATCACAGTTTTCTACAGGTGCCTCATCAGCCAATGGTGAAAAGAAGGAAAGTTCAGCGCCCTCCTCCAACCATTGTTCCAGGACGTGGGCATAGGTGAAAGCGAAAGCTTCATCTTTTGCAATGGCAATTCTCTGGCCTGGTGCCGCCCAGCATGTCAGTTTTTCTGGTTTAGGCATCTTCCCGGTCACAAGTCTTAGCAAAAGATCTAAGTCTAGGTTCTGTTCAATGACCCAGGCAGCATTTTCTAAGAATGTTTCAAGGTCGGTATTTTCTTCGGCCTGGACCAAACCCAAGTGCCGCGACGGGAGATTAAGAGAAGTGTTGCGTGGGATCACGCCAACTACGGGACACCCAATATCGGTTAGTGCGGAACGGAGAAGGCGTTCATGTTTTATAGAGCCAACGCGGTTCAAAATCACCCCAACGATGGACACATCAGAACGTTGCCCCATGAAGCCCCTAACGATTGCAGCAACGGATTGGCTCATGCCTTTACAATCAACAATCAGGACCACAGGCCACTCCATTGACGAGGCCAAGTCGGCAGTAGACCCTCCACCGCCAATGACACCATCGAAAAGGCCCATCACACCCTCAGCTAAAGCGAACTCCTTTTGCTTCATACCTGCCGTAACTACGCCATCTAGTTGTCCAGCATTCATGGCCCAAGGATCAAGATTAAAACAATCAGATCGATTGGCAGCCGAATGAAACTTAGGATCAATATAATCAGGGCCGACTTTAAAGCTGCCAACTGAAATGCCAGCATTGGAAAGTGCACGTAACACCGCGAGTGTGATAACAGTTTTACCGCTTCCTGAAGAAGGCGCAGCCAAAACCAAGGCAGCTTGTTGCCTTTCCGTCATGACTAGCCCGCTAGGTCCTTGTTACGCGTTCCCAACGGGTCCGCTGTCAACACTTTACCAGAGAGCGCACCAACCCAATCCAATGCAGCACGTAATCGAACCACTTCTCCGATGACAATCATTGCAGGAGGTTTAATACCAGATTTTTCGACATCCTCTGCACAGCGCCCCAATTGAGTTTCAAGGACTTCTTGATCATCAAGCGTCGCATTCCGAATGATAGCAACGGGTTCATTTGATGAGCGACCGCCATCCAACAGTCTTTGTTGAATAAGCGGCAGGTGCTTGAGCGCCATGTAAATCACGATCACTGGTGAACCCTTTGCGAGTGATTTCCAATCAATCGTATCTGGTACATTGCCGGAGGCAGAATGGCCGGTCAGGAAAGTTACAGCGTGATTGGTGTCGCGGTGGGTAGAAGGAATACCTGCGTAGGCAAGTCCGCCAACGCCTGCAGAAATGCCAGGTATTATCCTGAAAGGAATACCGGCCTCAACCAAAGTCAGTGCTTCCTCACCACCGCGACCGAAGACAAGCGGGTCGCCGCCCTTCAAACGCAGAACTCTCTTGCCTTCCTTTGCTAACTGAACAAGGCGGTTAGAGATATCTGGTTGTTTCGGAGATGGTCGCCCACCCCTTTTTCCAGCATACTCTAGCTGACAGTTTTCATTCACCATCGAGAGAACATCATCACCGACCAAAGCGTCATAAACCAACACGTCAGCCTGGTGCAAAGCGTTCAAAGCGTGCAGTGTCAGCAGCCCTGGGTCACCAGGACCAGCACCGGCCAGCCAAACCCAACCAGGTTCGAATTGAGGTAAATTGAGATGCTCGACATTCATAAATCTCTCTTACTCTTAGCTTCGCTATTCGCCTAGCAAAACTGCGCCGTCTTCTTTATTAAATTCGCTATGGCAAGAAAACCCGAAGGTAAATTGAGAAAAGGATGGACGACAGGCGCTTGTGCGACTGCTGCCACCAAAGCTGCATTTATTGCGCTGCACACTAAGGAGTTCCCCGACCCAGTGACGATCACTCTGCCTAAGGGCCAAACACCTAGTTTTGCACTTACTAAAGAGCAGTTGGAAGATGGGTTCGCTTCTGCATCAGTGGTCAAGGATGCTGGCGATGATCCGGACGTTACCCATTTGGCAGTCATCCAATCCACAGTTCGAATAGGACGACCCGGAACAGGCATTGTGTTTAAAGCGGGCTCGGGTGTCGGTATGGTCACAAAGGAAGGACTACCGATACCGCCTGGAGAACCGGCCATCAATCCAGTACCCAGACAAATGATGCAGCAAGTAATCGAAGAAGTAGCCAATTACCATCAGGTCTCAAAAGACGTTGAGATCGAAATCTCGATCGAGAATGGAGCGGCACTGGCGGAAAAAACTTGGAACCCAAGATTAGGTATCCTTGGCGGTTTGTCCGTCCTCGGTACGACTGGTGTTGTCATCCCTTACTCTTGTTCTTCCTGGATACACTCCATACACCGTGGGATTGATGTCGCGAGAGCAGCAGTCTATCCTCACGTCGCGGCGGCAACAGGATCTACTTCCGAGAAGATGGTGCAGGACTTGTATGGCTTGGATGAGACGGCCTTGTTGGATATGGGGGATTTTGCTGGCGGCCTTCTAAAGTATCTCCGCAAGAACCCAGTGCCCAGGATTTCTATCGCGGGCGGTTTTGCAAAAATCGTCAAACTTGCTCAAGGCAACATGGACCTTCACTCCGGTCGAAGCCAAGTTGACTTTAGCTGGTTGAGTGATCAGGCCGCTTTGTTGGGCGGTTCAGATCGCCTTTGCTCACAAATCAACGAAGCCAACACAGCCAAACAGGTTTTGGATATTTGCTCCTTAGAAGGTATTCCGATTGCAAGGTTTATCGCGAACAAAGCACGTAACGAAGCTTTGGCGATGTTAAACAACGATAAAATTGAATTAGAAATTCTACTCATCGATCGTCAAGGCGCTCTGATTGGACGCTCCGACTTCCAAGTGAGCGACTATGACTAAGCAAAATATCTTAGTTCTGGGGGGAACAGTCGAAGCACGTAAGATTGCTGACCTTATCGAAAAAGAGCGCGGTCTATCGGCAATCTATTCCTTAGCTGGCGTTACAACGGACCCAATACTGCCGAGCTGCCGAAGCAACATAGGAGGCTTCGGAGGGATAGCTGGATTAGTCGATTTCATTCAGGAAAATTCAATAAAGGCTATCGTTGATGCCACTCATCCGTATGCGGTTAAAATGTCTGATTCTGCTGTGGATGTGGCCGAACAAACCGGCGTTACGTTAGTACGCTACCAACGCGCTGCTTGGCGACCAACCGAAGACGATGAATGGGTAGACTGTTCCGATGTTCGAGAAGCAGCATCGTCGCTCCCCAGAGATGGTTCTGTCGTATTCTTAGCAATCGGCAAAAAAGAAATCAGTGCATTCAAAGACAATGAACACGATTGCTTTTTGATAAGATCAGTTGAACCGATTGAGCCTTCGTCTCTTCCTTCAAAAGCGATGGTTGTAAACGAACGTGGCCCTTTTGATCTTGATAAGGAGAAGAGCCTGCTTCAAAGCAACAAAGTTAATTTTCTTGTCTGTAAAAACAGCGGCGGTACCGCGAGCTTAGCGAAACTTCTGGCCTGCCGAGACCTAGGCATAAAGGTTTTCATGATCCGCCGCCCATCAATACTTCCTGCTACAACTTTTGGGAATGTCGACGACGTCTTACCTGCTTTACGCGCTGCGTTTAGTTCTTAGAACGTGCACATGCGTTGGATCGTACAAGGCACTGTCAGTAAAGTTCTGTGAATCGAGAACACGACCGACTATAACCAATGCGGTGCGTGTGATTTTTTCTGCACGGACTTTTTGGCGAATGTCGCTCAAGGTTCCAAGAATGGTTTTCTCATCCGGCCAGGTCGCACGATAAATCACTGCAACCGGACAGTCTTCGCCGTAATGTGGTATCAGATCAGCACAAACCTTCTTTAGATTTCTGACTGACAGGTGGATCGCGAGCGTTCCTCCAGAGCTTCCCAGAACATCCAAAGTCTCATTATTCGGCATGGCCGAAGATTTCATGGCGGTACGGGTTAGAATGACTGTCTGAGAAACATCAGGCAAAGTGAACTCAGTTTTCAAAATCGCGGAAGCCGCTGCAAATGCGGGAACACCTGGACAGATGTCGTAAGGGATTCCCAGTTCTTCCAGTCGTCTAATTTGCTCACCAATAGCGCCATAAAGCGAAGGATCGCCGGAATGCACACGTGCCGTGTCGTGGCCTTTGGCTTCGGCATCAACCATCTCTTTGATAATCGTGTCCAAAACCATAGGTGCGGTATCGATTACACGAGCCCCTTCAGGCGCGTAGCCAACAACTTCTTCAGGGACCAACGACCCTGCATAAAGACAAAGCTGGCATTTGGCGATTAGGTCACGACCGCGAAGTGTTATCAGATCGGCGGCGCCGGGGCCGGCACCAATGAAGTGAACTGTCATTCTTCGTCTCTCCGCTTTTGATAGCCACGAGGGGTATAGATGAACTCTCTACCGTCAGGCATCGTAATTTTTTTGGTATCAGATGAACCCACGACGACGACTGACAACATGTCAATCTTGTCGGCTGTCATTTCCGTGAGAGGAACAAAAGTCAACTTCTCGCCTTCACGACCGAGATTACGGGCAATGATAACTGGGCAATCCTTGGGGCGATGTTGCAGCAAGATTTTGCGAGCTTCCTCAATCTGAGTTTTGCGTCGCATTGAAACTGGGTTGTAGAAGGCGATCACAAAATCCCCTTGAGCCGCAGCATGCAATCGTTTCTCGATTATTTCCCAAGGCGTCAAAAGGTTCGATAGAGAGATTGTACAAAAGTCATGGCCTAGAGGCGCTCCTGCTCTGGCCGATGCTCCCTGCAAAGCAGATATCCCAGGACAAACGGTGACATCAATTCGTTTCCATGATGCATTGTTTGTTACATCGAGTTCTTCAAAAACCAAGGAAGCCATGGCGTAGATACCTGGATCACCAGAACACACCAAAGACACTCTTTTGCCTTGGCTCGCTAAATCGATAGCATGTTTAACGCGATCTATTTCTTCACCAAGTGGGAAATCATGGCGTATCTTGCCATCCCAGCTTATCTCACAAAGATCCAAATAAAGGCTATAGCCTACCAAGTCGGAGGCGGCTTCTAGGTGATGTGTGGCTTCGGGTGAAGTCCAGCCAGCGCCACCTGGACCTAGGCCAACTAGAACCAAATGCCCCTGTGGAACACCAGCGATTTCACCGTCTATAGGCGCAACAGATTCAGCCATAGCGCAAGTCGACCTCTTCGTTTTCTCTTTGGGTAAAATCAGCTTGCCCCTCGAACCTGTTGGCAAGAGTGCTGCTGCTTCTGCGACGCCATAGCATCCAGTTTCTTTGAACACAATCTCTGACTTGACTGACAGACGATCAGTTTCCTGGCTAAGTTTGGAAGCGTCGTAAAACCGTGCAGAAACGCCAAGGGTTTTTGCAACTTCATGAACCGCGGGCTCATCGGCCTTCAGATCAATCGAAAATATCCCAGCAACCGATTTTTTCGAGATTCCTTCTCTTTTCAAAAGATAATTGACGTGATCGATAACTTCCGCTGGTGAACAATTCCGTTCACAACCGACACCGATTGTTACTGTTTTTGGATGAAAAACTAACCTCTCAGAGGAACCATCTACGTCTTTGGGTGTAACAACGATCGATAGCGCACCTTGGTCATCAAAAGGCAGATTGCTTTCTTCCAACCAAGCGGCATGGCTTTCAAGCTTTACTTTTGAACCGGCCAACAAACTAGCCATGAACGATTTAGCATCTTCAGGGTTAGCCAGAACCCACCCCTTAGGCGGCGCATCAAGTGCTATAGAAAACCTCAAGTCACCGGCGGTTGTGATAGAAGCAGAAATACCGAGCAATGCAGCAAGTTCGACAGCAATCCGGTTTGCTTGACCAGCATGCCCCCCTAAAAGAGGCACAACCGCTGAACCATCTTCAGCCAAAGCCAGGACCGCTGGGTCACTTCTTTTATGTTGCAGTTGAGAAGACAGCGCTCTGATCAGAATACCGGAAGAACAGAGCCCAACGATTGGGTGTCCTTGCCTGAACAGTTTTTGCAGTTCGGCTATGGTATCATCAAAGAATTGATCACATGTCTCAACGCGGCCAGCCCTCCCATAGACCCGACCGGAAAAACCAAGATCAATCAGGTGTCGCCCCAACTGAGCGCCCTGATCAGTTAAGGCTACAAAGACAGGAGGCTTAACTAAACCGTCCACGCCTCGCCTCTCTTGTGAACAAGGATAATGGAGAAGTATGGGGCCTTGTTATCCTCAACGTCTTTCATAGAGAGGATACGTTGGTTGCCCATAGTCGCCCGTTCGACGTAGCGCGCGCAATCCAACAGGTCCATATCTTTGAGAACTTTGTAGATTTTGTCGAAGTGGCGCCCAACTTTAATAATGGCTACAGCGTCACTTCTTTCCAGACCAGCACGTAAGTCAGCTTCATCCATGGGTCCGGGCAACACAGAGAGAACATCGTTTCTAGCCGCCAATGGTGATCTTAGCATTGCGGCTGATGCTGTCAGGGATGATACGCCTGGAATTACTTCCATGGGACAGGATTCCGCTAAGCGTCCGAACAAGTACATGAATGAACCATAAAAGAACGGATCTCCTTCGCAAAGAACTGCGATTTCTTTGCCCTCTGCAACCATTGCTTCAATGTCTTTTGCTGCTTGATCGTAAACTTGTTGGGCAGGGAAACGCGCTTCGACGAGCGGCATGCGAATGGCGTACTCTTCTATACCATCTGGAAGATGGTCAGCAACGATCGAACGTGCCAAACTGTCACCGACTTCTGGTGCTGGATAGGCAACGACATCGGCTTGCTGCAAACGTTTGAAAGCTTTTAGTGTGATCAGTTCAGGATCACCTGGACCAATGCCCATTCCCCAAATCTTACCAGCCATGGAATTCCTATTCTTTAATCAGACTGTACTGTGTGACAGGCATTGCAGGGCGCCATCCGTGAAGGCCACCCACTGCGTCTGCTGCAGATACGGCAATTCGCTCCAACGAACCACCTTTTTCAGCGAAGTAGCTAAGCAAAACAGCCTCCGCCTCTAAGGTGACGGCGTTGGCCACCAAACGCCCGCCCGGTTTCAGGGCTGAGTAACAGATGTTCATTAGCTCTGAATTTCGAACGCCGCCGCCAACAAAAATTGCATCTGGTTTGTCTAATCCTTCAAGTGCAACAGGTGCACTACCCTTGACGATCTTCAAACCTGGCGTTCCAAGTGCAACGGTGTTGGATGCCAAATAACCAAGTCGCTTTTCATTTTGTTCTATGGCTATAGCACGACATCTTGGGTGATGGCGCATCCATTCAATCGCTATTGAACCACTGCCTGCGCCGACATCCCACAACAATTGACCAGGAGTTGGTCGCAGATGAGAAAGAGTAGAGGCACGTATTGCTCTTTTCGTTAGCTGACCATCGGAAACAAAAGCGCTATCCGGCAACCCTGGGCTACGACCAAACAGTTGAGTGCTTTCGTTTGCTTTACAATCGAGTGCTATCAAATTGAGGTCTGGGCATGAATCACTGGGCCACTCACTGGCAAGGCCCGTGATGGTTCCTTCTTGTTCCCCGTTCAGATGAGCAAAGACTTTGATCTGGGACGCGCTGTAGCCCTTGTCGACCAACAGTTTGGCAACCGATGTTGGTGTCTCACCGTTCTGGCTCAAAACCAGCAATTTTGCATCGGGATAAAGATAGGAGTTCAACACCTCCAATGGTCGCCCGTGGAGACTAAGACAGTCTACTTCCTGGCGGGACCAACCCAATCTGGCGCAAGCTAGCGTTAGTGACGAAGACGAAGGGTAAATCACTGTCTCATTCAAAGGGACATAACGGAGTAAAGTTGTTGCGACGCCAAAATCAAGTGGATCTCCAGAAGCGAGAACTACCACTTGCTTACCCTTGTGCTCCTTGATCTTCTCAACGGTGTCGACAAGCGGACTTGCCCAGGCGATCGTTTCTTTGTTCAATCCTTCAGGTAAAAATGAGAGATGACGCCCCCCACCAACCACAATGTCTGCTGCTTCTATGATATGTTGGTGGGCGGATGGAATGCCCTCCCAGCCATCATCCCCAACGCCGACAATTGATAGCCACGCGGTCATCTGTTCATTTCCAACGCAAGTGCATTGATGACAGAGGCGGCCATCGGACTGCCGCCCATTCGTCCGAGTAAGGTAATGTGTGGGATCGGCGTGAATTGTGTGGCCAATAACTCTTTTGATTCGGCGGCGCCGACGAAGCCAACGGGCATCCCGATAACAGCGGCAGGAGCTTTTTGTCCTTGTTGAACTTTCTCAAGTAAATGGAACAGCGTCGTCGGTGCGTTTCCCACAACCACAATGCACCGACTAAGATCTTCCGGCCACAGCTCAACAGCAGCCGCAGATCTCGTCGTGTTCAGCTTTTGGGAAAGGTCGGCTGTGCCTGGATTATTCAACGTGCAAACGATTTTATTACCACACTTCAAGAACCGTTTTGTGATCGATGCAGCGACCGCTTCACAATCCGTTATGATTGTGGCGTTGGCTTGTAAAGCTGTCGTAAAGGCCGAAACAAAATGATCGGTCGCCCTGATGTGGTTAGCAACTTCTGTCAAACCGCATGTATGAACAAGCCGCCGAACAACCGGCCAAAGATTTCGTTCGAACCGAGAAAAGTCGACTTCCTTTTCTATAGTTTCAAAGGAAAGACGATAAATTTCTTCTGGATCCCGAACGTAGTCAAACATGACCTACTTATCTTTTAGTGTAACCGGCCCTAACGGGTGGTCCGCATGGGGGTAAGGATGGTGGTGATGATCGTGCCCGTGTTCATGATTGTGATCATGGTCGTGGTCGTGACTATGCCCATGATCGTGTGAATTGTCGTGATGGTGATGGCCATGATCATCGCCGTCGGAAATCCCTTCCACATGGTGATGGTGGCTTTCTTGCGCAAGCCCCACTTCGGCTTCAAACCCTAGAACCTGCGCTCTGTACTTACAGAGCTGACAGTTCATGTTGTTTTCGCCGTCAACGATCTCCTGTATGCGGTCCGTGAAAGTCTCAAGCACCAGCGGGTGATCGTTAAGGTAACCAGCCTTCACAAAGTCAATTTCTGGGTGGCGCGCAGCAACAACATCAACCGCGTCATAAATGCGATCAATCAAGATGCCTGTGAAAAGAAAGTAAGGGAACACGATGATGCGTTTGTACCCGAGTTTTGATACATGCTCTAAACCAGGCTCAACCAACGGGAAGGTCACACCTGAGTAGGCGACTTCTCCCCAGCCAAATCCAAACCCTTCCCAAAGCATACGCATAACCTTGGTAACATTGGAGTTCGCGTCTGGGTCGGATGCCCCCCTTCCGACAACAACGAGCATTGTGTCGTGTATTGAGACGTCGTCTCCAGCAGAGTCAATCGCTTCTTGAATTCTATCCGCCGCAGCGCGCATCATCTTGGTGTCGATCGCCAACTCACGACCATAGCGAATGGTCATTTCAGGGTGTTGAGCTTGATAGGTGTTTAGAACAGATGGAATATCATTCTTCGCGTGGCCAGCAGCGAACAACATGCCTGGAACTGCAAGGACATCCGTTACGCCTGCTGCTCTCAGTTTATCCAATCCAGTGTTAATAATTGGCGTCGCAAATTCTAGATAGCCGTACTCGACTTCATCATAGGGAAGTTGATCGCGCAGTTTCGCTGAAACAGCTGCGAACTGATCGACTGCTGCTTGCGAACGGCTGCCATGGCCGCAAATTATTACACCGGTTTTTGACATCTGGAAATCCTTTCAAAGTTGCCTCTATCTATCTGCTCGACGATAAAAGGTCACTAGCTAAATTGAGACATAAACTGCTTGAATTAAGCCATGCATGAAAAAAGGGCGATGCAACCTGCATCACCCTTCTTAACTGACTTTCAAAATGTCTAATTCGACATAGGCACTAGGTTGATGGCGTTATCGGCCATTTCAGCATGAGCCTCTTCCTCTAGAGGAATTAGCCCTTTATCAACCAGATAACCATCTTCACCTGATGCTTCTTCTGAGACGAACTCTGTGACGTAATCGACAATTCCGGGGATCGTTCCAACGTGTGCATTTTTCACATAGAAAAATAATCCGCGAGAAACAGGGTATTCACCAGAAGCAATCAACTCAAACTCAGGCTCCACTCCGTCAATAGTCGCTGGCTTAACGATGTCTTCATTCTGATCTAGGAATGAAAATCCGAAAACCCCTAGAGCGTCGGAGTTTGCGACAAGCTTGTTAACGATGAGAACGTCATTTTCGCCTGCATCAATCCAATGACCATCTTCACGCATTGTGTGACAAATGCCTTTGAAGAGCTCCTTGTTAGTTTTCTTTAACGCATTGATTGATTCAAACTGCTTACAACCGCCTTCCAACGCTAATTCGACAAAGGCGTCACGAGTACCCGATGTTGGCGGGGGTCCCAGAACCTCAATCTCCTTGTTGGGGAGAGATGAATCGATTTCTGACCACTTGGTGTATGGGTTATCGATCAAATTGCCTTCAGCGTCCGGCACCTGCTTTGCCAGGGCTAGAAAAACATGCTTGAGACTGAGGTCATAGTCCTCACCTTCCTCGGCGGAGTTAGCAATGACAATACCATCGAAACCAACCATAACTTCGGTAATTTCTGTCACGCCATTGGACGTGCACTTGTCGATCTCTGATTGTTTGATTTTGCGGGAGGAATTGGTGATATCTGGGTGTTCTTCACCGACACCTGCGCAAAACAGCTTCAGACCGCCGCCAGAGCCAGTGGCTTCAACAACCGGCTCTTTAAAATCAGTTGATTTGCCGAACCGTTCTGCCACAGAGGCTGAAAATGGGAATACGGTTGAGGAGCCAACGACTTGAATTTGGTCACGGGCATGAACCGCTGTTCCTAAACCAGTTAGCATCAAGGCTGTGGTAGCAGCCAAACCTAGTAAACGTTTCATTGACAAAGTTCCCTTTTGAGTTTTGCTTATCACCAATCATCGGTGATGAATGATCTATAATATTTCTATACTACAAGAAAACTACAGAAAGATTACGGTTTTATGACAAGCCTTTTCTCAACCGGCCAAAACACAATGGAAAGCTACAATCCATTGATGGAAAAGCTGCCGTCTCCGTTACTTTCTATTAATGCCGATTTAGACATCATATGGGCCAATCAATCCGCCAAAAAATTGTTTGGAGGCTTGCCAGACGGTCGAAGGTTGGACAATCTTCTGGCAATTGACCCAAAAGAACTCAAACGCATTCAACAGGAAAGCCGCAATGACAAGAGTGATCAACCACATTTAATCGTCAAACAAGGTCGCCCTGAAAGAGAGCTAGAAATAAGGTTTGTCCATTTGCCAACACTCGGCACTGGTGATGAAAATTCTGTAGTGATGATCTACGATCTAACACCTCACCGTCATCTTGACCGTACACGTTCTGACTTCATCGCCAATGCAAGTCACGAGTTGAGAACACCATTAGCGAGCCTTGTAGGCTTTATAGAAACACTGCAAGGTCCCGCAAAAGACGATGTCGAAGCCCGCGAGCGATTCCTCTCGATCATGGCGGATCAAACTAGACGTATGACGCGACTGGTTGAAGATTTGATGTCACTCTCAAAAATTGAAATGAATGAGTATGAAGCACCAGATGATACGGTTCATTTGGGGTCACTGCTCAACGGTGTGGTTAGTTCGCTCAAACTTCAGGCCGAAGCAAAGAACGTCAAACTCAATCTTTCTGGTGAATTGGATAGTGAAGTCATTGGCGACTTCGATCAGATTGAACAAATTTTCTTCAATCTCATTGAAAATGCATTCAAATACGGTGATCCCAATTCTATTGTCGACATCACCGTTGAACCCGTAGATCTTATCACACCGTTGATATCGATCAAAATCACCGATCAAGGGCCGGGCATTCCAAGCAAATACCTGAACCGGTTGACCGAACGGTTTTTCCGCGTGGACAAAGCCAGATCCAGAACACTCGGCGGAACGGGGCTAGGCCTCGCTATCGTCAAGCACATCATCAACCGCCATCGCGGACAACTGCTCATCAACTCGGTAGAAGGTGTTGGCAGCACTTTTGACGTCCGTCTTCCCTTGAAAACAAACTAGTCTTGTCATGGAACTGTAACAATAGCGACCTAGTGATATAATCAGCTAATCGAACGATTCGAGTTTGGGGAAAGATCTTGGTTGTACTTGCTTTGTTAATCGTCCTTCTGGCGGTGGCTTCCTACTACCTTGCATTTAGGCGAGCATCTGCTTGGGGAGAAACCCAAGGGCTGAAATCTCTTCCAAGATTTCATGGTAATTTTATTTCTTCATGGGTTTTACTTTCAGCTTTTGTCGGCTGGGTACTTGCAACGCTTACTTTCATCTGGTTAAGGCGAACACCTGAAGCCTTAAACGAGGCCATTCGTGAAGAGTTGGTCAACAGTCAACCGATGTATTCACTCGCTTTGGCACTGATATTCTCGTCCTTCGCATTTCTCGTCATCTGGTTTTCCACGAACCCCAATACGGCTGTACGACGCTGGCTTGAGTCCACTCAACGTCGTGTGATGATGGTTGCAGCGATGGTGGCTATTCTAACCACCGTTGGCATTATCGCTTCATTGCTTTTTGAGGCCTATCACTTTTTCCAGAAAATACCGATCCAGGATTTTCTTTTTTGTACACAATGGAGCCCGCAAACAGCCATCCGCAGTGATCAGGTGGCCGCCGAGGGAGCATTCTGTGTAGCCCCACTGCTTGTCGGAACGCTTTTGATTAGTTTCATTGCGCTCTTAGTAGCCGTGCCATTGGGCCTGTTCGCGGCCATTTATTTATCTGAGTACGCATCATCGCGAGTTAGAACTTGGACAAAACCGATCCTTGAGATTTTGGCCGGTATTCCAACCGTTGTATATGGTGTGTTCGCTGCCTTGATCGTGGCACCTTTCCTAAAAGACGCTGGTTCTGCCTGGGGCGTCTCTGTTAGTTCTGAATCGGCCTTGGCCGCTGGTTTGGTTATGGGCGTCATGATTATTCCTTTTGTCAGTTCTCTGTCGGATGACGCTATCCAAGCGGTCCCGGCCACGCTGCGGGAAGGTTCACTCGGCCTTGGTGCTACGCAGTCAGAAACGATTAAGAAAGTTGTCATCCCCGCTGCATTGCCGGGTATTGTCGGTGGTGTTCTGCTGGCCGCCAGTCGGGCCATCGGTGAAACCATGATTGTGGTGATGGCCGCTGGTTTGACCGCCAACATGACGGTAAATCCATTGGAAGCAGTAACCACCTTCACGGTTCAGATTGTCGTGCTGCTTGTCGGTGACCAAGAGTTCGACTCAGCGAAAACTCTGGCAGCATTTGCACTCGGCATATTCCTCTTTGCTGTCACTTTGATGTTGAACTACTTCGCCCTCAAAATTGTTCGTGAGTTTAAGGAGCAATACGAATGAGTTTTTCCCTTAAAGACCTCGAACGTCGCGCGCGCCGTCAATCTGCTGAACGTCGATTTCGTGCCTATGGCATCATCGCTCTTGGTGTCGCTGCGGCCATGTTGCTTACTCTGTTCTTCACGATCTTCACAACCGGCATTTCCGCGTTTTGGCGTTACGAAACAGCGATAGAATTCACACTTGATGCGAAGACGCTGAAAATTGACCCTACGGCGAGCTATTCCGAAGATGAATATCGCTCGGCCGTTCGGAAAGCCCCTTACAGTAAGGTCATAAAGAACGCTGTCTACGGTCTCTTCCCAGATGTCAAAAAACGCAAGCAAAAGATACGCCTGGCTAAGATGGTTTCTTACGGTGCCGAGTCTTTGTTACGTGACACTTTGATGTCCGGTGACGCCAAAGTCGGTGATAAAATCAAACTTTGGGTGCCACTGTCCGATGATCTGGATACCTTCCTGAAAGGTAATATTGACGCCTCTTTGCCGGAAAAGAAACGCCGTGTGAAAGACATAGAAATGTCTTGGCTTGAAACCTTGGAGAGTGAGGGTTCTATCCGCCAGGTCTTTGACTGGGGCTTCTTCGTGAGAGCCGACAGCCGGGAACCTGAAATAGCCGGTCTCGGTGGCGCGATTAAAGGGTCATTCTATCTCCTGCTCGTGACTTTCATGCTGTCAGTGCCAATTGGCGTCATGGCCGCGATATATCTCGAAGAATTTGCACGAAAAAACAAGTTCACGGACTTCATTGAAATCAACATCAATAACCTCGCGGCGGTACCATCGATCATATTTGGTTTGTTGGGCCTTGCAATGTTCTTGAACTTTCTCGGCTTTCCTCGATCCGCGCCCCTCGTTGGCGGTATGGTCTTGAGTCTTATGACATTGCCGACTGTTATCATTGCTAGCCGTAATGCGATTGCTGCCGTCCCCCCGACGCTGCGTGAAGCAGCGATTGGCCTGGGTGCTAGTCCAATGCAAACGGTTTTACATCATGTTTTGCCAGTCGCAATGCCAGGAATTATAACCGGCACAATTCTCGGCCTCGCACGTGCGCTTGGTGAGACAGCGCCACTTATTATGATCGGAATGGTTGCCTTTATCGCCTCTGTACCGGATTCAATTGTCGACCCATCGACAGCGCTTCCTGTCCAGATTTACCTTTGGGTGGACAGTCCAGAACGTGCCTTTGTCGCTAAATCAAATGCCGCCATCATGGTTATGTTGGCCTTCCTCCTTGTTATGAACGGTACAGCCGCCTACCTTCGTTACCGCGCTGAAAATCGTTAGGAACTAAAGATGACTACAGCTAAATTTTCCGTCAATGAATTGACCGTTTATTATGCCATCAAAATGGGCATGCAAAACGTATCCATGGACATTAATGACCGTCAGATTACCGCACTGATCGGAGCATCGGGTTGCGGCAAGTCTACGTTCCTTCGTTGCCTAAACCGCATGAACGACCTAATTGATGTTGCGCGCGTCAGTCGTTGCACATGGGACTCACCATCTGAGAGCTATGTGCCGACATCTCACGCTAGCGGTGCGGTGCTCATGGACGGCGAGGACATTTACGCAGCCTCTGTCGATGCCGTAGAACTTCGTCAGCGTGTGGGCATGGTTTTTCAGAAGCCAAACCCTTTTCCAAAGTCGATCTATGATAACGTCGCTTATGGACCCCGCATTCATGGCCTCGCTAACTCCAGCGAAGAGCTTGACCATATCGTGGAAGACAGCCTGACCAAAGCTGGCCTTTGGAAAGAAGTCAACGACCGTTTGAAACAACCAGGAACATCGCTTTCCGGTGGTCAGCAGCAACGCCTATGTATAGCGCGTGCGATTTCAGCTGGCCCTGAAGTTCTGCTAATGGACGAGCCTTGCTCAGCACTCGATCCTATAGCGACTGGCATTATCGAAGAATTGATGGTCGAACTGAAAAAAGACTACACCATCGTTATCGTGACCCATTCAATGTCACAGGCTCGTCGCGTATCGGACCGAACAGCATTCTTCCACTTAGGCGAATTGGTCGAAATGAACGATACTTCTGTTTTGTTCGAAAATCCAAGCAACGACCAAACAAAAGGCTTTATTTCCGGTCGTTTCGGTTAAGTAACCCAAAAGCACACTTATGGCTCAGGCAATCAGAAAATCTGACACAAACAAACCACATGTCCTCGTCGTAGAAGACGAAGAGGCTTTGGTGGTTCTGCTGCGCTATAATCTTGAGCGAGAAGGTTATGAAGTCTCTGTGGCTATGGACGGTGATGACGCCGTTTTCATGGCCGAGGCTATTGAACCTGATCTGATCCTTCTCGACTGGATGCTGCCTGGTCGTTCGGGGCTTTCCATTTGTCGAGAAATCAGAACCAATCGTAAACTAAAGACAACACCGATCATCATGGTGACTGCTCGCGGTGAAGAACGTGACATGATCCAAGGCCTAAAGAACGGGGCCGACGATTACATCCGTAAGCCCTTTTCACCAACTGAGCTCTTAGCCCGTGTTGAGGCAGTTCTGAGACGCAGCGATCCCGAACGAGAGGCAGACAGATTGGAAGTTGGAGAACTGGCTCTTGATCGTAACTCTGTACAGGTGGAATGGCAGAAACACCCGGTTTCACTCAGTCTCACAGAATTGCGTCTGTTAGAAGTCATGATGGAGCGACCCAATCATGCTTGCAGCCGTGACTTTCTGATCACCCGCGTTTGGGGTGAAAACGATGAGGTGGATTTCCGAACCGTAGACGTTAACATCCGCCGCCTGCGCCAGGCCCTGACAGAGGCCGGCGCCCCAGATTTTGTTAGAACAGTGCGCGGCGTTGGCTATGCTTTGCGGGACGGTTGAGCCAGCTCTGAAGATCGCCAATCGAAATCAAACCTAAACTTTTACGACAATGACGTTATGAGATTTTTCCAACCTAGTCATAAGGTGTAGAAGTTCAGACCTGATCTGACAGTTTCCGGATTTTGATGCGGTGTCTGTCGGATCAAATTCAGTTTATGAACTTGGCCTTCCAGATTTCTTTGCCCTCTATCATTGTCTCAAATGGCGTTCTTCCGCAACAT
>CAJQQZ010000037.1 GCA_905480575.1 uncultured Alphaproteobacteria bacterium | reverse complement strand
CAGCAGCTTCTTTAACTCTTCAATATCCAGATCATCAATAGGAGCAAGCAATTGTGTCATCAACGAAGAGATTCGCACAATTCGTGCCCCTTGTGAATCTCTCTACGGAAAAAAATTACCCGGACTTTTGCCGATGTTACGGATTTGCCCTCTAACTGTTTTAAATATAATGACATTATCTATAAGTTCGAATCATTTGATCTTTCTTAATAAGTTAGATAAACTAACTTTATGAGCAGCATATTACCTTCCCTAAATTCCCTGAAAGCCTTTGAAGCTCTTTCTCGCCACCTTAACTATCAGGAGGCCGCGGGGGAACTTCACGTCACGCCAGCGGCGGTTAAACAGTTGGTAAAAAAACTCGAAGATTTTCTCCAGATTTCGCTCGTCGTTCGCAAAGGAAGGCACATAGGATTGACGGAGGCCGGGAAGGCTGGCCTCGTGGATTTACATGCCGCCTTTGGTTTGCTGACTTCAGCCACTACGAAGATGAAGAACGTGGATCAACGTAAATCTTTGACCATTTCAGCCGAGCCGTCATTCGCTCTCGCATGGTTGGTGAAACGGATTGACCTCTTCAAGCGTACGCATCCCGAAATTGATGTGCTAATTGACACTTCGATCAGGATCATTGACCTAGACCGGGAACCTGTCGATATCGCTATTCGCTATGCTGCGCCAGCCAACAAAACTCTGCTCTATCATCGTCTCTTTGATGATGAAACTCTGGCGGTTTGCAGCACATCTTTAGCCGAAGAACTCAATTCATTGGAGGATCTAGAAAAGGCACCGCTTATTCACTTTGACGAGCAGGGTTATGAATGGTTGGGGGTTGCTTACCGCGATATGTTCGCTTGGCAGCCATGGCTGGAAATTGTAGGGGCAGGGCATGTGAAGCCCAATAAAGGCTTGCGGTTCAATGACTACAATATCGCTATTCAGGCTGCCATCGCCGGGCAGGGAGTTGTTCTGGGCAGCTGGCCTGTTGTGCGCGATGCCATTGACGCCGGTGTGCTCGTTGCACCGTTTAGTGAACGCGTGCAAACTGGCTTTGGTTATGATTTGGCCGTGCCGGTTTCAACGGTGAACAGTCCGGAAATCATGGCCTTTGTTGATTGGATTACTGCTGAGGCCGCCGCGTCTAGATAGAATTAGGACTGCCGCCCAACCAAAGCAGCGTTGATCCCTAACAGAATATAGATGCCGCCGGTTATGTAGGCCGGTAGTGGGCTGCCAACCAATTTCTCGCCAACCCAGTTTCTCAAACTGCTGGCAAAAACAGCATAGGCTCCATCCGACAGAATCGCGAGGCAAACGTAGATCAGGCCAAGCAGGAAGATCTGGCCTGTTACAGCCCCCAAACTGACGTCCACAAATTGCGGCAGGAACGCCAGGAAGAAGATCGCAATCTTGGGGTTGAAAACGCTGATCACCACCCCGTCTGCAAAAAGCCGCCATGAGGATTGGTAAGAAAGACACTCAACAGCAGTTATCGAGCTTCTCGATAGGATTGCCTTGAGGCCGAGATAAATTAGATAACCAGCACCAATTAGTTTGACTAAGCCAAAGGCGGTTGAGGAGGCGAGTAGAATGGCCGACAAACCAACGGCCGCAGCGATCACATGAACAAAAGCACCCAGCGCCAATCCAAAGACGGAAACCAATCCGGCTCGACGGCCTTGGGCGAGGCTGCGCGCCACCACATAGACGACACCAGGGCCAGGAATAATCAGAACGACCAAAGCGGCAGCCATAAACCCCAATAACAACGTGGTGTTCAGCATGAGGTGTTGCTTCGTTTATGTTCGCTCAGGAATTTCATCAGACTTACCGCGTTGAATGAGACCCTCTTTGTCGTACATTGGCATAGAAACCAACTCAGCGGAATGCAATTGTCCATCGGAGCAACCAACCATTGCTGAAGTGCCTTCTGGTAATCCACGCAGCTCTAGACGGACGATACCAACCCCGCATTTGAGGTAAGGAGAGGTTGCCCCGGCGGTCACAATGCCGACCCTTTTGCTGTCAATCTCAACCGATCCAGAGATCAAAGGCTCACCGCTTTTGCATTTGACGCCGTACAACCGTGGTTCCTTTAACGCCTTCGCCAGTGCTTCTTTACCAATGAAATCAACTTTGTCATCGACACACCAGCCAAGCCCAACATCATAAGGGGTGGTTGTGTGGTCGAAGTCGGAACCGGCATTCAGGATGCCAGCTTCAATACGGCGAATGTTCATGGCATCGAGGCCAAAGATTTCCATACCAAAGTCTTTGCCGGCCGCCGATAGGTGTGCCCACAAAGCATCAACATCGTGGTGGGGTTCAGTATAGAACTCCCAGCCGAGTTCATTTGTGTAACCGGTACGCGTGATGACCACTTCTTGGCCGCCAAACTTCACGCGCTTCATCGCAAAGTAAGTAAATTTTTCGGGCAACCCATCATCGGCGGCGGCCTCAAGAATCTTCAACGAGTTAGGCCCTTGCACTTGTGAAACGAAGACATCGGGGTCGGATATTTCGACATCCATACCGACAGCATGCGCTCTTGCCCAGCTATAGAAATCGCCGTCGGCTTGTGCATACCAGAAAAGGTCTTGCTCTAGACGCAACAAAACCCCATCCACGATCAGACCACCGTCATGATAGCAAGCAACCCCGTAGCCACAGCGGCCCATTTTGACCTTTGTAATGTCCTTGGTGAACAGTTTGTCGAGCAACTTCTCTGCATCGGGCCCTTTGAACTGAAGAGGAAATTCACCAGTATGAAGCACGGCGGCTTTTTGGCGAAGACGCCAGTAGCCGTCTTCAGTGGAATGATCATCAAAGCAAACCGCCATATGACGGCGGTTGTAGACGCAGTAGTGTGGGCCTTTGGGTGCCTCAATGTGAAAAAAGGGATGGCGAGTTTGCGCGTAATCCCAACCGGCTCCTGGCATGGTTGTCACTAAGTCTCTGCTTTTACCATCACTTGAGCGCATGCTCTTCTCCCAATCTTAAGATTTTCTTGTGCCGCAGGATACTGTGACATCTTCTAATTCAATAATATCAGCATAATCACGTTTGAAAATTCATTTGATCTAAGTCCATCATTAAGATTACCTTAATTATATGAACGAATGGTTACCCTCCTTGAATGCTTTGCGTGCTTTTGAAACGGTTGCTCGACATCTGAGTTATCAGAGAGCCGCTGAAGAGCTACGCGTTAGTCCAGCCGCTGTGAAGCAACTCGTCGGTAAACTTGAAAACACACTCGATGGGCTACTCTTGGAACGCGTTGGAAGGCGGTTGGTATTAACGAACTTAGGTCAGGCTGGACTGGAAGACTTGACTGAGGGCATGGCTTGTTTCAAAGCCGCTGCAAGAAAGATGAGATCGGGAACGAAGGATCAAAGGTTAATTGTATCGGTAGAGTCGTCCTTCGCAGCCACTTGGTTGGTTTCCAACCTGGACGATTTCAGAAAAAACAATCCTACGGTCAACGTTTTAATAGACTCATCACAGGAGATTGTTGATCTGGCGAGTGGCGCTGCGGATGTGGCGATTAGATATGGGGTGATCACTGATCAAAGCCTAGTTACACACCGCTTGTTTGATGATCTTATCTTCCCTGTCTGTAGTCCCTCGATTTTAGAGAAAAGAGACATCCCACTGTCTTTGAGCGAATTGCGAAAGTTCCCCCTGATCCACTGGAACACATCGCAATTGGGTTGGGCTGAGGAGACCAAAAAATGGTTTGGTTGGAAACCTTGGTTAAAGCACTTTGGTGAGACTGGGATCAATCTTTCTGCAGGACTTCACTTCAGTGATTATGGTCAGGCAGTTCAGGCTGCTATCGCTGGTCAAGGTCTTGTTTTGGCCAGCTCGCCGATCCTGAAGGAGGCTCTAAACAATGGCCTTCTCGTACGTCCGTTTAAAGAACAAGTCGCTGCGGAAATCGGATATGACGTTGTGGCAACGCTTGCAGGAAAAAACAGAGCGGAAGTCGCGGCCTTTGTTGAGTGGTTAGTGGGAGCGATAGGCTAATCGGCTTCTCTATGCAGCTCATGGCAAGAACAATGAACACCACCACCACCGAGCGCGAACATATCATAGTCGATAGCCGTCACTTCAAAACCGCGGTCGCGCAATTGGCGATTAACATTAATGTTGTGACTCATCGATAGCACACGTTTGTCACCCAAGGAGACGATGTTGCCACCAAGTTGTACACAATCTGCATAAGCCACTTTGATGGTCTCAATGCCATGTTTTTCCTTGAGGTAGTCCAAGGCATAGGGCTGGAGCGCGTCTTCCGTCACCAGCGCTAAGTCCTTCTCCAACATGACAACGACGGCGTCCATGTGCACAAATTGCGGCGGGATTGGCGTTACCAAAACGTCCCAGCCTTTCTCACGCAGCCAGCCTGCGACTTGTTCCGCACCTTCTTTGGTGGAGCGATCTCCTGACCAGCCTAGCAGCGCCACTTCAGGCTTGAGGATACAAAAATCTCCGCCTTCAAAGTGGCCTGCCGTTACCCATTTCCAAATCGGAATACCGGCTTTGTGATAGAATTCCGAAGCAACGGAATAGTCACGCCTGCGAGGTGGTGTTTGGATTGAGGTAATCACGGCGCCCCAGGGTGTCATGAAACTCGAATCTCGTGTGAAAACAGAGGACGGCAAGCCTTCATCGGCCTCAATCATATGAACCCGAACACCATTGGCCTCATAAACATCGACCATTTGACGATGTTGTTGCATGGCTTTCTGCTTGTCGAAATGATGCCCCATCTGTTCTTGGTTGGCGAGTGTGACCGCTGAAATCGAATTGAGCGGCACCCAACGAAAATGGTCAGGCTTGCCTAACAACACATCTGTCAGTCTTCCGGTTTGGGCATCAACACCCCATTTAATCGTTGATGATTGGGTCATAATTTATACCTCCTCAGCCAAAAATTCTGACACCTTTGCCAACCCTTCCCGCAAAATGGAGGGAGTGTTAGCATAGCCAATGCGAACCGTACCTTCCATCTCTAACGCAGAGCCAGGCATGAAGAGCACGCTTTTTTCTTTCAGGAGTTTTAAGCAGAACTCCTCTGAAGTTATGGGTAGGTCGAATTTCAGGAGAGCGGTCGTACCAGATTTTGGTTTAACCCAGGATATCAGTGGCTCTTGATCGACCCAGTCTGACAGAACTGCAAGATTGCCTCGTGTGATGGCCTGGCTGCGCTCTAGAATGCGGTCTTTGCCTTCCAGGGCGATGGCGGCGAAATGATCATCAATCATGCCTAGAGAGATGGTGTCGTAGTCGCGGTGGATTGAAACCGCCTCGATGATTTCTTCGGGACCAGCAACCCATCCGAGGCGCAAACCCGCCAATGAGTAAGCCTTTGACATGCCCGCAGTCGAGATGCCTTTCTCGTAAATGTCTGCGATAGAAGTCGTCATGCCAGAGCCTTCTTGATCCGTACCGCGGTAGACTTCATCACAAAGGATCCAGGCATCGACGGAACGAGCGAGGTACGCGATTTCTTCCAACATGTCTCGGTTCATCAACGAACCTGTCGGATTGTTGGGGTTGGTCATGGCCAGCAGTTTGGTCCCAGGTGTCATCAAGGCGCTCAACTCGCGCAGGTCGGGCAAGAAGCCGTTTTCCTCTTTCAGCCACAGTTGTTGGACATCTGCACCGATGGAGGCTGGAATTGAGTAGTGCTGTTGGTAGCTTGGCACCACAGCAACCATCCGGTCACCACGGCTGACCAGTGCTTTATGCACCAGCATGTTAGCACCGATAGTGCCGTGGGTTGTAATTGTGTTGTCGATGGACTGTTTTTCGTAGAGTGCTGCAATCGCAGTCCGTAAGCGATCAGAGCCAAAGATATCACCGTAGGTCATCTTCATCGACAGCAGCTCAGAAAGATCAGTTTCATTCTTCCCCACAAGTTTCAGCAGCTCTTCAATGGTCAGGCTCTCGACGCAGGTCTCAGCCAGATTGTAGTCACACTTGAGCTCCCACTCGTTCATCCACATTTCGACGGCAAAAGGTTTGATATCCATGTCTCAGGCCCAGGTTGTAATCAAAGGGATTACTATAGTGATGTTTTGAGAAACTGAAATCAAGTAAGCAGTGATTCAGCCTCTAAATGTTGGCAAGCAATATCCCGAGAAGTGCCTCTGGTGCATCTTCGTGAACTAGATGGGCAGCATTTGGGATCGGGGTAAAGCTTTGGGCAGAAACAAGTTCACTCAGCTGCTTGCCCTGCGCTAGAGGGATAAAACTATCGTTCTCGCCCCAGGCAACGTGAATTTCAAAATCAGTTTTGCAATAATTTTCTTGTGCTTCGCTGATGTTTGCAACATCGGCCTGAGCAATCTGACGGTAGAAAGCGGCTTTTCCTTCTTCACCAATCCAAGGCGCCAGGTAGGTTTGAATGGCGTCTTCTTGTAAAGGGTAGTGAGATGCATTTTGAATGTAGGCTCTGAACAAGGCCTCATGAGCATAGTCGGGCAACCCTGAAAAAGCAGCCTCGTAGTTGGCGACATGGGCATAGAATGGTGACCCCGACGGTAAGACAGCGACGGAATTCGCCAAATGCAGTTTCTCGTAATCGACGCCATGAACAAAGTGTGCTCTTAAAGCCGCGAGCCCACCGAAATCGTGACCTACTACTTGCGGGTTTCTTAAGCCCCAATGCTCAATCAATGCGACCAGTAAAGCGCTCTGGACTGCCTCGCTAACGTCTTGATGTGCGCCTTTTTGAGATTGTCCGCATCCCAGCATGTCATAAAAAAACACTTGATTATTGCGAGCGAGAAAAGGTGCTATCTTACGCCATGATTGTGCAGACCATGGAAAGCCGTGAACGAGAACGAGGGGGCGCCCCTTCCCGATCGTGCCCCAAGCAACTGTCTGGTCTTTAAAGGTAAAGCGTTCATTTAGGGAAAGCATAAGGTTCTGACTCCAAGTAATATTGTTATATAGCAAATAAGCTATTTAACTAAACAATGATCAGTTCCTTTCATCTGTCAAGACCTTTGCATTGTTATATAGCGAAAAAGATATATATTGGATCTATGATAGAGAAATTGGATCAAATAAAAGCACTAGCCAGCCCCTTGCGCATGGAAGTATTGCGTGTGTTGGATAAACCGAACGAAAACTTTGCCCACCAAGAATCGGCAGACCCAGCTAAAGTTGGAGTCTGTATGAATATGATCGCAGAGCATTTTAGCGTCAGTCAGCCGACAATGAGCCGCCATTTGGATTTACTGAAGCGTGCTAATTTTATCTCTACCGTAAAACAGCAAAAATGGACTTATTGCTTAAGAAATGAAAAGGCCTTGGCAGATTATGCTGACTGGATGCGCCAATCGCTCAACGTGAAACCCCCGGGCTAAAGAACCTTGTCTACCAACAAAATGGCCATTCCCGAAAGTGCTCTAGCTTTCGTATTTATTACCTGATGTTTCCCGGATCGGGTGAGTGTCATAGATTAGGTCGAGTTTTCTGATTTTATCGCTGCCTGGCTCAAAGGTGAAGAGATCCATCACTTTGAAAGAGATTAGAGCATGTTGCTGTTGATTAGATTCGTTTTTCTTTTTGGATGATTTGTGATTCATTGCATAAAACTATGAGGAGCAGTGAATTATGGGCAAGCCACATCCCCTTGAGCTTCGCCAGCGGGTCGTGAAGCATGTTGA
>CAJQQZ010000036.1 GCA_905480575.1 uncultured Alphaproteobacteria bacterium | reverse complement strand
GAACTTTCAAATAGATTTCCACGGTGTATATCCTCAAACCCTCCCGATAAACCGAAAGGGGTAAAGTGGACGACTTTTACGCCGCCCGCGACAACACAATGCCGCCGCTACCGTGGACTAATTTTGCACCGCCGCACACACGGCCGTGAGTTTGGAGTAGGTCTTAGTCTAAATCACTTATTTAAAAACAATCTCGCGGGATCAGCGTCTGTTGATTACTACGACCGCGAGATTGGTGGAGATACCTTCAGCGTAACCGGTGGATTGTCCGTTCCATCGAGCGCTGGACGGTGGCGAGTAGACGGTAGTTATTCGAATAATGAAGGCGAAGAAGACTACCGTCTACTCATTTCTTTATCGGGAAGATTAGGAAAGGAGCGTTATCACAACTTTACAAGTTCTGCGGAGTAAAAGAAAGACTCGATTCGCACGGAGAACACATATTTTAGCTACAAGCCCGAAAGGCTGAGCACAGATTATGGGATCAGTCATTCTTACGAGGATCATGACGATAAAGATACTCAGTCAGTCCGAGCGCATGCCCGGGTAAGAAACTCAGCTTTTGATGTCTTCGCTGATGGCAAAATCGCGGAAGGAAAGACCTCTGGGCAAGTTGGAATAGAAGGAGGAGTGAGCCTCTATAGTGGGAAAGCACATTTCCTTAGAAATATCGATAAAGGCGGTATCATTATTGATACTGGCTATGCAGGGAACAAAATATACGCCAACCGAGCCAACATCGGTGAAACAAACAAGTCAGGCGTATACTTTGATGACGGAGCAAAACTTTTTGCTTCGACAACTTACAATCTTGATTCAATTGTCTTGCCAGACGGCTACAGCTATGAGACCCAGACGACCGAGTTTAGTCCGTTACCCGGTGCAGTCTACTACTTCAATCCTAAAGCCAGAGAGCGGGTAACAGCAGTCATCACATTGAAGGGTGTTGATGATCGAGCTATTCCTGCTGGACGAATGTTGCTTACGAAGGACGGCAACATCATAGGCTTGGTCGGAGATGAGGGTTTTGCCTTCATCGACGATCTTCCTGAAGGAGAGAGTGGTTTCAGAGCTATGGGAACTGCGGAAGAAATTTGTTCTTTCGAACTTCCTGAGTTTGACAAGAAAGCCAAGAATCTTCAGCTAGGGGAGGTGCTATGTAAATAGATTAGATCTCCCCACATTGAATGGAGTGTGGACGATCAAAAAGTTTGTCTAGTTAGGTGCCCTGGGTTTCTGAACAAGTTTCTAGCCCAGGCCCTTGCTAGCGGAATACATCCCTCGACGATATCTCTGTTGTCTAACACGCGTGACAATAGACCCACATGTTCAGCTCAACTAAGGCGAAAGCACTTAGAGGGAAAGCATTTGATACTTTGTAAAGGGAAGTTTGTTTCTAGGCGATCGCCCGGATACCACATTGATTCCAAGTGTCATCAAGGGCGTCCAAAAGAAAGTCCATATCAGCTTCAGTGTGATAAGGGGTAGGGGTTAACCTCAACCGTTCGGTGCCTCGAGGTACCGTTGGGTAATTGATTGGTTGAACGTAGATGCCATACTTGTCCATCAAATGCTCGGAAGCATAGAAGCAACAAGTTGGATTCCCAACCATCAATGGCACAATATGAGTGTCGTTTTCCATCACAGGAAAACCAGCCGCCTTTAACTTTGTTTTGAGCTTACGTGCTGCTGCTTGATGCGCAACCCGTTCTTCCTGACTATTTCTCAGGTGGCGAACGCTAGCGAGCGCGCCGGCTGCGAGTACAGGTGAAAGGGCGGTCGTGAAGATGAAACCAGATGAATAACTGCGAACGAAGTCGATCAATGCGCGGCTGCCAGCAATGTAACCGCCCATAACACCGAAGGCTTTTGCAAGTGTGCCTTCGATAAGTGTCAAGCGATCACTAAGCCCTTCGCGGTCGGTGATGCCACCACCGTTTGGACCGTAAAGCCCAACGGCATGAACTTCGTCAATATAGGTCATCGCCCCGAATTTATCTGCGACATCACACAATTCAGCGATTGGTGCCACGTCACCATCCATTGAATAAACAGATTCAAAGGCAACAATCTTAGTGCTGTTGGCTGGTGCTTGAGCTAACAATCGTGCAAGATCTTCAGGATCATTGTGCTTGAAAATACGTTTCTCAGCACGGCTATGCCTGATACCTTCAATCATGGATGCATGGTTGTCTGAATCAGAAAATACAATGGCATTGGGCATGTTTGCCGCCAATGTGGATAGCGTCGCCATGTTCGATACATAGCCCGACGTGAACAAGAGTGCCGCTTCCTTGCCATGCAGCGCGGCCAATTCTTGCTCTAAAAGAACGTGATAGTGATTGGTGCCTGAAATATTACGTGTACCACCAGCGCCAGCGCCATGCTCATCAAGCGCGCTTCGCATTGCCTCTAAGACCTTTGGGTTTTGCCCCATTCCTAGGTAATCATTAGAGCACCAGACAGTGATTTCTTTGACTTCGCCGTTACGGTGAACATAAGCTTTCGGAAAATTGCCAGCTTGCCTTTCAAGATCAGCAAAGACTCTATAGCGTCCCTCATTCTTGAGTTGGTCTAGCTTATTCTCAAAAAAAAGATCGAAGTTCATGACGTAGCCCTCTATCGAAACATGCCTCATATTCAAAGGCATTGATAAAAGAATAGCACTTTTTTGCTGAGTTGTTAAATCCCTTGTTGCCTGTGCGTCATCATATCAGCAGATTTGTCTGAGTCGGGGCGGTGAAACCGGGTCAATTTAGGCGGCTGCCGGTTTTCGCATTGACATAAACTTTGATGAGCTGCTTCTTCTTATTAAGCAGCTTGATTTTGTAAGCCGCCGTACCTCCTCGACTCACCAATCTTGCGTCGATGACACGGGCCTTATACCTTTTCTTGAGGCGTTTGACGATCGGTCCGAGAGGAAGGTTTTGGGCTGAGGCAAGGTGAGGGATACCGAGCGCTGCGGTGAATGCCGCTACAGCTAAACCAAGACTTCTTCTTGTAATTTTCTTTTCTAACATGGTTCTTCGATCCCTTGCATTGGGTAGGTGAGAGATTCCGGCATACACATACTCGAATTTCACCAGTAATTCATACTACATTACCAAACTTATCTGAACGAAGACTGAATGTTCTTTGTTTAAGTAGTCGGCGCTGAATAAAGCGCTAAGCCATTGATGTTTGGTGGCCAAAGTTTGGTGGTTTGCGGTTTTGGTTTGCGATTTGAGTGAGTATGAGCCTCAGGAATAGGGCAAAAAGAAGCCTCAACCGTCTGAGGATGAGCCGTAAGTTGTGTCCGGCTGCGGCGAGGGTTGCGTTGGTTTTATCACCGTCACTGCCCAAAAGATAGTTTCTGCCAAGACGGCCATCGCTTTTGGCGTGGCCGATCATCGGCTCGATGGCGGATCGTCGTTTGAGTTCTCGCTTCATCTGTGGGGTGAGGCCTCGACGTTGGCCAGAGATCATGACTGCGGCGTCCCCCTCGTAATCATGGCCACGATAGCCTTTGTCAACGTAGGCCCGTTGCACCACCACCCCAGTCATAGCCTCACAAGCCGCCAGGCTCTCAGCCAAGGTGTGGCCGTCGTAAGGATTGCCCTCAAAGGCTTTGGCTGCGAGAAAGAAGCCTTCCTTGTTGGTGGCTGCCAGACCAACTTTGCAGCCAAACTCATAATGTTTGGCAACTTTGCCCTTGCCAATGCAGACAACTTCGGGCGCATGCAGACTGTAGAGTTTGTTCTTGTCCTTTGGTTGCTGATCCAACAAACGCTTCACCAAAGCCATTAGATGAGCAAAGCGGCCCTTTTGATCCTCATCACCGGCAATCTTGCGCTCAATATCGCGGTAAACCCGGCCAAGGTAAGTCTTAAGCTGCTTCAAGGCCTTGCGCATGCGCTTGAATTGACGGGCATGGGCGTAACGGCCAACCTGAGTGGCGGCTTTCTTGGCCAGCCGGGTGTGGCTCTGGCGAAGCTTGATCCCAGCCTTCTTGGCCTGACGCACCAAAGTTTGCAAAGCTTTCAGATAAAGCTGGCTATCGGTGGGGTGGGCAATGGCTTTCTCCTGCACCGTGGTATCGACCGTCACTCGTGCCAAGCTTGATGCTTTGACGGTCTTGCTCTCTAGGCCCAGGGCGACAGTGGCTTGCAAGAGGGCCTCCAGCTCATCAGGACCAATGCGCTTGCGCCAACGGGTCATCAAAGAAGGATCAATCGGCAGACTGTGCTGGAAAAACTCAAGGCCACAGAAGTATTGCCAGTAAGGGTTCTCCACCCAACGAGCCACCGTCTGTTCATCGCTGAGATTGTAGACATGCTTGAGATAATGCAGACCAACCATCAAACGCGTCGACTTTGCCGGACGGCCAAGCGGCTTGTAAAAGCGGCCAAAGCTATCCTCAAAATCTGACCAAGGGACCATCGCCGACAAGCGCACCAATTCATGGCCCATGTCGATGATAGAATCCAGCCGCTCGCGAAAAAGATCACCACTGCGCCGTGATTGCTTGGAAGGTCGCATCAAAAACACCAGATTTTGTTACTATCAAAATTCATTCCTGGTGTTTTCCCATATCTAAAACAATAAGGGAATCCCATTAATTCAATGGCTTATCAACTTCTTCAGGCCCGACCAGGATAGATTTGTCGGTGCGCCTGGACAGCTGGTAAGCGATGGAAGCCCCCATGACGCCTGCACCGACAATCGTGATATCAGCTTTGGTCAGTTTTTCTTGGGACTGCATTGCTTTGCTCTCCTCCTAAGTAGTGCTTCCGTAGCAAAGCGCTTATGATTCAGAGAAACCCTAAAAGAGGCCCTGGCCAGCACCAAGACGGAGTGAGCTAACTCAACTCAAATCCAATTCCCCGTTAGGGCCGTGGATCACTGCATCCACTTCTATCTCGATCACCATGCCCTCTTGGCTGAGGCCCGCTTCAAAACCAGCTGTAACAGGGTCGATGCCCTTAAAGACCTCACCATGTGCGCGGATGAAACCGCCGCCATCTCTCGCCATATCGACCATGAAAGCCCGGGTGCGCACGACGTGGCGCATTTCTGCGCCCACTTCTCTCAAGGCCTCTTCGATGCGGTTGAAGATGTAGGTTGATTGAGCGTAGGAATCTCCCGGCGCATGAAGTTTGCCCGAAGGTTCAACGGCTGTCGTTCCGGCCACATAGACAAAAGGCCCGACACGTTTGGCTCTTGAGTAAGCTGCTACTGCCTCTAGTCGACCGCCAGATTTATAGGTCTCGACCGTCATTTTAGTTGGCCAGCCGTTGCCGGATTGCGTCTGCCGCCGCGTGAAGAGCTGTCTTCTCTTTTTCTGTCAGTCTCAGCTGTTCCACTTCGACCAAACCACTTTGACCGAGATGGCAGGGAACACCAAGCACAACACCGTCAATGCCGTATTCGCCTTTCAGCTCGACAGAGACCGGAACAGAACCAACGCGGGCACCGCGGATATGGTCGATCAGTTCCAATGAAGAATGGGCCGGTGCAATTGTTGCCGAGCCGGTTTTCTTCAGCGCTACAACCGCACCACCACCATGAATAGCTTTGTGCGCACAGTCATCAATCACGTCCTGGGACAAGAATGCAGAAACGGCGCGCCCTTTGATTTTGGCGAGTGAGGTTATAGGCACCATTTCGTCCCCATGAGAACCGATGGTCACAGCCTCTACGTCGGCAGGATAGACACCCGCCGCTTCGGCTAATGCATTGCGAAAACGACTGCTATCTAACGTCCCCGCCATGCCAAGCACGCGTTCCCGCGGAAACTCCGTCGCGCGCAACATCTCGGTTGTCATCTCATCCAGGGGATTGGTCACAACGATAACAATAGAATTAGGGGCTTGGGTCTTAATCTGTTCTGCCGCCGATTGGATCACGCGGCGGTTGATCGAAATGAGATCCGCTCTTGTCATCCCAGGGGAACGTGCCTTACCTGCCGTCACAACGATGACGTCGGCGTCTTTGACGAGCGCTAAATCAGAACCACCATAAAGCTTTGTTTTGCTTCGCGTGATGCCGGACGCATGCATTAGATCTAGTGCGGCTGATTCAGCCAACCCTGGCACGATATCGATCAAAGCAATTTCATCAACCATATCGGCATTGGCTGCAAGGTGCCCGATATTACCACCAACACCACCCGCACCAATCAGCGCAATCTTGTTCAATCGTCGAATGTTGCGAGGGGCTGAGGAACGAGGAGCCACCCACTTAGGCGAACGGCGGGTTAGACCACGCATAAGAGCAGTGCCGCCGTCAGTTCGCGCAACAGCGGCTTTTTCGAGCGGGCCGTCCAACAGTTTGATGCCACGGCCTTGTGCCGTTTCTTTGGCTAAGGCTGTGACGATGTCGCCCGGCAGAATCTCAAAGGTCAGCCTGCCTTTGCGGAAAGCCTCCTCAATCTGTTCCGACCCTATGACGCGACGACGTTCAGACATTAGCCAGCCTTGCCATCCACAGCTTCAATCGCTGCTTGAGCAGCATCCATTGCGGCCTTCACGGAATTTTCAGTACCCGA
The DNA here is from genome assembly GCA_905480575.1 of uncultured Alphaproteobacteria bacterium. GTDB lineage: Bacteria > Pseudomonadota > Alphaproteobacteria > UBA7985 > CAJQQZ01 > CAJQQZ01. The sequence goes on along the minus strand of CAJQQZ010000036.1, from coordinate 7,958 downwards.
AATAAACAGACGACCGAAACGACCGACGGCACGTACCTCAACAATGTCGATCTCTGCAGATTTCTCAGCCTCGTTTGCAGCGATGGAAATGTAAGCGGCAGGCGCACATTCCAAGATGCCAAGCGTTTGGCCTGGGACCAACAAGGCACCTTTGCGCCATTTATTCAAAAGCTGGGCCTGGTAAGGCTCTACCGACGTAATAATTTGCGAAGAGGCAACCGAAGGCTTAACTCTGTCAGACATTGACGCGCCAAGCTCGGCCAAAATAGCATCCCGAGCCGCTGATACTTCGGCGTTTGATGTTGAACGAAGAATAAAGAAGCCAAATTCTCGTTCAACCAGCTGAGACACGGCCTCTACTGAGCTTGCTTTCAAAGCGCGGTCAATAAGCGAAAACACACCATTCCCAGGAGCCATTTCACCGATGAGGATCGTGTCTCCGGAAAGAGGCACAGAACCCTGTACCGTCGCACCGTTGTAGGCAGCGAACTTAGGCTGCAAATTATCAATCTGCAGCAAAGCGCGGATAGTAATGCCACTCGACATACTTATTCTCCATACTCATCGTAAATATCGCGCCAAGGTCTGCTCTCGTAAGCAACGCGCTTTATGTTAATCAAATGTAGGGCTGTCACGTTGTCCGAGGTGATCGAACCTGACCAGGTCCCGGTGCCTAACATGAAACTCGGCTCCAAATCAGTGGAGTAGCCCATACCGCCCATGATGGCAGGTGTGTTGACCAAAACACGGCCCGTTGGGACTTTGGCGAACTTTGCAACAATGCCTGGGTCATCGGAATGAACGACCGACGAATGGCCCCAGCCTTCAAACATCGCAATCTGATGAGACAACCGAATACCATCATCACTGTCTTTCGCTTCATAAAAAGCCAGGACGGGATTGAGCTTCTCAGCCGACAAAGGTCTTTGCCAACCAATCTCGGTTTCCTCTGAAACTAGGCAACGCGTTCTTGGCGGAATTGAAAAACCAGCTTGTGTGGCTAAGCTCTCCGGCGATTGACCAACGTTGTTCGGGTTCATGGCCTGCTTACCAACAAAGATAACCTTTGCCAGTCTGTCCGATTCAGCTGGTGTGCAAAAGTATGCACCTCGCAATTTCATTTCATGCTTCAGATCACGGGCCACGGATTGATCAGCAATCACCGCTTGTTCTGAGACACAGGCCGTGCCGTAGTCAAAAGACTTAGAAGTGATGATCATCTCCGCCACTTCACCAAGCTCATCCTTCTTAGAAGCGTGGACGTAACAGGGTACGTTACCAGCGCCAACCGCCAGAGTTGGCTTTCCTGATGAGTAGGCTGCCTTGACCATTGCTGGACCACCTGTGGCCATGACAACAGAAGTTCGACGGTGCTTCATCAACTCAGCGGTGCCTTGGATCGTCACTTCATCAAGACATTGAATCAAGCCTTTAGGCGCGCCCATTTGTTCAGCGACGTCGGCCATAATTCGGGTGGTCTCTTGGCCACAGCGAATCCCGCGTGGGTGCGGAGCCAGTACGATGGCGTTACCAGCCTTAACTGCTGACAAAACCTTATAAATAATTGTGGACGTCGGATTAGTGACAGGAATCAATGCCGCAACGACACCCATGGGCTCACCGATGGCAGCAACTTTTGTGTTATCGTCGCGCCACAAAACGCCCAATGTCGTGATATCTCTTAGATAGTCAGCAACGGACAACGCGTTGAAAAGATTTTTAACCCGCTTGTCCGGCACGTTACCATAACCGGTTTCTTCAACAGCCAACTCACCCAAACGCTTCGCTTCGGGTTCAATCGCGCGAGCCATCGCATCAACAATGGCGTCGACCTGTGCTGGTTCCATACCAAGGAATTGGCGGTAAGCTTCAAAAGCTGATTCCGCTGCCCGTCTGGCAGAGGCAATTGACTTTAGATCAGCGTCCATCATTTGCCTCCTTTGGAGATTGAGTCAAGGATAGTGCGCGCTTCATCGGCATCATTAGCGACGATGCCAATGGTTTCCAGCTTTCGACCTGTTGGCGCAATATCTGCACCCAGTACAGAAGAGACCAAGGCAATGATCGCTTCAGTTACTGGCACTGAAACACCGGCCATTTTTGCTGCCGATAAGAGCGGTACGAGTGAACCGGCGACACCGTCTCTGAGCATTGCCCTAGCGTCAGCCCTGGACGGAACAGGGCGGCTGCCCTCGCCTTTTAAGGCACCAGCGCGACAATCGATCCATGCTTCAGTAGACGGTAGGTCGCGAACACCAAATCGGCTGGCAACTGCACGTCTTTCATCAGCGAGAGAAGCGATAACAGACGCCTGCTCGGAGCCAATTAAAGCCCGGAATGTTTGGTTTTCTGGCAAAGGTGTAGCGCCCATGGGCACAGGAATTGCGCCATCACCCATCGCAACACCACCAAGGATCAACGCTGGTATTTCAACCAAAGCGGAGCCATCGCTGAAACCGGATTGCATAATTGAAAGCGTCGGGCGAATGTTGGGTAAGAACCGCTGCAGAGCCGCAATGACATTGCTTCGTCCAGCGGGCAAAGTTGCGGCTGGAACTTGGCCGGCTTCAGACAGTTGAAGAGTGGTACCATTGGCTTCATACCAGTAAGGCAAGCCAACTGCTTCGACGATGGTCACATCTGCTGTAGCACCACCTACATTCAAAAAATGGCGTGTTTCCAATGCACCCATCGAACGTCCAGGTGCCAGAACAAGCACTTGACCATCGCTCAGATGATCAGCCAACACCATCGCATAGGTGCGTTGCTTGTGAATAGGGCCTGTTAGAAAGATGACATCAGCATCACCAACAACACTATCCAACTCCGCACTTGTTTTGATGGAAGGCGTATCATTCTGGTCGACCTGGTAAGAGCCGACTGGACCAGCCCCTCTTAATGCAACACCACCACGCAAGGCTTCCAGCTCTTTGCCATAAGCAGAAAAGAGCCTGACATCAGCACCCTCGGACAAGCAGAGTGCTGCAATCAAGCGCGCATCAGGACCGCCGCCCAACACAGCAACCTTATCCAAGTTCAAAGATTGGATTGAATCAACTGTTGTTTTCTGAGCGGAAAATGCCGCTGCGAAATCCTCAAAACCGCCACTCATGGGCCGTTCCCTTCAGCTTCGTTTGAGTTTAACTTAGGAAGCTGAGCCAGGGCCGATGTCTGCTAGAATGGCTTCTAACTCTTCATGAGGACGTGGGATCACGTGAACAGATACAACCTCGCCGACTTTGTTCGCCGCGATAGAACCAGCGTCCGTCGCTGCCTTCACGGCACCTACTTCACCACGAACCAAGGTAGAGACGAGACCGCCACCGGCTTTTGTTTGACCAACAATAGTCACGCTTGCTGCTTTGACCATTGCATCGGCTGCTTCAATTGAAGCCACGAGGCCGCGAGTTTCAATCATTCCTAGAGCCGCTTGGCCCGGTGCTGGCTTTGCCATCTTTTAGTTCCTTTACTATTCAAGACCACCTCGTGATCTTTTGTTATAACTCAAGCGCCGCGAAGGCTGCGCTCTTACTTGGACGCGTTTCCTCTTTATGATCCAGCTAGATCAAAAATCGTCCGCGCTCTATTCAAACCAACCCGCCTAAAAATCAGGCCTTTAAATCAACTCTGTCAACGATGGCAGTCACGACGGCATCAACCGGCGCCCCACCAACTTTTGAAACCGTTCTTGCTGCCGACCCAGTGGTCAACATCACTATGTCTCCTACGCCTGCCCCACACGTGTCAGCTGCGACGATAGACTTTTCCAGCACAGTACCTTTGCCGTCTTCAACGTCAGTGACGAGCAGCGCAAAGCCGGTAAGTTGAATATCTTTAACGGTGGCCGTTACAGTGCCTGTTACACGTGCGATTTTCATGGGCTAGAGATTTCCGAGGTAGCGTTCGACCTCAAGAGGCGTCACCTGTTGAGACAAGAATTCAATTTCACGCTCCGACTGCTGACAGACAATTTCATGGAGGTCAGCGCCGATCACATCTTTCAGGAAGTCAGAACCGCGCGCCAAATCAATGGCTTGCTGCATGTCTGTTGGCAACGGGGTTGCGTCCGCGTCCTCGTACGCATTACCTTCGGTCATTGCTGTTGGTTGCATACCTTGCTCGATCCCATCAAGGCCAGCTGCCAAATCAGCCGCAATCAACAGATAAGGGTTGCAATCGGCACTGCCATCACGCTTCTCGACACGAACAGCTGAATCAGAGCCTTCAATCACACGCAGACCAACGGTTCTGTTATCCACGCCCCAACAGGTGTTGGTTGGGCAGAATGTATAAGGCGCACGGCGGCGATAAGAGTTTGGTGTTGTTGAGCCACAAATGGCGTTCTCAACCATCCGAGACTGCATACCCGCCAAATAGTTAAGGCCGACAGCATTCAGTTTACCACCGTCAGAGAAAGCGTTCTTTCCGTCTTTCCAAAGCGAGTGATGAACGTGGAAACCGTTACCGGATTGCTCAAAGAACGGCTTAGCCATAAAGGTCGCAAGGTAACCGTGAGCGTGCGCTAACTGTTTAACTAAGGAGCGGAACATCACAACTCGGTCGGCTGCCTCCAACGCTTCACCGTAGCGAATATTTACTTCAGCCTGTCCTGGCGCGTACTCTGGATTTGATTGCTCAATCGGAATGCCCATCTCATTGATCTGTTGGCGGATCGGGCCGAGCACATGTTCTAACTCAGCCGCGCGTGCCAAACCATAGACATCAATGCCCTGGTCTTTTGGCTGCTTGGTGACTGGATCAACGAGGTAGAATTCGAGCTCAGCGCCGACAGACACGTCATAGCCCATGCTTTTGGCGCGCTCGACTTGGCGAACCAGCGCATTTCTTGGGTCGATGGGCACGGGCTGGTGATCCATGCCTTCCGCTCGACCGAGACAGAAAGCAACGCCTGGCTCCCACGGAATAGGCACTGGCTGAGTTGCAGGGAACATGTGGAAGTCTGGATAACCATTGTCGAAGTTCACATAAGGCGTGTCCCAAACATCGCACGTCATATCAACAGCAAAAAGTGCGATAGACAGCGCGTTTCCGCCCTCACATATTGTGTCCCAATGCGTCGACGGAATACGCTTACCGCGCATCACACCATTTAAATCACCAAGACCCATTACAACCGTGTGCGTTCCCTCTGGGAGACTGAATTTCTTGCCTGCCATTACTCAACCCTGTTTCATATCACCATCTTTGTTGACGGCTTGATCGTTTACTGTATTCTGTATACAGGATACAGAGAATAGCTATTGATGCAAGGAAAATCATTCATGCCACCCTCCACGCGAAGGACAGATGCAATCGTCGTCGGCGCAGGTATTGCGGGCGTGATGACAGCCCTAGAATTACAGCGTGAAGGAGTCTCTGTCACGCTCATAGATCGCTGGGGACCAGGCAACTCCAGGGCCGCTTCCACGGATTATAACCGTGTGTTTCGCGCTATTTCTGGCGGCGACGAGTTTTATACGCGCTGGGTTCAGGAAGCTCGGTTTCGCTGGCTGGAGCTACAGGAAACTGTGGGACAGACTCTATATTATGAGTGCGGCGCGTTGATTTTGGCGACCGATGGCCATTGCCATTGGGAAGATTCGACGACGGAAACGTTCGACAAAGTAGGCATTCCTTACCATCGCTACTCTGCTCAAGAAGTAAACCAGCGCTTTCCACAATTTAAAACCGACGACATCAAGTACGGTCTCTATGAACCGCAAGCTGGCATGGTCATGGCCCACCGGTCGGTCATTTCAGTGACAGAGCTGTTCAAAAGTCGGGGTGGCATCCTTAAGCGCGGCCATGTCAAAACTGACCGCGATGAACGTTTGATGTTAGACGGCAAACATCTGGAAGCAGACTTAATCGTTGTCTCCACAGGTGCCTGGATGGGCGACATGTACCCGCGCACAGTCAAGCCGATTTCATCTATCGTTGGCATAAATGTTCTTTACACTTCAACACCCGACGGCGATGACTCTTTCGACCAAGAGAACATGCCTTGCTGGATCGACCACGGGCAAAGCTCCTTTGGATTGCCTTCCGTGGAAGGTTCAGGTGTCAAAGCCGCTGTTGTTATTCCAGAACACATCGACCTGGATAATGATGAACGCCTCATCAAGCGGCAATCTTTGGCCAGAACCCGATCCTACATCAAGAAACGCTTTCCCAAGTTGGTGGGCGAACGTGTTGTTGATTCAAAGTTCAACGCTGTGACGATCACACCTGATACACACTTCATCGTCGATTGGCATCCAGAGCATAAAAACGTGCTGCTTGCAGGTGGATGCTCAGGCCACCTCTTCAAGCATGGACCTGTATTCGGCGCTTTCGCTGCTGGTGTCGGCCTCAGGAACTACGGCACAGCTGACCGGTTCAAGCTTGGTAACCGCAAAAAACTCACTCCAAAAGAGAGTCCATCAGGTAGATGAAATCTAAGAGACCACTCGGCAGAATGCTCTACCGGGATAAATCTGAAGACGACGAGTTTATAAGAAAAGTTGTTCAAAACCTTGGCGGGACCAAATTCCAATCAACATTTCACGAAGACCAACTGTGGCTAACCGCTTACATTGCATGCTCAGATGAAATCATTGCGCAATTGATTCCTACCCTTGACATTAATGGTTGGTCCAACGTGTCTCTTAGTGAACGAGGCTTTATCTATCCTAAAAAACGCACTGCAAATCGAACTAAAGAAATAGTGGCTATTGCTTTAGAAATTAGGCAACATTGCTTGAACAAGGATGCAGAGTTAATTGCAATAGATGCAGATACGCATCGTGATGTCCAAGTTTCTAGGTTCGTTCAGATCTATTCTGCCCCCTACTAATTAATTTGTTCTTGCTAGTTTTTCAGGCTACCTTTCCCCCATGCTAAAGCGCCCGACAAACATCCAAGACATGCAGGCCGCCTCAAACAAGTTTCAAAGTGATGAGGGCTGGGACGCAGGCCTCTCGTTTAACCCGAGGCCCGACGACATAATTGTTGCCACCTTCGCAAAAAGCGGTACGACGTGGATGCAACAGATTGTTCATTGCCTCAGAACCGGTGGTGAAATGTCTTTCGAAGAAATATCCCTCGTTGTTCCTTGGATTGAAACAGCCCATGATATGGGCATTGATCTGGAGGCTACCCAACCCCATCCACGAGCGTTCAAATCTCACCTCCCCGCCGATCTGGTACCAAAAGGTGCCAAGTACATCGTAATCTTTCGCGAGCCAGCGGCGGTCTTGCGTTCGTTTTATTCCTTCCTAGAAAACTGGTATTTTGTAGCCGGCACTGTCACAATCGATGAATTTGCCGATGCTCAGCTTTTTGACGCCCCTGAGGCTTTCCAGCCATGGCATTTCTTCAAAACCTGGTGGCCTCTGCGTAACGACCCCTCAATTCTCATGATGTGCTACGAGGACATGCTCGGCAACGAAGAGACCGTGATCCGGCGGGTCGCTGACCACATCGGTATCGAGCTTACTGACAAGTTATTAGCCATTACACTCGAAAAATCCTCCCATGCTTTCATGAAAGCACATGATAGCCAATTCGATGATCACGCCACCAGCGACGCCCTTGATGAACGCTGCGGCTTACCCCCCGGCCGCCAATCCTCGAAAGTCACGACGAGCAGTGGCAAAGTTGTATTGACGGAGAAGGTGTTGGGGAAACTGGAAGAGAGATGGGGCAAAGAGATCGAGGCAGAGCTAAGTTTTATGGATTACGAAGCTTTCAAAAGAAGTATTTCCAGCAAGATCTCAATGAACTGAAGAAATCACGAAAGCAACAGATGGCTAATCCTGAAGATGAATACACCTTGCTCTTAACTGTAGAAGTTCAGACCTGATCTGACAGTTTCCGGATTTTGATGCGGTGTCTGTCGGATCAAATTCAGTTTATGAACTTGGCCTTCCAGATTTCTTTGCCCTCTATCATTGTCTCAAATGGCGTTCTTCCGCAAC
>CAJQQZ010000035.1 GCA_905480575.1 uncultured Alphaproteobacteria bacterium | reverse complement strand
TGTGAGGGCCTCGGCGAACCTGTTGCCTCTCAATGAATAGGTTTGGCCGATATGATCGGCAGGATCGTCAGATGAAAAATAGATGAGCCTAGAGTTCGTCGCCGCCAACATTTGATCGATAGTTTCAAAGTAATCCAAAATTTTATCTGAGGGCAGATCACGATAAAAGGCTTCAAGGGTGATATGCTGAAACAGACCGGCATCCAGTACGAGGGTCTTTTTCTCTTTGTTGAAATGCTTAAGAAAACTCTCCCAAGATCCGACACCAAAATCGAGCAGATCTTTATCAGAAATCTCAGCAAGTTTCGGGCCTGCTTTGAGAGGGTTGCATGAGGATAACTCATAGAGCCAAGCCGCGGGAGTTCGATTTTGACATAGTTGATTTGCAACCCATTGGCAGGCTGTTGATTTCCCGCTTCCCGGCAGGTCTTCAAATAAAATCAGTTGAGGATGCATGTTGAGTTTTCGGCTGAAAGGATGAAAATTTTGAGAGAACAAAAGTCAAGATTAGTCAAGTCGCATTGTTAGGCATAGTGCTTTGGGTTTGTGAGATACAGCGATCAAACAAACCGAAAGCGGGCAAGAATGGAGATTGCAATAGTTGACGTTTACGTAAACGTAGGTTAGATTTGATGTATTGGTGGATATCACGGGGAAGAGAAATGGAGACTTACTCCATATCACAGCTAGCGACAGAATTTGCTGTTACGACCCGAACCATTCGGTTTTATGAAGACGAAGGAATGCTTTCCCCTGAGCGCAACGGGACCACCCGCATTTTTCATCCCAGGGATAGGATCAGGTTGAAACTGATTTTGCGCGGTAAGCGCTTGGGTCTTGCATTGTCGGAAATTCGCGAGATCATTGACATGTATGATCAAACGCCAGGTGAAAGAGGGCAGCTCAATCACCTTATGGAGAAGATCGAAGAACGCAGACAGGCTCTGCTAGAGCAAAAGCGTGATATTGATTTGATGATGGCTGAATTGGAAGAGGTTCATTCCAAATGCCAATCAAGACTGGGAGAGTTGTAGCCGTGTCAGATTTTGTGTGCCGCAACCCAAACTATGATGCCGATGCACAAGCTATGTTTGCCGCTCAGGCTTTCATGCAAAACCTGAAGGGAGCGCTAACGATTTCTGAATTAGGGCATGCCCAGATTACAGCACCATTTCTGGAGAGTTCATCTCAACAACATGGATTCTTTCATGGTGGTGTTGTCGGAGCTTTGGCAGATAACGCCATGGGCTGCTCTGCTTTCACGCTGTTCGAGCCTGGTGATCACATCCTGACTGTTGAGTACAAAGTTAACTTGTTAGCCCCCGCAGATGGCGACATCATTCTAGCCAAGGGCTGGGTCGTGAAAAGTGGTAAAACCTTGACAGTCACTCAGGGTGAAATCTTCGTTGAGAAAAATGGAAATAGAAAACTATGCGCAACGGCGACAGGCACAATGATGCGCATGACCAAAAGCTAGCAGAGGCAAGCCCTCGATAAGGAGAGAAAAATGTTACTCAATCAATTACCTGGACTGAATCACGATTTGGGTGAAACGACGGAAATGATCAGAGATACGGTCAGTTCTTTTGCTTCAAATGAACTGGCGCCTATAGCCGACCAAATCGACCGTGATAATGAATTCCCACGTCAGATCTGGAACCGGATGGGGGACCTGGGTCTGCATGGCATTACTGTTGAAGAAGAATATGGTGGTTCTGGCTTAGGCTACGTTGAGCATACAGTTGCAATTGAGGAGGTCAGCAGAGCTTCTGCATCTGTTGGGCTTTCTTACGGCGCGCACTCAAACCTTTGCATTAATCAGATCCGCCGTAATGGCACCCACGAGCAAAAACTAAAATATCTGCCGAAATTGATTTCTGGAGAGCATGTAGGCTCGCTGGCAATGTCTGAACCAAATGCCGGATCTGATGTTGTTTCGATGAAACTGCGTGCTGACAAGAAGGGCGACCACTACGTTCTGAACGGTAACAAAATGTGGATCACTAATGGTCCCATCGCCGATACTCTTTTGGTCTATGCAAAGACGGACGTAGAAGCAGGCAAGCGAGGGATCTCAGCCTTTATTATCGAAAAAGGTTTCAAAGGCTTTTCTACTGCCCAAAAATTGGACAAGCTTGGAATGCGTGGCTCCGATACGGGCGAGTTGATTTTTCAGGACTGTGAAGTTCCCGCAGAAAATCTCGTCGGGAATGAAGGCGACGGCGTTAAGATTCTGATGTCGGGTCTGGATTACGAAAGAGTTGTCCTAAGCGGCGGGCCAATTGGTGTAATGCAGGCCTGCATGGATGTTGTTGTTCCCTATGTTCACGAGCGCAAACAGTTCGGTAAAGCGATTGGCGAGTTCCAGCTGATCCAAGGTAAACTGGCTGACATGTACACAACGCTGTCCATGGTTAAAGCCTATGTTTACACGGTCGCAAAAGCTATGGATCGCGGAGAATCCAATCGAAAAGACGCTGCTGGTGTCGTTTTGGTAGCAGCTGAAAAAGCAACGCAAATGGCGCTGGATGCGATCCAGATCCTCGGTGGCAACGGTTATACTTATGACTATCCTGTCGGTCGTTTCCTACGCGATGCCAAACTTTATGAAATCGGAGCGGGCACCTCTGAAATTCGACGCATGTTGATTGGTCGAGAACTCTTTAAAGAAACGGCATAAATTCAATGGCAATTTTGACAACAGCTGCGCAACCGCAATCAGATGAGTTTAAGACCCGATCGGCAGAGATGCAGGAATTGCTCGTGGACCTTAGACGCTTGTCTGCTGAGGTATCCTTAGGAGGACACGAAAGGGCTCGAGAGAAACACTTGAGCCGTGGCAAGCTCTTACCACGAGACAGATTGAAACACTTGCTGGATCCAGGAACACCGTTCCTCGAGCTTTCTCAACTAGCAGGCCATGAGATGTATCGCGATCATGTTCCTTCTGGTGGCATCATAACAGGTATTGGTTCTGTTTCTGGCGTGGAATGCTTGATCTCCATCAATGACGCGACGGTCAAAGGCGGCACTTATTACCCAATCACGGTTAAGAAGCATTTGAGAGCGCAAGAAATTGCGATCCAAAACAGGCTGCCTTGCATCTACCTTGTTGATTCAGGCGGTGCCAACTTGCCCCAGCAGGATGAACTCTTTGCGGACAAAGACCATTTTGGAAGGTTCTTCTATAATCAAGCCAACATGTCAGCAAACGGCATTCCTCAGTTGGCGGTCGTGATGGGGTCATGCACAGCAGGCGGGGCTTATGTCCCGGCAATGTCTGATCAGGCAATCATCGTGAAAAACCAAGGCACGATCTTCTTAGGTGGACCACCTTTGGTTAAGGCTGCAACGGGAGAAGTTGTTTCAGCCGAAGAACTAGGCGGTGCAGATACACACTCTCGTACTTCAGGTGTTACTGACCACTATGCGGAAGATGATTACCACGCGCTGGCTATGGTCAGGGAAGCCGTGCGTCACATCAACTGGAAAAAGCAAGGTGAGTTGCAGGTCACAAAGCCGCGCCCTCCTTTGTACGATCCTAAAGAACTGTACGGCATCGTCCCTGGCAACCTTCGCAAACCCTATGATGTTAAGGAAGTGATCGCACGTCTGGTTGATGGTTCCGAGTTCGAGGAGTTTAAGGCGCTTTATGGCACGACGCTTGTTTGCGGTTTTGCTCACATTAATGGATATCCAATCGGCATCGTTGCCAACAACGGCGTACTCTTTTCTGAATCATCCTTAAAAGGTGCACACTTTGTTGAACTCTGTTGTCAGCGAAAGATTCCACTACTGTTCCTGCAAAACATATCTGGCTTCATGGTTGGTAAAAACGCAGAAGCGGGTGGCATCGCAAAAGACGGCGCTAAACTAGTGACGGCGGTTTCTTGCGCTAAGGTTCCTAAGTTCACGGTTATCATTGGTGGCTCTTTTGGCGCTGGCAACTATGGCATGTGCGGGCGCGGCTACAATCCTCGTTTCCTATGGATGTGGCCGAATGCTCGCATATCAGTCATGGGGGGGGAGCAGGCGGCTGGCGTATTGGCTCAGGTGACCAGAGACGGCAAAGAGGCAAGGGGCGAAGAGTGGTCAACTGAGGATGAACAAGCCTTCAAACAGCCGGTGATTGACCAGTTCGAACGACAGGCGCATCCATACTATTCAACTGCTCGTGTTTGGGATGATGGGATCATCGATCCGGCCGATACGCGCCGGGTTCTGTCTCTCGCTATCTCAGCATCTCTTAACGCACCAATCGAAGATACACGCTTCGGCATTTTCAGGATGTAATGATGTTATTGTTAGATAAAGATGACCGGGGCGTCGCCACGGTAACCCTCAATCGGCCTGAAATTCATAACGCAATGAATTCGGAGCTCATTGAATCTCTTCGAAGCACCTTTGCTGACCTTGATCAAGACGATGAAGTGCGCGTGGTGATCCTGACAGGTGCTGGCAAATCCTTTTCCGCAGGTGGTGACCTCAATTGGATGAAGGCGAGCGCTGGATACACGCCGGGGCAAAACGAAGCCGAGGCAATGAACCTCGCAGAAATGCTTCACAGATTGAATGTGCTTTCAAAACCCACTTTAGCTGTCGTGCAAGGTGCTGCTTACGCTGGTGGCATGGGGCTAATCTCAGCTTGCGATATGGCCATTGCTGCTGATCATGCAGTTTTTGCCATTACCGAAGTTCGGATTGGACTAATCCCTGCAACGATTTCGCCCTATCTGCTGCAAGTCATGGGATCTAGGCAAGCACGCCGCTACTTCCAAACGGCGGAAAGGTTCGACGCTATGAAAGCCAAGGAACTCGGCTTCCTCAATGAAGTGGTTTCATTTGAAGCACTTGAGGCCAAGCGCGATGAACTTGTTGCCCATTTGTTGAAGGGTGGCCCAAATGCTTTGGCCAAATCCAAAGTGCTGATTCGTGACATTGTCGGCGATCTCTCGGAAGAAATGAGAAGAGACACAGCAAAGAGGATCGCTGATGTGCGGGCTTCTGAAGAAGGCTTAGAAGGCCTGTCTTCATTCCTAGAAAAAAGAAAACCCAGTTGGCAAACCGGAGAACAATCATGATCTCATCACTTCTCATCGCCAACAGAGGCGAGATCGCTTGTCGGATCATCCGCACCGCAAAGCGATTGGGTATCAGAACTATTGCCGTTTATTCCGAAGCCGATAAAAATGCGCTGCATGTTGAACTGGCCGATCAAGCTGTTGGCATTGGCCCAGCGCCAGCGTCTAAGTCTTATTTGGACATAGACGAAATTCTGGCAGCTGCGATGGAAAGTGGCGCGGAGGCCATACATCCTGGTTATGGGTTCTTGTCAGAGAATGCTGTCTTTGCAGCCCGTTGCCAGACCTTAGGACTTGTGTTTGTTGGCCCTCCCGCCAGTGCGATTAGTGCCATGGGTTCAAAGTCAGCTGCGAAGTCAATTATGGAAAAGGCCTACGTGCCTCTGGTTCCTGGTTATCACGGCGATAACCAAGACCCCAAATTCTTGCAAGACGAAGCCGACAAAATTGGCTACCCGCTGCTGATCAAAGCTTCCGCAGGCGGCGGCGGTAAAGGTATGCGCTTGGTTGATATGCCCTTGGAGTTTGCTGGTGCTTTGGAAGCGGCGAAACGTGAAGCCATGAACGCTTTCGGGGATGACCATGTTCTGCTCGAAAAATACATCGGTAATCCACGGCACATAGAGATCCAGGTTTTCGCTGACCGTAAAGGGAATGCCGTTCATTTGTTTGAGCGTGATTGCTCAATTCAACGGCGTCATCAAAAGATCGTTGAGGAAGCACCTGCGCCAGGGTTGTCTAAAAAACTCCGCAAGGAAATGGGACAGGCAGCGGTGAGTGCGGCTAAAGCGATTGGTTATGAGGGCGCTGGCACTGTTGAGTTTATTGCTGACGCAGAAGCAATAAAAAAGGACACCGGCTTTTACTTCATGGAGATGAACACCAGGCTGCAGGTTGAGCATCCCGTAACAGAAATGATCACTGGTGAAGATCTTGTTGAATGGCAACTTCGAGTGGCTTCCGGTGAAGTACTGCCGAAGAAGCAAGAACAACTCTCAATGAATGGCCATGCCATCGAGACGCGCCTTTACGCAGAAGACGCGGCTAACAACTTCATGCCATCAACCGGGAACTTGTGGGCTTGTGAATTCCCAAACAGTGATGGGTTTACAAGAATAGATGCCGGTGTGCGTACTGGCGATGAAGTGACTGCTTTCTACGATCCGATGATCGCAAAAATAATAACCTTTGGGAACGATAGAGAAGCCGCAAGAAGGCGTCATCTCGATTGCCTGTCGAAAGTCCGGGTTGGCGGAATCAAGACGAACCTGCCTCTGTTGGCTCAAGTGGTTGCCTCGTCAGGTTTCGCTCAGGGTGAAGTCACAACACATTTCTTGGCAGAGAATCCAGGTCTGCTAGCGAGCGATCAAGCAGTCGATCCTGCCGTCTGGAGTGCTGCAGCGCTGGTAGCGCAGAAGGTTCAACAAGAAGGTCTGAAAGCCAAGAGATCCAATAGTCTTGACCCACATTCTCCCTGGACCGCAGATGACGGTTGGCGGCTAGATGTGCATTCTTCGGCTACATATGATTTTGCGACTGATGACGGTAAGGTTTCAGTTGAACTTTGGACCGACCGGGTGAAGTTCAATGACATTGAAATGTCTCTTAGCTATGTGATTTTGGGAAGTGGCCGCCTTCAAGCCTCCATAGGGGGTGAGAAGATTGATGCTCTCTATTTTGTAAACGGATCGATGATTGAGCTTGTTCAAGCGGGGCAGTTTTACAGGTTTGAAGTCTTTGATCCTTTGACACGCGGTGTAGACAACAAAGCCGCAGGAGGGTTGTCCGCGCCCATGCCTGGGTCGATCACGTCGATCGGTGTCGTGGTTGGACAGAGCGTTTCTAAGGGCGATCATCTGTTAACGATGGAAGCAATGAAAATGGAGATTTCCATTGCAGCTCCAACAGATGGTGTGATTGAAGCATTGCCTTTTGCAATAGGAGCCCAAGTTGAACAAGGGCAAGCTTTGGTAGTTCTGGAGAGTGGTGAATGAGCTGTCTCCCCAAATCCGTTCGCATCGTGGAAGTTGGCCCAAGAGATGGCCTGCAAAATGAACCTGTCCACGTCAGCACCAAGGACAAAGTCGAGCTTGTCTCTTTGTTGGGGAAAGCTGGGTTGAAGAACATTGAGGCTGCCGCCTTTGTCTCACCCAAGTGGGTGCCCAAGATGGCGGACTCTGCGGAAGTGATGGCTCAAATCGAACGGTTGCCAGGTGTTATCTATCCAGTGCTGACACCCAACAAAAAGGGCCTTGACGGAGCTATTGCCGCTCAGGCTCAAGAGATCGCTGTTTTCGGCGCTGCGTCGGAAGCTTTTTCCAAAGCGAATACCAACAGCACTTTGGACGAAGTTCTAAACAGAGCTATTCCCCTGGTTGAGCAAGCAAGGGCTCACGGCATGAAAGCCCGCGGCTATATCTCATGCTGTTTGGGTTGTCCATATGAAGGGGCAACAGATCCGGCAAAGGTTCTTGATGTGGCGATCCAATTGCGTGAAATGGGTTGTTTTGAGATTGTTGTGAGCGACACGATAGGCACAGGTACACCTCGGCAATCTGCGGCTCTCATCGAATTGTTGTTGCCGCACATACCAGTGGATGAAATCGCGGTACATTTCCATGATACATACGGTCAGGCTTTGGCGAATGTTTATGCCTGCATGGAGCTTGGTGTTTCAGTTGTTGATTCCTCTATAGCGGGACTTGGCGGCTGTCCTTACGCAAAAGGAGCTTCCGGCAACCTTGCAACAGAAGATCTTCTGTACATGCTGGACGGACTGGGGATTGAATCCGGTGTGTCGATGGACCGTATTTTGGACGCCTCGGCCTTTATTTCCGGAGTGCTTGGGCGTCCTCCTGCCTCCAAGGCGGGACAAGCACTCCTAGCCAAACGGAAGGGCTAACGCATGGACTTTTCTTTGGACGAAACACAGCAAGCAATCTTCGACATGGCGAAGGATTTCGCTGACAACGAAATGGCCCCGTTCGCTAACGATTGGGATCAAAACAAGATTTTTCCTGAGGAAGTGTTGCGCAAGGCCGCAGCACTCGGTTTTGGTGGAATATACTGCCAGGAAGAACATGGGGGATCAGGGTTGTCGAGACTGGATGCTACACTAATATTCCAGGCCTTGTCGTCAGCCTGTCCGTCAACAGCTGCCTATATATCCATCCATAACATGGCCGCTTGGATGGTGGACGCCTTCGGGTCAGGTGAGTTGAGAGCGAAGTTTGTTCCTGATCTAATGACAATGACAACTTTTGCTTCATACTGTTTGACGGAACCTGGTTCTGGCTCGGATGCAGCCGCATTGAAAACAACTGCGAAACTAGATGGCGACCATTACGTTTTGAACGGCACTAAAGCCTTTATTTCAGGAGGTGGGCGCAGTGACGTCTACGTCGTTATGGTGCGAACAGGTGGTGAAGGACCTGCTGGCATCTCTACGTTGGTCGTTGAGAAAGGCACGCCTGGCCTGTCGTTCGGCGCTCAGGAGAAAAAAATGGGTTGGAACTCTCAGCCCACTTCACTGGTAATTTTCGAGGACTGCCGTGTTCCTATTTGCAATAGGGTGGGTGAAGAAGGTGACGGTTTCAAGATCGCCATGAAAGGCCTTGATGGCGGGCGGACGAATATCTCAGCCTGTTCATTAGGTGGTGCGATGGAGTGCCTTGAAAAAGCAAAAGTCTATATGTCTGAGCGCAAGCAGTTCGGACGGCAGCTTAATCAATTCCAAGCATTGCAGTTTCGCCTAGCCGATATGGCCATTGATCTGGAGGCCTCAAAGTTAATGGTTTATCGCGCAGCTAAAGCAATCGATGACGACACGCCGGACAAGCCGCTGGTCTGCGCCATGGCAAAGAAGTTTGTCACCGATAGTTGCTTTGATATCGTGAACGAAGCATTGCAGCTGCACGGCGGCTATGGCTATATCCAGGACTATGGCATTGAACGGATTTTGCGTGATCTAAGAGTTCACCAGATTCTGGAAGGCACAAACGAAATCATGCGCATGCTCGTCGCGCGCAATCTCATTAAGGACTGATCAAAATGGCAACTATTGGATTTATTGGTTTGGGTAACATGGGCGGACCGATGGCCGCTAACCTTGTTAAGGCAGGTCACGCCGTCAAGGGCTACGATCTCAGCCAAACCGCAATAGATCGCCTTGTCGAAGCAGGCGGTAGCGTTGCGAAAGACCTGAAAGACGCAGCGTCAGAAGTTGAAGTTGTCGTTACAATGCTGCCAGCCGGTGAACATGTTCGCGAGGTTTATCAAAAAACGGTTTTTGGAGTTGCTAAATCTGGAAGTCTTTTGATCGATTGTTCGACCATCGATGTTGAATCATCAAGAGAAGTACATGCTCAGGCTGCTGTCGCTGGCATGGATATGCTTGACGCTCCTGTGTCTGGTGGCGTTACTGGTGCAGCGGCGGGTACACTAGCCTTTATGTGTGGTGGTTCCGAGCAGGCTTTTGAACGTGCGAAACCTCTGTTGGATGTTATGGGTGCCAATATTGTCCATGCGGGTGCTGCAGGTGATGGACAAGCCGCGAAGATCTGCAACAACATGATGCTGGCGATCCAGATGATTTCTGTTTGTGAAGGTTTTGCCTTGGCAGACAAGCTGGGAGTTGATCGTCAAAAACTATTCGACATTTCTGCTAAAGCCTCTGGGCAGTGCTGGTCTTTAACAACCTATTGCCCTGTACCAGGTCCGATTCCGACATCTCCATCCAACCGTGATTATCAACCTGGTTTCACAGCGAACATGATGTTGAAAGATCTGCGTTTGGCGAATACAGCCAAATCAGCTGTCGACGGTAACACACCGCTTGGTGAGCATGCTCTTGAACTCTATGAGACCTACGTTGATAGTGGTGATGGCGAAACCGACTTCTCGGGTATTTTCAAAATGCTGGAGGGATAACTTTGTTATCCGGCCATTGAATGCAGCAAAGCATTGGTTTCATCGTTCGCAGGGAAAAACAGCTCTATCTTCAAATCATCGAGCGTGATGTCCTCTGGCGTGCCAAACTGTGCGATTGTTGTGAAAAGCGAAAGTCGTAGGTCCCCAACTTTGTATATTGCAGGCACAACGGGCCCGCTTCTCTCAGGCTGAGAAAAAGGGGTTTGCGTGAGTTTGTTGGCCGCTTCGTCGAATTGGGCAATCCCTCCCTGAGATGCGCTCTCAGTCCTCAGGCGAACGGCTGTGTGATGCGCGACCTCAGTCCAATTTTCAACAAAGTTCGGCAGTGTCTCCGACAACAGCAACTCGATGAGACTGTCGCCAACTGTAACACCCAATACCCCGAATAGTTGCTCAGCGACCGCGTTCATCTGAACGACATTCCACATTCTGTCGATGGCGAACGCCGGGTAGGGCGCGTGATTGGTTAAAGTATGGGTTAACGCTGCGCGGATAGGTGCCATCTCTGCATCATCCCAACTGCGTTTGTAACATCGGCAAAAGTCCGGGGTATCAAGCAGTTTCTTTTTGTCGGATGAGGTTTGGTAAGTGTGGGATATTGGGTGCGCCGGGATGTGATAGTCGGTCTCCAAGATAGTCCCAGAAATTAATTCCCAGCTTGGCGC
>CAJQQZ010000034.1 GCA_905480575.1 uncultured Alphaproteobacteria bacterium | reverse complement strand
TTAGCATAGTGATCTCTTTGCTTTTTGATTTGTGCACTAGGAACACCGCCTGGCAGTGCTCCGCCTCCCCCACCACAACCGTCATCTGTATCAGTCAATGTTAGTACTTGCGAACTTCCCAACACGTCCGGCAAATCTGCGGTAAAGGTCACGTCATTACAAACGGTGCCATTAGGGTCAGTTGCAGAAAATTCAACGTCGAAACTTGTGACATATTGAATGTACCTCGGATCAATTGTTGATCCTTGATTTAGAAGTTCGTCGTTAGGGGTAGTGCTTGTGTGCCCAGCAGCATAAGGTGTTTCGCCGTCCCAAGTGTCGGTCCAAACCGTATAGAAAGGATTTGATTCCGGAAATCTGCGGAATCTTCTCGTAGTGCCTTGGGTTCCAACCGAAGTACTGAGAACTTCTACACCAATTGCTGTATTGGGGGTTTCGTAGTTGTCTAGTAACGAAACATCGCCTTTGTTTCCAAACGGCAGTCTTAAATCAATCGTATAACGGGCTGTGTATTCGTTGGGTGCCCCTCCTGTACCGAAAGATGTAAGAGTAATAGAAGTTAAAGTTTTTGTGAGCGATGGTTCGCAAAGTACTGCTTGGTGGAGTTGTGAAAAGCCAGCAACATTGGCTGTACCCGCCGCGCTCGGAGTCGTCAGATCGATATCGCCGCCATTGGAGTTAAGGGTGAAGTAGTTGTAGATGGCCATACAATCCAACGCGGTTGAGCTGGTTCCATCGGGAACAGCATCAACAATGTAGCGAATTTTTACTTCAAGCAACTCGTCTGGGTCCAGTGCCGGAACAGTGGCTGGGTTCCCGTCATCCAGCACCTCTGGATTAACGGGCGTTCCGTCGTAAGTTCCTTGATTGCCCAATCCAAAGCGATCTGGGTTCGCTGCTAGGGTCAGCCCGGTCAAGTCCTGAGCTGTCGAAGCACTTGTTGAAAGGCTGCCGATGAATTCGTAGACATTGGTATCTGTGACTTCAGCTGATAACAAACTAAATGTACCATGCTCTGTGTCCATCGTCGAAAAAGGATCAACAATAGACAAATCAGTCAATGGTACTGGGCCATCGTTGTTAACGAGTAGTGTAAAATCGATAACAAAATTCCCACTAGCTACGTCGTAGTAGACATCTTCAGCGTAATGATTCCTTTGTTTCTTGATTTGCGCACTTGGTAACGCACCTGGTAAACCGCCAGCCGACTCTGTTGCAATGGTAATTGGGACGGGTTGATAGGATGTACCATCGTGGTAACGCGCAGCAGCATCTGTTTCGTTGTAGATTGTGCTAACTGCAAGCTGATAGTAGGTTCTGACGACAACGTTGACCTCATCGGCGGGCTGTAGGGTAATATGAGTTGTATCATTGGTCGAATCACCGTCCATGCTGTTGCCGGAAAACTGGCTTACCAACAATTCGTTGGCCGTCGAACTGTTCCACGCCGAATTTTGCGTCGGTGTGGAACTAGGCGATCCTGTAACAACAAAGGAAGTAATCAGACTGGGGCTAGTACCTCCTGCGGGATAACTACCGTCAAAACTAAAGACGACCCCGGTTGGATTTATAGTCTGAAAATCATCGGTGAATTCCGACCACTCGATAGCAATGTTACCGTTGTTAACCAACTTGATCTGCCAGTCGGTATAATAAAGATTGTCATTGGCCCCAGGATTTTGCTCAACAATACCTGAGTTTGTCTTGTGCAGGCAAAGGCTGGGGCCGGTCGTCGACGCACACTGTGCCTCAGCAGTACTGCTCAGGGCCGTCATAATCACAACAGAAAAGAGAATTGCTGCTAGACAAGCCAAACCCGATTTGAGCACAGACCCAAGACGTTGCGTAATTCTGGTAGCTTGCTCAACACTGCAAGAACTCGAATGGCTCGAATTAGAAGTATTTTTTTCCCTTCGATCCAGCAATTCCAAAAAGCGCAAAGCTTTGTGGATGAAAGAAAGGCTTAGTCGATTCGCGAAATGCACAGGTAGTCCCCAAAATGCTGTCTAAATTGCGTATCGAAGGTTTTTAGTTGGTACCTTTTTTCCTAATTCAATAGATTAAGTAAAAGCTCTATCTTGTTGTTATTTTTCTTTTTATGCTTCTATCGAAGTAGTCAGCCCCTTGTTTTTCCTCAAACTCTCAATATTTACAAATTGTAATAAAACTGAAGTAGCAAGGGGCGTGCCAAGAGTATTTCAGGCACAACTGCTTGTTTTACTTAAGATTTTATAAAGAAATCCGCGCACATACACCTGGTTTTACTTGGAGTCTCAAGTAAAACGAATCACCCAATAACCACTGGGGAATTTCAGGCTTTGCAGGAGTCAAAACTAGCAGTTCTGGGCAACCAATTTAGGGCAAATTTTGCAGGTGCGCCGATCCTATTGAGCTAGTTCCTTGGAGAGGTGCCTTAATTTTGGCTAAGGGCTGAGGAAATTCCCAAAACATCAGTCCCAATGATGAGAACTCGCTTACGACAGCACAGGTCAACGCCACACTAGCCGGAACTTGAGGGAAGGAAGGAAGCTAGCTCTAAAGCGGTTGTTGTTGGGTAATACAGTGAATGCCACCACCGCCAAGAGCAATGTTGTTGATAGACACCTGAGAAACGGTTCTGTCCGGAAACAAGTCTTGATAGATTTCAGCGGCGGCTTCATCGGCCGGGATATCATATTTGGGCATCACAACTCCACCGTTGGCCAGGTATGAGTTGACGTAACAATTACAGAAAGTATCACCGACAGCATCCGCATCACTGGCGTCACGCAGCTGAACCAACTCCAGCTCCCGACCTCTTGCGTCCGTCTGGCCTTTCAACGTTTCATAGTTCTCAACCATGATGTTGTAATGTTCAGCGTTTGGATCTCCCGGTATCTCCGCCAATACTTTCCCTGGCGCAACGAATGCCGCGATACCATCAACATGGCCATCCGTTTCAATCTCGTCCCAGTCCCCTGGTAACCAGATCACCTTCGCCCCGCCCAGCACCTCCATCAGTTCTTGTTCAATTTGCTCTCTTGTCCAGTCTGGATTGCGGTTTGAGTTTGGAAAGCAAAATTCAGTGGTCAGAATTGTCCCTTCCCCGTCAACAGAAATACCACCGCCCTCTGCAATCAGTTTAGATGAGAACTGACGCACACCAGCCTGCTCAAGCACGAATGATGAAAACCGGTTGTCTCCATCGTAAGGGGCGTATTTGCCACCCCAGGCGTTGAATTCAAAATTGACACCAGCATGATTGCCCTGATCATCAATCAGAAAACAAGGCCCAGCGTCGCGCGACCATGAATCGTCGATCTGTGAGGTCAGCACATCGATATCGCTGCCCAACATCGATCGAGCCATGGCTTCGTCCCTTGGGTGGGCAACCATCGTCACAGGCTCGAATTCACGAATGGCGTGGGCAACGGCCACGAAGTCCTTCATGGTTGCTTCTATGTCTGGCCAGACTTCACGACGACAGGGCCACATCATCCAGCAACGTTCGTGCGGTGTCCATTCTGCCGGCATGTAAAAGCCTGCCTGTTTTGGTGTCATGCCCTAGGATTTTCCTGTTTCAAAGACCGATTGAGTTTTGCTACAGAGCCAGGAGCCGGTTCATCCTTTTGCGTCATGACCGGTATCACTGACCTCAATTGATCGTGGTGGCTTTTCAGGCCGTATTCCAAATCCGAAAGAAAGATGCCGTCAAAAGCAGAAGATTGTGCACCCTCGCATGACCAGACCGTCAGCATTTGATCTTCCTCTACAGTATCACGATCAATCCGACCCGATAGATAGCGTGCGGCCTTTAACTGCCGATCTTCATGAGCAAACTTGTAGACGGTGCCTCGCTGGATCGTTCTCGTCGGTGAAACGGGGAGTTCCTGGTAAAAAGTTACCGAGTCCGGGTAGAGGCCAATAACCAGGTTCGGGAACAGTCCGATGTAGACCCACATGTTGCGATGGCTTTCCGGCAACCAAGTGGCTTCCGGCAGAATTGAACGGTAGGCTTGAACAGACCAGAGTGAAGCCGCCCCCTCGCGAAAGACACCAATTGACCGCGATGTTCCGTTGGAAAAGACTTCGTCGTAGTACCCACCACCATAAAGGTCTTCCAGACCGGGATGAGCCTGCTTTACATGATAGCCCTCATTATCAACGTCGCGCACCGCCTTCCAATTGACCGGAATCTCGTCAACCCACATCTCCTCTCCAGTTGGCAGGAGCTCCTCGAGGTTATAGTGAGATGCCTCCTCTTCAAAACCGGAGAGCAATTCCTTCACCGAAGCCTGTTCAGAAGGTTTGAAACGTACAAAAATGAAACCGTGCCAGATCTCCATCTCCAAAGGCTTGAGCCCAAACTGAGCTTTGTCTACGTCGCCGGGAAAGGAATTTTTGACCGCCATACCACGCAGGCTGCCGTCCAGATTGTACGTCCAGCCATGAAATGGGCAGGTGATAACTGATCCGCAAGATCCCTGCTCCTCTGCAACAACCCGTGCACCTCGATGACGACAAAGGTTGTGGAAAGCACGAACCTGTCCGTCATTGCCACGGACAACAAAGCCGCGTTCGCCGGCGATATCCATTGTCATGAAATCGCCGGATTCAGGAACATCATTCACATGGCAAACCAGCTGCCACATTTTACGGAAGACCTCTTCTCGCTCTATCTCGTGCAGCTCCTCTGAAAAATAGGTCCATCCCGGTAACCCAGAACGATCCCAGTCCTGACCAATTGGCTTTCCATCCAGTTTCATTTCAGTCCTCTCACAAGTTCTTTGTCTCGATCATAGAAGGGTGGATCGATGATGTCACATTTGGTGGTAATGTCGCCCTTTATGAGGGTCAACTTTTGCCCTGGCCATGGCCCGACTTCATGAAATCTAACATACCCAATGCCAGTCTCCAAAAAGGGCGAATGTGCGCCCGTGGTGACGATACCAACTTCTTTATCACCGCTGACTACTTTGCTTCCTACAGTCGGTACAAGGTCCCTACAAACAAGCCCATAGATCCTCTTTTCCTGACCGGCGTCAAGCAAAGGCTCGCGCCCAATGAAACCTTCCTTAGTTAGATCTACAAACTTCCCGAGCCCCGCCTCGAAAGGTGTCATCGAAGTGTCAAAATCACCCCCACAATCAAGAACACCAGCCTCAATACGGCGTATGTTCATGGACTGCATAGCGCCAACCACTATTTCCTGCATAAAACCAGAACTTAAGAGATGATTCCAAAGTCGCGGACAATCTGTTGCATCGCCCAAGGTGTAAACCTCATATCCCAACTCTCCTGTCCAGCCAGTTCTAGAAACAAAGACCTCCTGCCCGCCTAAACTGAAAAAGCCTGAGTGATAATATCCCATTTCACGGGTTATGGATCCATCAGAAGCTGCATTCATAACACCGAAGGACTTTGGCCCCTGAATCTGCAAAACACGTGAATGCGGATCAGAGATCACCACGTCAAATCCTGTATCATGTGCTAAGGCCCAGGTATTGAAGTCTCCATCGGGCTGAACATACCAGAAACGGTCTTCGGCCAGACGAAACAGGACACCATCCATGAAAATCTTGCCTTTAGGCGTGCAAGCGATGGCATAACAACCACGGTTCACCTTCAGCTGCGAGATTCTACGTGCAAACAGTTTCTCCAAGAAAGGAACAACATCGGGCCCGGCGATCTCCCACGGACGTTCGGGCACATCAAAGATTGCGCAAGATTGCCTTAGAGCCCAGTAAGCCTTGTCAGAGTCTTCACCGTTATCATGGACGAAGAACCGCCCTGCACAAGTCCTGAGCACAGTCTTGTCCGTAGCGTAGCATTCATGAAAGGGTGACAGCGCTGTGCCGCCACCAAAAACTCTATGAATGTTGTTTTGAACAGTTGTTGACTTCTTCTTCATCGAATCAGCAACCTGACCTGCCTAGCTTGCCATGTCAAAGAACGCGCAGATCTTGTTCCCATCATAATCACGAACGTAAGCATAATGGATCGCAGTGCCGTCTCTTGGACCAGGCGCGCCTTCGTCCGTACCACCCTTTTCTAGGGCTGTGGAATGGAACTTTTTCAGTGCTTCTAAAGAGCTGGCACCAAGCGCTATCATCGTACCATTGCCGGCTGACGGCGGCTCCTGATTAAAAGGCTTCGTGACATAAAACTCGATCTCGTCGGGCATAGAGATCGGCGCGTAACCAACATAATCATCTTGCACTTCGGATTTCGCCAAACCGAGTGGAGCCAGTATTGCGTCATAAAAATCAACAGAGCGTTTAAGATCGCTCGTTCCAACCATTACATAACCAATCATCAGCTTATCGTCTTCCTATTTGCGTCCAATTTCAAAATCATTTTCCCGCTTGAAGAAAACCGCGTCTTCAGGTGAGAGCTCCAGGTTCCGAGCAAACTCATGCCCTGCATAAACCGCCATTGCAATAGTTCCGGGTGCTAGACAGTCCCCGATCTGGGTGACTGTTTTGATACCATGGTCTCGCCATTAATTCTGACGCCTGATCAACCCAGAAAAAGTTTCATCAATTGACGAACGCGACGTGACAGGAACGATGTGATCAATATCCAAAGCGCTTTCTTTGCCGACAAAGACGCATTCGAGAGTAACCTTCCCTTGCTCAATGCAGGCAATGGCCTTGTTACAAATAATCTCGACACCGAGTTCTCTGAGCCTTGTGTGAATATGGCCATGTTCAAGTGTGTTGTGGGTCCAACCGGCCAAATCAGCCTCAGGAGTTACAATCGTAACCTCGGCTCCTTCCTCAGCAAGCTGTTCGGCGATCGCTGACCCCAAATAATAATGATCGTCATCATAGACCAAAACACGGTCTTTTGGTCTTTGACCGTCAAGAATAGCCTCTGGTGCGATCATCATATCTTTGGCTGCCGTTTCCAGTGGGAATCGATGGTAGATCCCGAGCAAGTCTGTCCGCCATTTCGACCCGGTTGCGATAGCGATGTGTTCACATCCCATTTCCAACAGAGCATCGACATTCATCGAACTATTGGTAAATGTCTGTACATTGCCACGGGATGACAGCATGTGGATCCGATGATCGCTCACCCTCTTCCATTCAGAAAGAGGCTTCAGATTACTTTCCTGAACGACACGTCCACCCAACTCTGCTTTCGCTTCTGCCAAGGTAACTTCATAACCACGGTTTGACAAAGCCAATGCGGCTTCAAGACCGGCTGGACCACCGCCAAGCACCATGACCCGATCTTTGGATTTCGCTTTTGCAATTTTCGCCGGGTGCCAGCCCTTGCGCCATTCCTCACCCATGGTTGGGTTTTGGGTGCAGCGCATGGGATAAGCCAGATAGTCTCCCGTTGTACACATGTTACAACCAATACACTCGCGAATTTCGTCCGCTCTGCCTTCTAAAATTTTGTTGGGCAAAAACGGATCAGCAATAGAAGGGCGAGCAGCACCGATGAAATCCAACACCCCACGCTTGATTTGAGAAACCATTGTATCCGGTGAAGTAAAACGGCCCACGCCAACGACAGGTTTGTCGGTAATGTTCTTCACAAATTTGATGTAATCTTCTTGAAACCCTTCGCTGCCAAATCGAGACGGTAGAGAATCATTGGCCCAGTCCGCAACATTGACATCCCAAAGATCTGGTAGATCAGCCAGAGCGCCGACGATGTCTTCCGCCTCTGCTTTGTTCATTCCATCTTTGCCCAGCAACTCGTCGACCGCAAACCTAAAAGCAATCGCACATTCACCGCCAACAGCCTCTCTAGTGTCCTCCAACACTTCTCGCACCAGGCGCACTCGGTTCTTTAAAGTACCGCCGTACTCATCAGTTCGATGGTTGAAGCGCGGAACCAGAAACTGGTAGAGCAAAGTCATGATGCCGTGGGCAGCGTAAACGTAGACAATGTCATAGCCCGCACGTTTGGCTCGAAGCGCAGCCTCTTTATACCAGCCGCGAAAGGCTTTAATATCAGCCTTGTCCATTGCTCTGGCTTGTGTAGAGTTGTAGGCGTCAGTAGGTGCAGCGGAGGGCGCCATCGAGGGCATACGCGTGAGATAGTTACTAACCGACTGGCCATTGTGAACCAACTGGATGCCCGCTAGCGATCCATGTTCATGAACCTTGTTCACCATCAACTCATGGACAGGTAAATCGCTGTCATCCCAAAGGCGCATAAGGGTCGCTGGCGTCAGGTCACTGGTTGGATGGATCGAGCATTCTTCTGTACAAACAACGGCCCATCCTCCTTCCGCTTTGACGCCGCGCATCTCAGCCATAGTGCGAGGCCAACGATGGCCCATACCGTTGCAGTGTGGCACTTGATAGAAACGGTTTCGAGCGACTTTGGGTCCAATTCTAACCGGCTCAAAAAGGATTTTGTGATGTGCTTCCATTAAATTCTCTACAACCCCGTGTTCTTCCGTTGAGCCCAACCACAAAGATCTGCCCGAAATCTTTGAACCAACTCATGAAAATCGAGGATCCGTAGGTTCTTTGAAGGCTCATTGCGAATTGACTTAACATCGTTCTCCACTTATCAATCACTGAATGATCAGTCAGTCAATATAATTTCTTATTACTCCTCCGACCAAACCGTCCGGTAGTCCAAGACTCGTCAATGGAAACTCGAAAAGCCGTTTCATGAAAAACTCAAACATTTTAGTGGAAAAACCCAAACGCAGAACAGAAAGTAAAGAGGTTCGTCGAAGACAACTAATTGATGCGACCATCGCTTCAATCGCTGAGTTAGGTATGTCAAACACCACTCTTGGTTCTGTCGCCAAACGTGCTGGCGTCGCCCACGGTACTGTAAACTTACATTTCCCAAGTAAAGAAAACCTGCTCGAAGAAACCCTTCGTTTCCTTGCGGAGCAGCACTATCGGCTTTGGTTAGAAGGTATAAAAAACGCGCCTAACGACGCAAATGCCCGGTTGGCTGCCATCGTTGAAGTTGACTTCAAGTTGGAGATTGTCTCACCACAAAAGCTTGCTGTTTGGTTTTCTTTTTGGGCCCATGCCAATTATCGCCCTCTTTATCTCGAGATATGTAGTCAGTTTGATGGGGAGCGTGGCGGTGAAATAGAACGGCTCTGTTCCCAGATCAACGAAGAGGGTGGTTACTTGTTAGCCAAACCCAGTGCTATCGCGCAACGATTCGAAGCTTTAATCGACGGCCTTTGGTTGAGCATGCTGCTGTACCCAGAAACTGTCACTCGCCAATCGGCAAGGGTTGATGCTTTCGAATATTTGTCAGAAGTTTTCCCACAACATTTCCCACTCCAACCGCTGTAACTTTTCGGAGGCCAACATGGCTGGTGACACCCGCTACGATATTCTGTTCGAACCCGTCAAGATTGGACCAGTGCAGGCAAAAAACAGATTCTATCAAGTACCGCATTGTACGGGTATGGGATGGCTGCGTCCTAATACGCTGGCTACAATGCGTGGCATCAAGGCAGAGGGCGGCTGGGGTGTGGTGAACACCGAGTATTGTTCCATCCATCCAACCTCGGACGATCTGCCCTTCCCTTATGCCAGCCTCTGGGATGATGCCGACGTAAAGGCCAATGCCATGATGACCGATGCAGTCCATGCGCATGGCGCACTGGCAGGGGTTGAGCTGTGGCATGGCGGCAGCCGTTCTGACAACCTCTACACCCGCGAAGTTGGCATGGATATCGCCAGTCTGCCTATCGCTAACGGTTACCCAGCACAAAGCAGAGCCATGGACAAACAAGACATAAAGAACTTGCGCCAATGGCACCGCGACGCCGCAATTAGAGCAAAGCAGGCAGGTTTTGATATCATCTATGTCTACGCCACCCACGGCTACTTGTTATCAAATTTCTTAAGAGCGGACGTCAACAGCAGGACAGACGAGTATGGAGGCTCAATAGAAAACCGTACACGTATCGTGCGGGAACTGATTGAAGAAACCAAAGAAGCGGTGGGGGAGAAATGTGCCGTCGCCGTCCGTTTCTCAATCGACGATGGCGGCGGTGCCGACGGAACACCGGTTCAAAAAGAAAGCCGCGAGATGTTCTCTCTTCTGGCGGAACTTCCGGACCTTTGGGACGTCAGTGTCAGAGACTATTCTTACGAGATGGGTGTGTCTCGTTTCGTCAAACAGGGCGCGCTTGAACCCTATGTTCAATTCGTGAAATCGGCGACATCAAAGCCGGTTGTTACAGTTGGTCGTTTTACGTCACCCGACACGATGGTCTCGCAGATAAAGCGTGGCATTGTTGATTTCATTGGGGCTGCCCGCCCTTCAATCGCCGATCCCTTTTTGCCAAAGAAAATCGAAGAAGGACGGATTGATGAAATCCGCGAGTGCATCGGTTGCAACATTTGTTATTCTGGAGACGGCCAGGGTGTTCCCATTCGCTGCACGCAAAACCCGACCATGGGCGAAGAATGGCGTCGTGGTTGGCATCCTGAAAAAATTCAGCCCAAAAAATCGAATGCCAACGTACTTGTCGTTGGCGGCGGACCTGCCGGGATGGAGTGTGCTATGTCCCTGGGCCAGCGTGGATACACTGTCATGTTGTCTGAAGCGTCGAGTGAGTTAGGCGGCAGAGTGAATTTTGAATCGCGATTGCCAGGCTTGAGCGAATGGGCAAGGGTCAAAGACCATCGTCTCCTGAAGCTCCAAACAATGACAACTGTTGATACCTTCCTTGAAAGCAAACTCACCTCTAAAAACATCCTTGAGGCAGACGTTGAACACATCGCCATTGCAACCGGCTCAACTTGGCGTGCCGATGGTCTCGGGCGTTCTAATCAAAAGGGGATACCGAAGCTGTCCAACCAGGCTCGGATCTTCACCCCCGACGATATTATGAGTGGCCGTCTTCCAAAAGGGCGTGTTGTTGTTTTCGATGACGATGGTTACTACATGGCTGCCGTTCTAGCCGAGCGCCTTAAGTTGGAGGGCCGTGAAGTCACCTATGTAACGCCAGACAACTGTGTTGCACCGTTCACTAGCTACACCAGCGAACAAGCAAGAACTCAGGCCCGTTTGATGGAACTCGGTATTAATCTTCTTCTCGCCCACAACTTGACATCCGTTGATAGCTCACTCACCAAACTTGCCTGTTCCTACAGCGGTAAAGAAAGAGAAGTCGAAGCGGACGCCCTGGTGCTAGTCACCGCGAGACTGCCCAACGATAGTTTGTTCTATGAAACACAGACTTTGGTTCAAACAAAGAATACAACAATCAAATCTATTCAGCGCATTGGCGATTGTCTCGCGCCAGGTATCATTGCGACAGCCGTTTATGCAGGTCATAAATACGCAAGAGAACTGGAAGAACCGGAAAGCTATCACCTGACTGTCAGACGAGACCAGGTTGTTCAGGTTTAGGAGATCGAGATGTACCATATGTTGTCATGGTTTGACCTCAACGAAGGCCACACAATTGAGCAGTTTAAACAGGACTATCGCACTCTTGTAGCGAGATTGTCGAAGCAAGATCTTGTCGTATCAACGAGCCCTCTTGGTTTGCGTGAGCCTCAATCCAACCTGGACACGGATACAGATCGTAAACAGCGCTATTTTGCGATCATGTCCTTTCGGGATAGAGACCAGTCTGAAGCGGCTTACGAAGAGATCTTGCGTAATATTGGGCCCGCGATACAGCCGCATAACCATGTCGTTTCCGCTGTTAGAGAACCTATATTTCTTTTCTGGCGAGATCTAGACTAGACAGCTGCATCGTTAATCTCAGAACGCGCTGTTGATGCAATCCGTTCTAAATCATCATCAATGTGAAGCCATGTAAATCGCTCTGACTCGTGGGAGTGAATTTCGGGTGCGAGATCGTTGGCTTGATCAATAACGCCCAGCGATATGTAAACTTGCCCAGGGAGGTAGTCGTAGCGCCCAGTCAGTGACGACCCACAATCAGAACAGAATGTACGTTTCACACCCGGGTTTGCGTTCACTAACCGACCCTCATCTGGAGAAAAGTTTACCGCCCTTTCATCCATAGCGGCAAAGGCTGCAACCGGCCCACCTGTTGCCCGCCGACAATCGTCGCAATGACAATAGGCAACTGTTTGCGGCTTTTGGGTCATTGTGAAAGTGATAGCTCCACAGTAGCACCGTCCAGTAAGTACAATCGCGATCTCTTCGTTCCTCATTAGTTTTTGTTCTCTAAGTCTTTCGCCAGAGAAATCAGGTTTGCTCTTTAGCGTCGCCAGGCGTCTCAGCCGTCCCAGTTTTGAGATAGTGCATCATCGGCAAAGTTGACGAAGGATCAAGCTGTGACTCCAAATGTAAAAACTCCAGTGCCGCCACTTCATGGGCGGTCAAGACCTCAAGCATAGGCCGATCTTCAGCCGGGGCCATGGCTTCGAGATCCTTGAACATCTCAATATAGCCAGGAAATGTTTTGATCATTCCCTCTAGTATTGCGGTCCAATTAAGGGAGGAAGCAGTAGCCTGGTTGTTCCCTGACTTAAAAAGCTGTTCTTTCGCCTGCGGTTTCAGATCATATTTCTCAAGCAAAGGTTCAACGGCCGCCGAAGCATAGCGTTCAACATCGGCCATCAAAACCATCTTCTTCCTTTGATCTGGTTCGTTCAAACGTTCTGCCAAAGTATCAAAGTATGCTGCTCCTTCAATCTCTTCTTCATAATACTGCAAAAGGGTTTTCAAGTAAGTTTTTGAAGGTTCTGTCGTGGCCACTACAATCTAATCCTTATGCTTACAACTTAAGCCCAACCTTAGCTCCTTCCAAGACAGCCTCCTCTGCAGTCCGGGGGGAAAGGCAATCGCCAATCAAATGATGAGCAATCCCCGCATTTCTGAGCTCAAGCTCCAGCGTTCTTTCCGCTTTACCACCGTAGGCGAGAACTGTTGTGTCCACCCCTTCTAAGATGATGTGTTCTCCAGAGGCTATATGGGTTAGGTAGGCGGTCTCGCTGTCTAGGCCCATAACCCGAGCGTAAGGAATTATCTCAACGCCTGTCTTGTGCAGCTTGGCTGCAAGAGTATCCCTCAAATAGGGTTGTAGTTCCTGGCCTGGATGCAAACCATTGACTGCCAACCGAACATAGTGACCTTCTCTTGCTAGCTTTTCAGCGATGCCTATGCCCACCCAGTCACAACGCCAATCCGCCACGAGGACTGACGAGCCAACGTTTGCTCCCGATAGAACCTGTCTAGCGTCCAAAGTATGAGCGTCGTCTTCGCCCGCTAATTCGGGCCAATAGGCCGTTGAACCAGTCGCGACAACAGTTTCATCAGGAGCAGTTTTGCGAACGAGATCAAGATCAACTGTTGAGTTCAAGACGATTTCGACTGAGCTGGTCGCCAGTTCAGTCTGCAGGTTAGTGACCAAACCACCAAATTCGGATCGATCTGGCAACATGGCCGCTAAGTTAGCCTGTCCACCCAGTTTGGCCCCAGCTTCATGCAGACTAACTTTGTGGCCTCTTTCAGCCGCGACAAGAGCGGCTTTCAAGCCTCCCGGCCCACCACCAGCGACCAGAACGGATTTTTTCCGCTTGACCACCGCTGGAGCAGCCAATGTCAACTCCCGCCCCGACCAGGGGTTTTGAATACAGGTAATGGAGGCTCCTTGGTGAAAGTGGCCAATACAACCCTGATTACAGCCAATACAGGCCTTAATGCCGTCGAATTGTTCCTTTGCTGCCTTGTTTGGCATTTCAGGATCAGTGATCAAAGCTCTTGTCATGCCACAAACATCGGCCTGTCCCGCTGCCAAGATCTGTTCCGCCAATTGCGGTTGGTTTATTCGACCAGCGACGAACACTGGCAATTTCGTGACAGCCTTGATCGCCGCGGACTTCCCCGCCAAGTAGCCATGCTCTATCTCCATGGGTGGCACGACATGGATGGAGCCACCCAACCCTGCCATCGAACCAAAGGTCGTGTTGACATAATCAATCAAGCCTTGTTCGCTCAGTGCAACAATCACCTGCTTCACCAGCGCTGCATCCATTCCCCCTTCTTCTCCTTCTTCGGCGGAAATACGGAGGCCGACAAGGCGGTCTTCACCTACAGCCTTTCTTGCTAACCGTAGACTGTCCGCCAGTGGGCGAAGGCGTCGCTCAAAATCGCCGCCATAAGCATCATCGCGGCGGTTCGTGTAGGGATTAAGGAATTGCGCAAAGAGAAGACCATGGCTGGCCATCAGCTCAACACCGTCGACGCCGGATCGCGCTAGACGGTCGGCCCCTTGCCCACAGGCTTCAATGATTTCGGTCACCAACTCTTCTGGCATTTCACGCGGCATCGTGTGGAAGCGATGATCAGGCACGGCGGACGGCGCATAAACCACCTCCCTCACTCCGTTGATCTGTCTGGCACTACAACGCCCGGCATGGGAGAGCTGTGAAATGATTTTGGCACCATGACGATGTACAGCGTCAGCCAAACGTTGGTAGCCTTCGATCCCCTCGTCTGAGAGCAGTTGAATTTCAGGTGTTTGCGTCAGAGCTGTTTCATGAAACCGCGCCGCCTCTGTGATGATCAAACCAACACCACCTTTGGCCCTAGCTTCGTGATAAGCAATCAACTCATCAGACACCTGGTTATTTTTGGCGAGATAGGTTTGATGCCCAGTCGAAAGGATACGGTTGCGCAACTCGACTGATCTGATTTTTAGAGGTTCAAAGAGATGTTTCACAGCCTGTATCCTTCATACCTCACAGTTAGAGTCTGATTTTATCCATCAGCCAAATGTAGAAAAAGCCCAGCGTTAAAATTGGATAATTGAAACGCCCGTCCCCAGGGAAACGACGCCTTGGCATTGCTGACAAAAAATCAAATCGTTCAGCCGTTCCTGCAACACAATCAGCCATGATTCGACCGGCCATCGTTGCCAACCCAACCCCATGACCTGTGTAGCCGTGGGCATAAAGCACATTAGGGGCTAACCGCCCAAAACAAGGAAGTCTGTTTCTTGTGGCGGCGAAGGTTCCAGTCCAGGCGTAGTCGATCTGAACAGAGGCGAGTTGCGGATAAATATTACAAAGATGATGCCTCACTTGCTCTGCAATGTCGATGGGTTCGTGGCCTGGATATCCAACCCCACCACCGAAAATCAGGCGTCCGTCTGGAGTTTTGCGGTAGTAGTAGACCTGCTTGGAGGTATCCCAAGCAGCGGTATTATTTGTCAGAATAGAATGCACTGTTTCTTGGTCTAGCGGCGCCGTTGCTATCTGATAGTTATCAGCAGGCAAAATTTCGGACGATATTTTTGGTGCTAGCCTGCCGAGGTACCCATTGCAGCCAAGAACAACAAAATCAGCGATGACATTCCCTTTGTCAGTTTGCGCTGAGGCTTTGTCACCCTTTTGAATAGACTGAACACGACTGTTCTCATAAATCGCAACACCCGCTTCCATGGCCGCTCTCGCCAAACCCAAAACATAGTTTAGCGGATGCAAATGGCCAGCACTCATATCAAGCAGCCCGCCACAATAGCCTCCATAGCCGACGGTATCCGCCAACTCGCTGGCTTCGAGAACACCGTAGTTTTGATAGTTGTAGTTCTTCTCTACAAAGTCGGCATGCACCTTGAATTCATCAA
This sequence comes from uncultured Alphaproteobacteria bacterium, assembly GCA_905480575.1. Classification (GTDB taxonomy): domain Bacteria; phylum Pseudomonadota; class Alphaproteobacteria; order UBA7985; family CAJQQZ01; genus CAJQQZ01. Next base: position 24,349 of record CAJQQZ010000034.1, on the reverse strand, counting down.
AGTCGCTTTGGGTCACGGCACAGCCCAAGTTTCCGTCTCTAAAGTCACAATCAATGCCGTTATCGTTGATCAGATTCTTAACCAAGATCCTCGCTTCATCGGCGATATCCCAAAGCTTCCGGGCGCTGTCATGGCCATAAAGCTTCATCAGGTCGGGTTGCAAATCAACCTGCGCTACGCCGAGTTGACCACCGTTGCGCCCTGAGGCACCCCAGCCGACTTTTTCAGCTTCAAGCAAGGCGACACTGTATCCTCGCGTGGCCAGATGAAGAGCTGTAGACAAGCCAGTAAAACCGCCGCCAACAACACAAACGTCATGGCTGACTTCGTCTGCCAATGATGGTCGCTTCAAGAACGGTGCCGCTGTTGCAGCATAAACTGAGTTTGGATAGCTCAAACTATCTCTCCACGGCGAAACGAACTGAAACTAAGACTGGTTGGCGATTAGCTCGTCCTGCATAGTTTTTTTGTGCTGTCTAAACATTATCAAAGCCGCGATAGCAACACAGGCCGCCACAAAAAGTATCATGATTGTCGCCAGCGCATTTATATCAGGCTTCAATCCAGTCTTTATCCGAGAATAGATCAGAATTGGCAAAGTGTTACCCCCTGGACCAGTCACAAAACGGGAAATAACAAGATCATCCAGTGAAAGCGTAAAAGCCAGCAACCATCCAGCGGCCATGCCCGGCGCAAGGCGCGGCAACGTAATATCAATTAAAACGCGGAATGGTTTTGCCCCTAAATCGAGCGCTGCCTCCTCCAATGTCTGACCCATCCCAGCAAGCCTGGCCTGAATAATAACGGCAACATAGGCTAGGGAGAAAGTGATGTGTGCGATCGTGATGGTGGTAAACCCTCGTTCGGAAGGCCAGCCTATGAGTTGTTTCAAAGTAATAAAAAGTAATAGCAACGAAAGGCCTGTAATCACCTCTGGCATCACCAAGGGTGCAACTAACATACCTCCAAAAAGGGTGCGCCCTCTGAACCTCCCAAAGCGCACCATAGCGAGCCCAGCCAGCGTTCCGAGAATCGTTGCAAAAGTCGCGTTCACAATCGCTATTCTAAGACTTAAGCTAACCGCATTCCAAAGCGCTTCTGACTGGAAAAGCACGTCATACCAGCGGGTCGACCAGCCACCCCAAACGGGTACTAGCTTTGAGTAGTTGAAGGAGTAGATAATCAATAGGATGATCGGCACGTAGAAGAATACCATCCCGGCAGTCACCATGAAGGTGAGGAACTTGGAGCGTTTGTTGTACATATCTACGCCTCAGCCTCCGTCGCCTTGCCTTGGTAATACTGATAGATTGTCATCGGTAGAACCAAGAGGATAAGCAGTACAACTGCGACTGCTGAAGCCAAGGGCCAGTCCGTGTTGGCGGAGAACTCGTTAAAAAGCAATCGACCAATCATGAGGACGTTGCCGCCTCCTAGCAAATCAGGGATTACATACTCACCGGTTGCCGGAATAAAGACCAACAAGGAACCAGCGATAATACCCGGCATCGTCAACGGCAGTGTAACGTTAAAGAAGGTGTTGGTTGGCTTTGAACCGAGATCCGCTGCTGCCTCATTCAATGTCCCGTCCAGTTTCTCCATATTGGCGTAAAGCGGTAGGATCATGAAAGGCATGTAGGTATAGACAATACCAACGTAGACAGCGAATTCGTTGTACAACATACGGATCGGTTCGTCGATCAGACCGATCCAGATGAGTAAGTTGTTGATGGTGCCTTGATCCGCCAGCAACCCCATCCAGGCGTAAACACGAAGTAAGAACGACGTCCAGAACGGCAAGATAACAGCGAAAAGCAGCAACTGTTTTGTAATCGGTCCTGAACGCACAATACCGTAAGCAATTGGATATCCGATCAACAAGCAGATAAATGTCGAGATTATCGAGATCTTGAGCGAATTGAGATATGTGCGAAAATAGAGGCTATCTTCCCAAAGGTAGAGGTAGTTGTCGAACACCAGTCGAATTTTAGGAAAACCACCATCTTTCCAATCAAACATTTCTGTGAAAGGTGGGCTGGCAATTTTCAGTTCTGCTAAGCTGATTTTCCCAACGATAAAGAAGGGTGCGAGAAAAAACAAAAGCAACCAAATAAACGGTATGACGATTACAATCGTCCGCCACTTAGACTGCATTTTTCTTAATAAGCGTGCTAGCAACCCTTGTGATCCTATATGCGATGTGTTGGCTGTGCTCTGAGACATTTTGATCACTTGTTCAACAACATGACACTGGATGATTCCCAGCTAAGATAAACTTCGTCTTCCCAGGTTATGCCTTGAGATTTGGTCCGAGGCCTGATCTGATTTGGCGAAGTAACATCAACGATTTGACCGGATTCAAGGCGTACGAGGTAAATCGACATCTCCCCCAAATAGCCAATATCATCAACCTTACCTGTTATGTGATTGGGCCCAGATTTCCCGGGATCAGTTTTACTGAGTTGGATTTTCTCAGGTCGAATAGCGACCCAAACCTGGCTGCCTTCCTTTACGGAATCTTCATGATCAATATGAACGTCACCAAGATCTGTTGAAACCAACACATAGTCGGAGCCATCTTCAATTACTTTGCCTTCAACGATGTTGGCAGAGCCAATGAAGTCTGCAACAAAACGATTGTCAGGGAATTCGTAAATTTCTGTAGGAGTTCCAATCTGCTGGAACTCTCCCTTGTCCATGACCGCAATTCTAGTGGAGAGGGTCATGGCCTCTTCCTGGTCATGTGTCACGACAACAAAGGTAACGCCAACCTGCTCTTGAATATTAGCCAGCTCAAACTGGGTCTGTTCGCGCAGTTTTTTGTCGAGCGCTGCTAAAGGCTCGTCGAGCAAAAGGACTTTGGGTTCTTTTACGAGCGCTCTGGCAAGAGCCACGCGTTGTCGCTGTCCGCCAGAAAGCTGCTGTGGCTTGCGCTTCTTGAATTCTTCGAGTTCGACAAGCTTAAGAATGTTGTGAACACGTTCCGCTATTTCGTCTTTCGGCACTTTGTCCTGTTTCAAACCAAAAGCCACATTCTTCTCTACCGTCATGTGCGGGAAAAGCGCATAACTTTGAAACATCATGTTCGTGGGGCGCTCATAAGGCGGCACATCCACCATATCGACGCCATCGATGAAAATTTGACCAGCCGTCGGCGTTTCAAAACCAGCTAACATTCTGAGCAAAGTTGTTTTGCCACAGCCTGATCCGCCCAGCAGGCAAAAGAGTTCGCCTTGGTAAATATCGAGATCTACATTGTTCACGGCGGTAAAATCACCGAATTTTTTTGACACTCCCTTGATGCGGATCAAAGGCTCTGCATCTGCTTCAAGCCAAGGTGTGTCACTCGTGGTCACAGGTTCGACCATCTTCGACCTCGTATTTTAGTATGATTTATCGAAAGAAAAACGGCGGCCCCAAGGTGGGTGCCGCCGTAATACTAGGCCTGTTTAGTTGCCAGCTTTGAAGTTGGTCCAGGTTCTCGTACGAACCTTTTCAGCTCTCGGTGGCAATGGGTTGAGAGTATACATCTCTGCAACTTGCTCAGGTGTTGGATAGGCTGCTGTACTGGAAGTAACAGCCTCATCAATCATCGGCTTGGCTGTTGCATTTGCAGACGCGTACCAGGAATAGTTTGAGTCACCAGCAGCAACTTCTGGACGCATCATGTAGTTAAGGAACAAATGTGCATCCTCAACGTTTTCTGCGTCAGCTGGAATAACCCAACCATCGACCCAGAAGTTCGCCTTGCCTGGATTAACAGGTAGGAAGAAATCAAGTTCTACACCAGTGTTCGCTTCTTCGGCACCGGAAAGTGCCAACAGGCCATCTGGACCCCATGTTGTTGAAACACAGAATTCCTTCTGAGGCATTCTCTGGTAAGCGTAGTTATCGAACGTCTTGATGTATGGACGGATCTCAGCGAACAAGGCTGCTACTTTTTCGTAGTCAGCTTTGTCGGTTGAATCTGGCTGAAAGCCAAGATAGGTCAAAGCCATCGGGACCATGTCCGTTGGTGAATCGAGGAAAGAAACACCGCACTTCGCGATCTCTTTCATATGGACAGGATTGAAAATCATTTCAATCGAACCGATTGGCGCGTCAGGGTAGGTTTCAAGGACCAGTTCCTTGTTATAGGTTACGCCATGTGTACCCCACATGTATGGCACAACGTACTGGTTGTCTGGGTCCCACTTACCTGACAACTGAGCCATCACGGCAGAATCCATGTGCTTAACATTATCGAGCTTTGACTTGTCGATTGGCTGAAGAATGCCACCTGCTTGAATGAGGCGTGCGATCTGTGAAGCCGCGTGAGAAACAACATCGTAGCCACTGTCACCAGCCAAAAGCTTAGCGTCAATTGCTTCAACTGAATCATAATTGTCGTAGATAACCTTAATGCCATACTCTTTTTCAAAATTGGCAATGGTTTCTTCGCCGATGTATTCGGCCCAATTGGTGACTTTCAGCACGCGCTCTTGCGCAGCGGTAGTACCAACAGAAACAGCCAGAGCAGCAGCGCCCAAGCAAACGGCCTTTAGGCCTGTTGTGAATTTTGTCATTTTATTCTCCCAAAATGTTCCGTTGCATCACAACGTTTCTGGAGAACAATGTCAATCCCTGGCCTCAATTTGTGAGCCAAGACACGAATCGATTACAGGGATAACGAGGGGAAAACAAACTTATAGAGAACGTTACGTCTTCTCTACTCTGATGGACCGCCAGCCTTTTTCCAAGCGCCAAAACCGCCGCTCATGTTCACGACAGGAGACAAGCCCATGTCCATGGCCACTTGAGCTGCTAGCGCTGAACGGCCACCCGAAGCACAATAGAAGACATAGGTCTTATCTTGATTAAAAGCCGGTTTGTGGGCTGGGCTTTCAGGGTCGATGTGAAACTCCATCAACCCACGGGAAGAGGCGATAGCACCCGGAATGCGGCCACTTGCTTCCTGCTCGTTACCGTCTCGCAAGTCGACAAAAACATGATCATCTGAATCAACCAGTTCCAAGGCTTCATCAACTGAAATAGCTGGTACGGCTTTCATCGCTGCGCCAAGTATTTCTTTGAATCCCTTGGTTATGTTCTGAGCCATTGTTTCTTCTCGCTTCTGTAAAAATGTTGGTCAGTTGTGTGGCAGCTGTGTCAGATTTTCAAGTGTAATTTTGGCTTCCAGAAGGGACGGAAGAGCTCAATCTTAGGACAACGATCCATAACGACCTTCATGCCTGCCTCTTCCGCCACTCTCGCGGCCTCGGCGTTAACAACACCGATTTGGCCCCAAAGTACTTTGGCACCAATAGCGACCGCTTCATGAGCTACTCCCAGTAAGGCATCAGCGCTTCGGAAAACCTCTACCATATCTACTGGACGATCGATTTCCTCCAACGAGCCATAGACCTTCAAGCCGCGGATCTCTCCACCTGCTAAACGAGGATTAACCGGAACCATGTCGTACCCCGTTTCATGCAACACTCTCAATACACCATAGGAGAATTTGGTTTTGTCCGCACTAGCACCAACCATGGCTATGGTCTTGACCGACTTCAGAATCGTCTGAAGGTAATCTTCGCTGTAGGGTTCGTCGTGATTGGTGTGAGACAAGTCTGCAAGTGTTGTCATTTTCAAGTTTCCTTTACAGGAGAGGCTATGTCAGCCTTGAGTTCGTGTGGCTTTAGGGGATCAAGGAATGGATTGCGGTAAAGCTTGTCGTGGCTTTCCACTCCAATCTCAAATGTGCAATCGCTCATAGCGCGCGCAACGCAAAGAATAACGTAGCCGTCATTAATTTGGCGATTGTTCAACGCTACCTGAGCTCGTTGATCAATCTCACCATCGGTCAGTTTAGCGGCACAAGTTATGCAGCCGCCGTACTTACAGCCATAGGGCAAATCAACACCCTGCTCTCGCAACTGATCCAACAAGGGCTTGTGCTGGTTCACTTTGTAAGTGGCACCCTCACGGTTGGCGAGTGTGATCGTATGGGTCCTGCGATTATCGCTCATATCCAAATATCGCTTGTGCAATCACCACCAGGATAGCGGGTCTCGTGACAACGAGACGGACCGTTGGGTTCTTTACCGAAATCAACGACAAAGTCCGGATCGATTTCCATTCCACCATTCTCGGTGTCACAATTGACCATCAACATACAGCCACCGTTGGTGCGGATTTCGGGATAGAACTGATTATCCCATGTCGAGAATAGCGATGTCGTCACATAGAGACGTTTGCCGTCCAGGGAGAGCTGGATCATTTGTGGGCCGCCCGTCACCTTAACACCATTCACTTCTGGTGCTTTGTTCAGCAGACCACCCATCCAAACCTGCCCTGTCAAAACGGGCTTGTGAGGATCGGAGATATCATATTGGCGGATGTCGCCGTGCAACCAGTTACAGAGGTAAAGATACTTATCGTCCATCGACAACAAGATGACAGAAATCACACCAGGTACTGGGATCGGCCACTCTGGATGTGGTTCGTTCTCCACATCAATGATCTTTTCCCACACCCATTCACCATCGTCATCTTTCCACCAATGGATGATGTTAGCTGACAGAGCTGCACCGCAGAAACCGTGGGTAGAATCAGGATCATGATGGAATCTGACTTCCAAAGGAATCAAACCATCTTCGCCCAAGTACATAGTCTGCATGGGCTCTTTCTTTTCAAAGTCCCAAAGATGAAGGCGGCGACCGTATTTCAAATGGCCTACTTCTTCCAAGTCAAAGCCCGGCATGAAAGTATTCGGTGCAGCCCACTCGGAACTGACCATCACATTGTGGCGTGGTTGGTACCAAAAATCATAACCGAACGGAATGTCTCCCATCGAGTTTTCCCAACGGCCAACAATCTCGAAGTCTTTGTTGAGATGAAGATAGCCACCCGGTGCCTCACCCTTCGCATCACCCAGCATGGAGATGATAATATCAGATCCCAGACAGTGAACGGTGTGTGGTGCCGAAAGGTTTGTCTTCGCTTTGATCTCGTCACCTGAGATCACCTTGAACAAAGATGGATTTCGAGGATCCGTCGCGCAATCAATGATGTGCAGATTGGTCGAGCGCACACCAGGAACAATCATATACTTCCGCGCCATCGATGAATCATCGAAGCATGACGAACAAGCATTCCAGCCCATGTGATGCAGCTCGTCACCAATACCCGGCATTTCACAACGCGAGATCACTTGTGAATAGGTTGGACTGTCAGGGTCATTGTCGATGGTGCAAAGATAGTCCGGCTTTTGGATACCGGTACCCGTGTAAATGGCGATTGTGTAAAGCAATTTTTCGCGCGGTGCTTTCATAGCCTCCGCTGGACTGGCGTAGCCTGGTCCACAACAAGCTTTCGTCATAGCTTCCCTCAATCAATTTATGTTATCTTGACAAGACCTTATAACATGAGACAAATGTCTGTAAAGTGAGACAAGTGAATTAGCATGCATTTAGATCGTTTAATTCTGGTTTTGGAGACAGTGGCATCAGCGGGAAGGCCGATTTCGGTGCCCGAGCTGCAAAAGGCCATCAATCTGCCACGACCTACTTGCTACCGTCTTGTGCAGACTCTGACCGAACACCGCTTGTTGGAAGCCGACGACAGTGGCTCTCGCTATGTCATTGGCTATCGTCTGACACGCTTAGCGGTGCTGGGACAAACAGACGTTGATATCCACCGTGCTGCCGCCCCTATTATGCAAGAAGCTGCGGTTGAGTTTGGCGAAGCTGTTTTTCTTTCAAGATTTCGCAACGGTGGTGTTGAAATCATTCATGTAGAAATGCCCCGAGATCCTGCGCGCTCTTTCATACACCCTGGTCTGGGCTTCAGACCTATGCATGCTTGCTCTTGCTCGAAGGTTATTGCCGCCTTTGGGGACGAGAGCTTTCGGGAAGAAATTTTGACCGGACCGATGAAGATTTACACTGAGCAGACTAAGTGTTCAGCCGACCTTCTTCGTGCTGAGTTTGACGCCATTCAGGATACAGGCTTTGCCGAATGTGTCGAAGAAATTGAACTCGGTGTATCCTCCGTTGCGGCTCCCATCCGGGTTGGATCAATCGGCGTCACTTTTTCAATTGGTGCCACTGGGCCAGTACGACGATTCACAGAAGAACGACGTACGGAAGTGGGTGCACAATTGATGAAATTGGCGGGTAAAGTAGCCACTGCACTTTCTCTATGAGATGTTGCAGCTTCCTATTTTCAAGACGATAGATTCTGTTTGTCTTTTCTGCTGTACCCAAACAGTACTTCGATCAGTCCAGCCATGACAATCGCCAATGCCCCAAGCCATTGTATCGGCAACATGGTTTCTTCTGGCAGCAAAATTGCCGCGCTTACCACGGCCACAATGACTTCCGACATAGTCAGGATACCGACGCGTCCGGGAAAGAGAACCTGCGAGACCCTGAAGATCACGAGAAAGCTCGGCAGCAACACGCAGATGGACCAAAAAGCAGCTGTCAAGAATGCAGCTTTCATCATCACTAAATCCGGCAAAGGATCGGCGTAGAATCCGCCTGCAAAAACGGCGGAGATGCAGGTGGTTGAAAGAAAGATAAATGTTGTTAACGGCAACAAAGGTATATTCGACCAGCGATTAAGCGTCGCAACTCCGACTGCCCAGAACATGCCCGAAGCCAGGCTGTACAAGTCGCCGATGTTCAGCGGATAGCGTGCAGAGTCACCGTTTGATAACAGCAAATAAAGCCCAAAGAATGCAACTGCTATGGCAGCAATCCTAGCCTTAGTCAGCCGCTCTGAAAGCCAAACCACCCCTAGAATCGTCGACCACACAGGCGTTAAATAATAGAGCAAGGTTGCTCTTGTTACCGTCGTTTCAACAAGCCCGTTTGCATAAAGCGTGAACGCCATGCCAATCATAATAGCAGCGAGCAAAGTGGGACCAAGAACCCCTGCAAGTTTTTTGAAGTTGAATATCAGGAGCGGGCAAAGCAAGATCAGAGGAACAGCATTGAAGAAAGCAACGCTCCACGAACCCGTCATGCCAATGGCTTCAATGGTTCGCAATGGATACCAATAAAGGCCCCACGCCGCAGCACTTAGAGCCAATGCAATGCTTAAACTTTGGTCCGACCAATTTTTCGAGAACATCTTTCTTTTTACTTTCAAACAGCCGACAATAGGCTACGGAATTGTTCGATCGATGCCTCGTACGATATTCTTCTCTCGGTCAAAGAACGGAAGGTCAACGATCTCAGCAGTGTAAGTGCCTCCTTCCTTCAATCTCAAACTCAGTTTCCGTCCGACCCAGTTTCCAGGCCGAGCAAAGCGCGCATAACCAATGCCGCAATTCAGTGTTGGTGAATGGATACCCGCTGTGATCCGCCCCACAACTTCATCGCCATCTAAGATTTCGCTCTGCGATGTTGGCGTTTCGTCCATACAAGTGAGCCCGTGTAACAAAGATCGACGGTCTCTGCCATCCAACGCATCCCGCCCGATGAAATCGCCTTTGCTCATATCCACAAAGGGCTCTAACCCGGCCTCGAAAGGTGTCATCGTTGTGTCGATATCTGTGATATTGCCAAGTATTCCCCCTTCGATACGACGGGTTGTCATGGCACGAGTTGAAGAAAACTCCATACCGTGCGGCTGTCCACAAGCCATCAGATGATCCCAAAGTGCGAGGTGGTCGATTGTAGCTCCATCACAATAGATTTCAAATCCAAGTTCATTGGTGAAACCCGTTCGAGAAACATAAAGGTTCTGGCCGCCGAGCTCAAAGAAGCCAGAGCAGAAGTATTTCATCGTCTCATCTATTTGCCCGTCAGAAGCGGCAGTCATAATGTCTATAGAGGCAGGACCCTGAATTTGTATAACACGCGAATTCGGATCAATAATGGTGACGTCAAATCCGCCACTATGAGCGAGCAACCAAGTTTCAAAAGGACCATCTGCTTGAACATACCAAAAGCGATCTTCACTGAACTTGAAAACAACACCATCCATGAAAATGCCGCCTTGTGGGGTACAAGCAATGGCGTAGTATCCGCGACCTTCTTTCATCTTTGCAACGTTTCTGGCCAGCACCTTGTTAAGAAAAGGCACAGCATCCGGACCATAGATCTCAATCGGCTTTTCGGGCACATCAAAAATCAGGGCCTTACGTCGAAGGGTCCAATATTTGTGAAGAACATCTTCATCCTCGCCCATGGAGATGGCAAAGTACCGACCAGCATACACGCCGCGCACCATTCCAGGGCCATCAGTACGCTCGATAAAGGGGCTTTCCTCAAAACGCCGCGCGCTTATGTCGACTGTACTGGAAAGGTCAGTTGCTTCTTGAAAGTTGCCCACAGAATTCTCCTTCTGGCTTCAAAGATCCGCTGCATGAAGTGACAGCTTAGTCAAGATTTTGTCGAGGTTTGTATGTTCTTCTTCAGACAGGACGCCGAAGAAACCTTGTTCTAGCTCAATGAAGTTTCTAATCAATTCCTGATGAAGCTGTCGACCTTTATCGGTAATACGAAGCCACACCTGTCGCTTATCTTCTGCGTGCGGAGAACGGCTCAAATAGCCTTCCTCCAACATCCGATGGACAGAACGCGAAATAGAGTTGCGGGGACGGCGGGACATGGCAACGACATCTTGCGCCGTTAGCTCCTCATAATGAGCCAAACACATAAGCAGAATACAGTCACCTCGATTGAACCCCAAACGCTGTTTGATATCGTCGTAGGCCGGTAAAACAAGTGTATTGATGATAAATGACATACGGTAGGAGTCAGGAAACTCAATTCTCTCGATGATCTTCGTCAGATCAGGCCTTTCCTTATTACTCATTAGTTATCCCGCCACAGCGTCACAAACTGCCTCAACGATAAACAAAGCGGTCATGCTTGACAAAGAAGACAGAACCGCTAACAATGTTCCAAATGGAACAATATTTTGATAAACTAAGATAATGGCTGCGGCAACCAAAAAGCTCACAATCCCAGATTTGGCTACTAAAAAAACAGAGGGCGAGAAGCTTGTCATGGTCGCTGTGGGTGAAGCGATGAGCGCAGCCTGGGCTGAACGCGCCGGGGTCGACATCATCGGCGTTGGTGATAGTCTAGGCATGACACTCTATGGGCATGAGAACACGTTACCCATGACAGTTGACCAGATGATAGAGCATAGCCGCGCCGTTCGCCGTGGTGCGCCCAACACCCTTACTCTTGTCTCCATGCCTTACGGCTCTTACGCCACACCTGATATGGCGGTAACCAACGCGGTCCGCCTGATGAAGGAAAGTGGTTCGGATGCCGTAAAGCTGCAAGGCGGCAGAGAGATGTTCCATATCATCAAAGCAGTTGCTGATGCAGGTGTTCCCGTCATGAGCCACGTGGGCCTGCTCCCTCATTACGTTCATCGCTATGGCGGTTTTAAAATGCAGGGCAAAACCGTTGAAGACGCGCTGCACATTATCGACAATGCCAAAGCCATCGAAGAAGCAGGCGCTATTGGGCTTGAGATCGAGGCAATGCCCCACGAAGTGGCCAAGGCTGTCGATGAAGCAGTTTCGATCTTCACGTTCTCAATTGGCGCTGGGTCCGCTGGCACTTGCCAGCTGCTTAACGGCTATGACCTGATTGGTGCTTTCGATACGTTCAAACCTAAATTCGCTAAGCGTTATGGAAACATTGCTGAAGTCGCCACCAAAGCATTTGCCGACTATGCCGCCGACGTTAGGGCTGGAACTTTCCCAGACGCCGACCATTCATACAAAATGAAGCCCGCAGAAGCAGAGAAGCTAGCAACTGTGCTCTCGAAAAGGAACAATCATGACCCCTGAAGAAATTCTGAAACACCCCGCTCGCGTTTTGACCCAAGTTCAACGTGAACACTATTTTGAACACGGCTATGTTGGCGTAGAAAGTCTGGTGTCGAAAGAGATACTCGATGACCTGATTGCTGTGACCAATGATTTTGTCGACCAAAGCCGCAAGGAAACAGAGCCCGGCAAAGTTTTTGACATCGGCCCCGGTCATTCAGCTGACAACCCCGTTCTTCGCCGATTGAAGAAACCGGATGAACAACATGACGCCTACTGGAATTTTTCCAATGGGCTAATGGCCGACGTTGCCGCCGACCTTGCTGGCCCCAACGTGGTCTTTCATCACTCCAAGCTGAATTTCAAATGGTTCGACGCGAGCGACACAGTGAAATGGCACCAGGACATTCAATTCTTTCCCCATACCAACTACAACGTCTTCACCATCGGGTGCTATTTGGCCGACACAGATATGAACAATGGCCCGCTTGCGGTTCTTAAAGGATCTCATGATCAACCGCTTTACGATCAATATGATGCCAACGACAACTGGACAGGCATGTTGAGTGACGAGGATGCGGCTGGTGTAGACATGAGCCGCGTTGAGTATCTGACGGGAAAAGCAGGTTCTATTACTATTCACAATGCAAGAGCCCTCCACTACTCTCCCGCATCAAAATCTGATCAACCAAGACCGTTGCTGTTGAACTGTTATACTTCAGCGGATGCTAAACCGTACACACCGCACCCCGATCCCTCTATTAACGCCTACAAAGTCGTTCGGGGCAAAGCAGTTAAGTGGGCTCACCACGACCCGCGGCCTTGTCAGATCCCACCCGATTGGTCTGGTGGATACACTTCGATTTACGCTGCTCAAGCTAGTGAGGTGGAAGAAAAAGTCGGAGGCATGATGTAATGACCGAAGAACGTATCATCCGACCTCGCCGCTCATTTATTTTCACACCTGGTTTGCGCCCAGACATGTACCCAAAGGCCCTAGCCTCCGGAACCGACATTGTTTGCATTGAGTTAGAAGACGGCATTGCGCCAAAGGACAAAGAGGAAGCACGAAAGAAAGGTCTCGCACTCTTTGAACAACCACAAGCCAATGACGGGGTTGAGCGTATAGTGCGGATTAATTCGCTGCGCGAACAATTCGGCATTCTTGACGTTCAAGCTATTCTTGCCGCCAACACGCCACCGCCGGCATTGATGTTGCCCAAAGTCCGCACACCTGACGAAGTCGTTATGCTCGACAATCTGTTGACTGAGCGCGGACACGCCACTCGCTTACATGTAATTATCGAAACTAACGCTGGGTTAGAAGCTGCTTTTGATATTGCCGCCTGCAGCTCTCGTATCGATGCTTTGTTTTTTGGCGGTGTTGATATGGCGGCAGAATTACGTTGTAAACTCGCCTGGGAGCCTTTGCTCTACGCCCGGTCTCGTGTGGTCCATGCGGCAGCCGCAGCAGGGATAGATGCTATCGACGTACCTTACCTTGATCTTGAAGATCCAGGGGGCATGCGGATTGCAGCGGAACAAGCAAAAGATCTTGGATTCTCAGGCAAAGGTTCCGTTCACCCTAAACAGATCGCAGCACTCAATGAGGTGTTCACTCCCGATGAAGCGACCATCGCTAAAGCGCGACGTATCACGACAACCTTTGAAGAAGCCGACACCGGCCTCGTTGTGATTGACGGCAAACTCATCGAAAAGCCTGTGTTGCGAGAGATGTATCGTGTTCTCGCGATCGCTGAACGCGTGAAAAGCTAAGCCCTTTCGATTGGCACAAGCCTAATCTGGAAAACTCTCTTTAGTGCCCGAAAAATATTCCATGAGCGCAGCTTGGTCTTCCCCGCCGAGACCAGCAGCTGTTAACATGCGATGAATTTCTGCGCATAAAGCAGTCAACGGCATAGACGTATGTGTTTTCCGCGCCAAGTCCTGAGCCGCATTCAAGTCTTTGACCATATTATCCAAGCGTCCCGTCCGGGTGTAATCTTTGGCCACAAATCGGGGGAGATACTCCTGCAAAAGAGCCGAGTCCGCCCGGCCTCCTTTCAAAGCTTCCGGAATCTTTGCCGCGTCTATTCCCGCATCTAAAGCCAATTGAGTGGCCTCGGCCACAGCCATGAAGCCCAATCCGCACAGCACTTGGTTGATTAACTTTGTGGTTTGACCAGCACCAGTCTTTCCCATGTGGGTGATATTGCTAGCGAGGTGACTAAGAACCTTCTCCGCTTTTTCAACGTTTTTTGCTTCACCGCCAACCATCAAGGTTAACTGACCAGTTTTAGCTTTTGGAGCACCACCTGACAAAGGGCTGTCGACCCAACCCAAACCATTGTCGCTGGCTTTCGCTGCCAACCGTGCAGTGGCCTCGGGGTCAATCGAGGACATATCGATGATCAGAGCGCCAGGTCGAGCACCCTCTGCCGCGCCTTTGTCGCCAAAAACAGCGCGCTCAACAATTGTCGCAGAGTTCAGACTCGTTATCACGTAGTCAGCTCTCGAACTGGCGTCGGCGCCAGAGCTGGACGCTTCCGCTCCAACAGCAACCAAAGCCGCCATCTTCTCTGGGTCCAGGTCAAAAACCGTTAATCTGTTTCCCGTCTCCAACAAGCGCTTTCCAATAGCACCTCCCATGGCGCCAGCGCCAACCAATGCAATTTCAAACGCCATGAATAACCTCCTTGAATTCAGGTCGATGAATTCTTTAATATCAATTTCGGATTAGTTGCTTATTCTTTAACCCAGATTGATTGAGTCAACTCGAATTTTCTTGTATCGACAGCTGTTTGACCGTCATTCCGGATTTAGTGACGTTGCTTGATACCACCGCCAGAAAAACCGAATAGTTAAACAGCTAGATTGCTTGAAATCTGTTGCTGGAGAAATCTGCCAGATCAAGCGTCCAAGACAGCAGTTGCCTCAATTTCTACGAGAGCCCGATCCTCGAGAAGATCAGCCACAACGAGCAAACTCATGGCTGGAAAATGTCGGCCAATCACTTCGCGGTAGACCTTTCCTAATTCTTTCTGTCTAGCGACGTAAACTTGCTTGTCTTTGATAAACCAAGTCATTCGGGCGATATTCTCAACTTGTCCCCCTGCAGCGTCCACTACGTCGACAATGTTCATAAGAGTCTGCCTAACCTGGCCAACAAAATCGTCAGTTTCGAAAACTTGATCCTTGTTCCATCCAATCTGACCGCCAACAAACAAAGTTTTGCCCTCTGCAACAATGCCGTTGGCATAGCCCTTAGCCGTTGCCCAACCTTCTGGATGAATAGCTTTTGTCACGTTGATCTCCTGGTTTTCTATTGTTGCTTCAAGCGGAACCGCTGAATTTTTCCTGTTTGGGTTTTTGGCAATGCATCTATGAACACGACAGAACGTGGATATTTGTAGGGGGCAATAGAAGCTTTGACATGGTCTTGTAATGACTTCTTCGTCTCGTCGTTTGCGGTGAACTCGGGCGTCAAAACGACGTGTGCTTGAACGATGTGTCCACGCATCTCATCTGGTGCGGCCACGACGCCACATTCCAGTACAGCGGGGTGGGAAAGGAGAGCTGCTTCTACTTCAGGGCCTGCAATGTTGTAACCGGAGGAGACAATCATATCGTCACTTCTCGCCGCAAAATGAAAGTATCCTTCATCATCTTGGTAAAAGGAATCGCCCGTCAGATTCCAGCCTTCTCGAACATAGGATTGCTGTCTATCATCGGCTAAGTAGCGACAGCCAGTAGGCCCCTTCACCACCAACTTTCCCGTTGTGCCGACCGGCACTTCATTCATCTCATCATCAACAATTTTTGCCCGATAACCTCTCACAGGCTTCCCTGTACAAGCCGCTTTAGAATCTTCAAAACGATTTGAGATGAAAATATGCAGCATCTCCGTTGCACCAATTCCATCCAACATTGGCTTGCCGGTCTTCGCGATCCAGGCGTCGTAAACCGGCGCGGGCAAGGTTTCACCAGCTGAAACAGCCGCTCTCAGCGATGACAGATCTGCACCTTCTTCCATCGCTGCCAGCATAACACGATAAGCCGTTGGTGCCGTGAAACACACAGTCGCTTTGTAGGTCTCTATTATCTCAATCATGTTTTCTGGCGAGGCCGCCTCGAGGAGCGTCGCGGTGGCTCCAAACCGTAGAGGGAAGACCGCTAGACCGCCGAGCCCAAAAGTGAATGCCAAAGGCGGCGACCCAATAAAAACATCGTCCTGGGTCACACCCAAAACTTCACGCGCATAACCATCAGCAATGATCAACAAATCACGATGGAAATGCATGGTTGCTTTTGGTTCTCCGGTGGTCCCTGACGTGAACCCTAACAAAGCGACATCATCCCTACCTGTATCAACGGAGGTGAATTTAACCGGTTTGTTAAGGGCTGCGCGATCTAACTCAGCGTCGTGATTTGCGGTTCCATCAAATCCTATTACCAGTTTCAGAAAATCGCTGGTTTTGGCGCAGGATACCAATTCATCCATCAAACGCGTATCACAAAGCGCCAGAGTGATTTCTGCTTTGTCCACGATCTTGGTAAGCTCCCCAGCCCTCAACATCGGCATGGTGTTAACCACCACGGCTCCGGCTTTGGTCGCGGCCAGCCAACAAGCCACCATTGCAGGGTTATTCGCTGAGCGTATCAGAACACGGTTGCCAGGTTTGACGCCGTATTCTTCAATCAGCGCATGAGCCAAACGGTTAGTCCAATCGGTAAGCTCTTTATAGGTGCGTTGACGGCCGTTGCCGATGAGGGCTATGTTATCGCCCATTCCTTGATCAACTATTTTGTCCGTTAGCTCTACCGCAACATTCAATCGATCAGGGTAATCAACCCCCTCTAGAAGGAACTCAGGACAGAGCTCTGATGGTGGTAGATTATCGCGAGCAAAGCTGTCGACATGGGAAGTTGGACCTAACATCATACTCTACTCCTTCTATAGGACAGACCGCACACGCCAAAGCTCTGGAAAGAGTTCAACGTCGAGCATTTTCTTGAGATAACTGACCCCAGCAGTACCGCCTGTACCGCGCTTAAAACCGATGATCCTTTCAACTGTCGTCACATGATTAAATCGCCAACGGCGGAAATAATCTTCTAAGTCAATCAGCTTTTCAGCCAACTCGTAAAGCGACCAACAATCCTCAGGATTCAGGTAAACTTTGTGCCACATGTCAACGATCGTTTCGTCAGAAGATCGGGGTGTTTTCTGAACCGAAAGTGCCTGTTCGTTAATCTGCATTCCTAGACGATGGGCATACCGCAAGACTTCAGTGTACAAACTAGGCTTGGATAACTCCGCTTGCAGCTGTGCCATAAGATCTGGTCGATGCTGATGGGGGCCCAACATTGCTTCGTTGCGATTCCCGAGTGCAAATTCAATAAGGCGATATTGGTGAGATTGGAAGCCGCTGGACTGCGATAAGGTTTCACGGAATTTTGTATAATCGCTGGGTGTCATCGTGCGCAAAACGTCCCAGGCCGAGTTTAGGTTCTCAAAAATCCTTGAAACCCTACTTAATGATTTGAGAGTTTGGGGTAGCTTATCTGAGTTCAAGGACTCTCTAGCAAAAAACAGTTCGTGCAAGAGCAGCTTCATCCAAAGTTCAGAGGCTTGATGCTGAACAATAAACAACATCTCATCATGAGCCGTTGACAAAGGATGTTGAGAATTCAGGACGTCATCAAGATGTAGATAATCGCCATATGACATTTGAGACTTAAACGACATTTCCGCGCCATCATTTAACGGATCATAAGGCTCAACCACTGGCTGCTCCCAAAGTCTGTCGGGCTATGATCACTTTTTGAACGTCGGACGCTCCCTCATAGATCCTGAGCGCACGAATATCACGGTAAAGCCTTTCCATGATATGGCCCTTGCGAACGCCGTCTCCACCATGAATTTGTACCGCTTTATCGATAACGATTTGCGCCTGATCCGTTGAGAACAGTTTCGCCATAGCGGCCTCGCGGCTCACTCTGGCCGCGCCAGAGTCCTTGAGCCAAGCGGCGCGGTAGATAAGCAAAGCGGAAGCATCGACATCAAGCGCCATGTCCGCAATATGCCCCTGCACCATCTGCAGCTCACTCAGGGGCGCACCAAACAGCTCCCGCTTTGACGCCCTCGAAACGGCCTCATCTAGCGCACGACGTGCAAACCCGAGAGCCGCAGCGGCCACCGTTGAACGAAAAACATCTAGAACCGACATCGACACACGAAAGCCAGCCCCAGGTTGACCTAT
Source organism: uncultured Alphaproteobacteria bacterium (assembly GCA_905480575.1). GTDB lineage: Bacteria > Pseudomonadota > Alphaproteobacteria > UBA7985 > CAJQQZ01 > CAJQQZ01. The sequence goes on along the minus strand of CAJQQZ010000034.1, from coordinate 6,304 downwards.
CAAAGCACTGGCTGGAACGCGGCAATCCTCAAAAGACAATCGAGCCAAAGGGTGAGGTGCAACTGTTTCTAATCTTTCAGCGATAACCAGCCCCGGTGTATCGGCTGGCACTATGAAGGCGGAGATGCCTTTAGCCCCAGGCGCTTCACCGGTGCGAGCAAAAACACAGTAAACATCGGCAATACCGCCATTGGATATCCAGGTTTTCTCGCCGTTTAGAATGTAGGTCGAGCCGTCAGCAACGGCGGCTAGGTCCATGTTTGCAACGTCAGACCCAGATCTAGGCTCACTGAGTGCAAAGGCGGAAAGAGCTTGGCCGCTTCGTGTTCTGGACAACCATGTCAGTTTCTGCTCGTCTGTCCCAAACAAGGAGATGGCACCTGCCCCAAGCCCCTGCATGGCAAAGGCAAAGTCAGCCAATCCATCAAACCGGGCCAAAGTTTCCCTGATAAGGCAGAGGCTGCGAACATCCAATTTTGACAAAGGGTCTTCAGGGTCAATTGCAGAATGCTTTAGCCAGCCATCATTGCCTAGTTTTGCAACCAGTTCTATGCAAGATTCATCAACATTCGAATGGTCAATTTCATTGAGATTGTCAGTCGCCCACTTTTCGAGATGCTCTGCTAGTTCCCTGTGGCGCTGCTCAAAGAATGGCCAATGTAGGAAGGACTTATCTGCCATCAGTTGCCCTCAAAGATCGGTTTACGTTTCGCCACGAAAGCTTCGTAGGCCCGTTTAAAATCTTCAGTTTGCATACAAATAGCTTGCGCCTGTGCCTCGGCCTCTATGGCCTGATCAATGCTCATGTTCCATTCTTGCGCCAACATTGTTTTTGTGATCATGTTGCCAAAGGTCGGCCCAGAGGCAACCCTTGTCGCCAGTTTCATAGCTTCACTTTCAAGGCTGTCTTGGTCAACGACCCGACTGAAGAAGCCCCAACGTTCGCCTTCATCCGCACTCATTGAACGCCCCGTATAGAGCAGCTCGGCTGCTCTCGCTTGACCGATAATACGAGGAAGAATGGCGCAAGCACCCATGTCACATCCAGCGAGCCCAACACGGGTAAACAGGAAGGCGGTCTTGGCTTCCGGCGTCGCCAGCCTCATGTCGGATGCCATGGCGATGATTGCACCGGCGCCAACACAAACACCGTCAACAGCCGCAATAATCGGCTTGCCACAAGCGTTCATGGCTTTAACCAGATCGCCAGTCATACGAGTGAACTCAAGCAACCCTTTCATATCACGCTGAAGCAAAGGACCAATGATATCGTGTACGTCACCGCCTGAGCTAAAGTTCCCTCCGTTAGAGGTGAAGACAATCGCGTTGACATCATCCGCATAGGCGAGTGCTCTGAAATAATCTCTGAGTTCAGCATAGCTCTCAAAGGTCAAAGGGTTTTTGCGGTCCGGTCGGTCAAGGGAGACAACAGCCACAGGCCCTTCTGCGCGACATTTAAAATGTGTCGCTTGATAGTCGAGCATATCACTCATACATTGATCCTCTCATCGTCATGAACTTGATTGTCAGCAAGACTAAGAAGACTTTGTAACTGGTTTGCTTCCTGCTCATCAAAGGCGCTCAAATGCTGATCTATCCAACCTTCATGAGCCTCCGCCTGTACCAAGAAATATTCTTTGCCTTTTTGGGTGAGTCTAACCAACAATGCTCTTCTGTCCTCTGGAACCGGCACCCGCAACACCATGCCGTCTTTGACCAACCGCTCAACAATTCCCGTTACATTGCCGTTCGAAACCTTGAGTTCCGCTGACAGGTCACCCATCTTGAGACCTTCTTCTGAACGGTGTAACGCTGCCAAAACGTCGAACCGGGGTAGTGTCGAACCGAACTCAGCACGAAGCTTTTCCCGCACCTCCGCTTCAATGGATCGAGACGTCTTCAAAATTTTCAGCCAAAGACGGAGCCTGGTTTTAGACAGGGGCTCTGTTGCCATAGGAAAGTTTTGTTGTTCCAGATTGTTGAAACTCATATTTCACCTCCTGAAAGAGCGATGGCTTGGCCGGTTATCGATCCTGATTGAGATCCGCACAACCAAAGAACAGTCTCGGCAACCTCTTCGGGTTGAACAAACTTGTTTTGCGGGCTGTTCTTACGTAACATTTTCTCTGCATCTGCTGGCGATCTGCCCGTTGTTTCCACTATGTTTTTTATCGCGCCCTCAAGCAGCGGCGTATCAACGAACCCTGGACAAACTGCATTGACAGTAACGTTCGAACGGGCGAGTTCTAGGGCTAATGATTTCGTCAGTCCGATTACACCATGTTTTGCGGCACAATAGCCCGCTGTGTAGTGGTAGCCCTTCAACCCAGCGGTCGAAGCGATTGCAATCAATCTGCCCCAGCTATCAGATTCCAAACCGTTAAGAGCTGCTTTCCAAACTGAAAAAACGCCCGTCAAATTTACATCCAACATTGCGCCGAAATCATCGTGGGACATTTTGGAGAACGGCATGCTTGTCGCACTGCCTGCATTTGCAACGGTGATGTCCACGCGGCCAATTTCGTCAAAAAGCCGGGCGACAGCAGAAGAATCTGTGACATCGCAAACTTTCCAATCGATTTTTTCATGGTCGCTTGCCAGCGTAGCCAATGGTTCTTGCCGCCGCCCTGTAATGACGACAGATGCGCCGACTTCTGCCAATCTTGTGGCGATTGCGGCTCCAACACCCGTACCGCCACCAGTCACCAAAACTTTTTTGCCGTTTAGATCAATCACTATAGTTTTCCAATTACTTGGCCTGCTTTGTCGCCCAACCGCCAGAGCTGATCTCTACCGGCTTCATAGGGTATTGGCCAAACTTCCTGACGATCACCCAACTCCGCCGCAGCATGCAAAGTCCAATAAGGATCAGCAAGATGAGGCCGCGCAAGACAAACTAGATCCGCCCGCCCAGCCATCAGGATCGAATTAACGTGGTCGGCTTCAAAAATGTTGCCGACAGCCATCGTCGGAATTCCAACTTCATTTCTGATTCGGTCTGAGAAAGGCGTTTGAAACATGCGGCCATAAACAGGATTTGCCTGAGTTGACGTTTGTCCAGCCGACACATCGCAAATGTCGACACCAGCTTCTTTTAGCAATCTTGCAATCTTTACCGCTTCTTCTGGTGTCACTCCGTCTTCAACCCAATCCGTGGCCGAAATTCGCATCGAAATTGGCTTGTGTTCTGGCCAAACCGCTCTCACTGCTTCAAAAACTTCAATTGGAAACCGCATTCTATTTTCGAGGCTTCCACCGTATCTATCGTTGCGTTTATTCGTCAACGGCGTGATAAATGAGGAAAGCAGATAACCGTGGGCCGCATGAATTTCTATCATGTCAAATCCGGCACGCTCCGCTCGGATCGCTGTATCAACGAAAAGCTTTGTCACCTCACTGAGGTCTTCAAGGCTGGCAGATTTGGGTACTTGATTGGCATCGGACCAAGGAATGTCGGAAGCGGCCAACAACAGCCAGTTATCGGACACTAGCGGGGCATCCATTTCTGCCCAACCAACTTGTGTGGACCCTTTGGGACCAGCATGGCCAATTTGCATGCAAATCTTCGCTTCCGTTTCCAGGTGCACGAAATCGACAATCCGTTTCCAAGCCGCCTCTTGGAGGTCGGAACAGAGGCAAGGGCACCCTGGCGTGATACGCCCTTCAGGCGATACACAGGTCATTTCCGTAAAGACGAGCCCCGCCCCTCCTTTAGCTCTCTCAGCATAGTGAACTAAGTGCCAGTCTGTTGGGCACCCAGCTTCCGCTTTGTATTGTGCCATGGGGGAAACAACGATCCGATTTTTCAATTCTAAGGCACGAAGCGAAAAAGGAGCAAACATAGGTGCTCTGATTTGCTCATTCGCATCGGCCCCTGCTTCCCTTTGGAACCAAGCCTCAGCGCCTTCCAACCATTCCGGGTCTCTTAGCCGCAAATTTTCATGACTGATTCTTTGAGACCGGGTGAGAAGCGAATAGTTGAACTGTACGGGGTCGAGAGAAAAATAGCGCTCAATATCCTCAAACCATTCCAGCGAATTCCGGGCCGCGGATTGCAGGCGCAAAACTTCTAAGCGCCGCTCATCTTCATATTTTTCAAAGGCTGCGCTTATCGTCTCCTCATTATGTAAATAGTTCGCCAGTGCAATGGCGCTTTCGAGTGCCAACTTACTGCCAGACCCTATTGAGAAATGAGCAGTAGCCGCAGCGTCTCCCATCAACACAATGTTTTCATGAGACCATCTCTCGCATAGTACTCGAGGGAACTGAATCCATGCCGAGCCTCGAATGTGATTGGCGTTCGTCTTCAAAGAATGGCCACCCAGTTGATGAGCGAAAATTCTTTCACAGACTCCAATGGTTTCCGCTTGGCTCATGGTGCCAAAACCAAATTTCTCCCACGTGTCTTGACTGCATTCTATGATGAAAGTCGCCGTATCGGGATCGAATTGATAAGCATGAGCCCAGATCCAGCCGTGCTCTGTTTCCTCAAAGATAAAGGTAAAAGCATCATCAAATTTTTGGTGAGTTCCAAGCCAAACAAACTGGCATTTTCGAACCTCAATATCTGGGCGAAATTCTTCTGCTAGCAGACTTCTTGTCCTAGAATTTAGCCCATCAGCAGCGACGACGAGATCGAATTCTTCTGCGCAATCAAGCGCACTATCAACTTCGGTTTCAAACCTTATTTCAACACCAAGTTCGCGGGCTCTTTCTTCTAGAATTGACAGCAGTCGGTGGCGACCAATACCGCAGAACCCATGTCCGGTGGAAAGTAATCTCTCGCCCTTGAACTCAACGACGATATCATCCCAATAAGCGAAATGATTACGAATAACCTCCGCGGAAACTGGATCATTTTCAGAAAGATTTTCGAGTGTTTCATCAGAAAGCACAACACCCCAACCAAAAGTGTCGCCAGATTTATTTCGCTCAAACACGACAACCTGGTGGGAAGGTTGTCGTAATTTCATTGAAATTGCAAAATACAGACCAGCTGGTCCTCCACCTATGCAGGCTACTTTCATATCAAGCCCTCCCGAACAACCCATACTTTTGGGAGTTTCTAATTCGTGTTGTGTAAAGACAGTTAATCAGACAAAGCCAAAAGGTTCAAGTTCAAATATTTTATGCATAAACTTAATAAAACAACCAAGCCTATGTTTACACGGAATACTTCGGAAGACAGCCTGTGATGTCTCGGCTTTCGTCAGCCATCAATCAGGCTGGTCGGGCGGGCGAAAGCTTCCAATTTTCCAAGATCAGAAATCACAACTTCCTTGCCATGCACCTCGACACCATTTTCAGCCAACAGAGTGAAAGTCCGCGACAGGTTTTCAGCAGTCATCCCCAGATATGACGCCAGCCTGCGTTTTTCATACGGCAAGGTTAGGCTGTTCCTTCGATCCATCCTTTTATGAAGAACGAGCAAGTGATTGGCCAAACGTTCAGACGCGCTTCGTAGTTTTAGATTCTTAGTCGTCCTGACAACACCACGATAACATCGTGCTAGCTCGAGAACGATGGCGTTAGCGAAATCGCGGTCCTCTGAAAACACAGCACGCACGTCCTCTGAAGGTATCAAGATAATCTGCGACTTCTCCAAAGTTCGGGCGGACATCAGATAGGCCAAATCCGTCATCGTCGCCGCTAATATGAAAGTGGAGATCGGAAAGACCGTGGCTAGCGTGGTCTCTCTATTCTCCCAACGGCTAAAAAGCTCTACCGCTCCTGACGTTAAAATATGGAGGAAGTCCGCACTGTCCCCTTCATCAATAAGTTCAATTTGCGGTGGGAATTGCTTGAAATACGCGCCACGCATGAGCTTTGAAAAGCTTTCGTCCTTCAGTTTGGAAAATAAGTCGAGTTCTCGAATTTCATCAAAATTTTTCTGCGGCATTAAGACTCCTGAACTGTAATTGATGTTTATCAATTAGTTTGCAGCAACTGTCAAACGGGGTTTCAAACTTATCTTATCTACGAGAGAGGATTTCCCACCTGTACCCTAAAGAAAATCAATTAGCTTTTGATTTGCAATGTTTTTTTCCTCCACTTGATCTGGATCAAACAGCGACGACTTCGCCTCAAGTAGCACTTGGCAAGCATAAATAGGATCTGGGCAAGATATTGAAGTCATTTGCCCCGCCTAAATAAAAGGACATTGGCAATGGAACTTCAGAACAAGGCAACAAGGCTTTGGAGCAACTTCTTCAACGTCCGGATGGTGCAGATGAGGACGTTCCACATGACGTGGTTTGCATTCTTTTCCTGCTTCTTCGCCTGGTTTGGTATCGCGCCACTGATG
>CAJQQZ010000033.1 GCA_905480575.1 uncultured Alphaproteobacteria bacterium | reverse complement strand
AAGGACACGGCTTTCCAGCCAAGTCCTGGCTCAGAACAGCTTTGGAACAAGCCAGAAAACTGATCCGTTATGACCCGGAAGTGATGGTGAAAATCCTAAAGCCAGCTATCGATAAATCAAAAAGAGTCGGGTAGTATGCCGTTGGCAAGTGCATCTCGCGATAAGAAGCTGACAAGATTGTGTTAAACTGTTCGTCGACCTCAAGTCCTAATTTCTTAGCTTCAACTGCCAAACCACATAGTTTAGCGACGAATTCTTCCAATTCATTGCACATCAGATTTTCCATTCTTCTTGTTTTTGACCCCGTCCAGCAAGTGCTGAGCACAAAGGCCAAAGTAGTTGGGCAACGTAAAAGAACCGTGATTCATTGCGTGAATCAGCGTGAAAAATCAGAGTCGTCAGTGGATTTTATTTTTTTCTGAATTGATCAAGAGCAATTATGTTTGAATCATCTTCAGGCGATTCACCTGAAGGTTGATTTCCATCGATAGCCTCAACGTTGTTTTCTTTCACATCGAGAGTAAGAGGCGCATCCGATTCGACGGGAGCCAGAGTGGCTGTTTCGTCTTCTGCCATAGAAGCAGAACCATAACGAAATTGCAGGCCAAAGTTAACGGATGGATCGAGGAAGGCTGTGACAGCGCTCCATGGGATAACAAGAAAGTGGTTTGAACCACCAAAACTTAGGCCAACCGAGAAACCCTGATCGTCAATGATTAAATCTTCAAACTGGTGCTGAAGAACAATCGTCATTTCCGGGTGGTACTTTTCCCGTAGTTCGTCAGACAACTGTACTTCCGGATGCTCTGTATCAAAGCTGATGTAGAAATGATGTTCGCCTGGAAGACCCTCTTTTGCGGTCCGCTCAAGGCAAGTTCTAACAACAGCAAGCAGAGCATTCTCTACCAGCTCGTCATACCCCAACAAATCATTCGGTGTTCCGGTCCCAGCCCCGTCTGACATTCTAACCTGTTCCCATATCAAGCTTTTTGCAGCTTTTTATGGGGGACGTTCTGTTGCTAGGTGCCCCCCAAGCCCCCACCTAGACCGGCTAAGGCCTAGGAATTTAGTTTCGGTGTGGAACCGCCGTTAGGCAGCTACAGCAACCGGAGCATAGTTATCATTTGCAACTATAAAAACAGCCCGATAACGGTGGTACAATGCCGGGCAAAAAGAGAAGCTTTCAGCGCAAGTCGATCCTGTTTCGCCCCCATAGTCAGAAGAAAATGGTGGAGGCGCCGGGCACTGCCCCCGGGTCCTATACACTTTATTACCTAATCCGTTTATCGCCATAGTGGTTACCCACACCTTCTATATAGGGAGATTCTTTGGAATTTAAAACTCTTTGAATCTCTTTGGCATCTATTGGAAAGCTAGACTCCACATTTAGCGGCAATTAGTTTAGATGGACGCACATATAGATTCGCTAGGAAAACAACATGGCGCTACAGGCGGAACAACAAGCCGAGATTGATCAACAAAGGTCGAACCAGCAACCAACATTGCGGGTTTGTTCGCCGGATCTGGAAGACTACCTGTACAAGGCTATTCCAGTTCTTGACCACGGTTTCGTCCGGGTTGTTGACTACATGGGTGATGATAGCGCTATTGTACAAGCCGCCCGTGTCTCCTACGGTCAAGGCACTAAAGCTGTTTCCAACGATGCTGGTCTCATCCGCTATTTGATGCGCCACCGCCATTCGACGCCGTTTGAGATGTGTGAAATCAAGTACCACATCAAACTGCCTGTTTTCGTCGCTCGCCAGTGGATCCGTCATCGCACTGCCAATGTAAACGAATACTCCGCACGTTATTCAGTTCTAGATCGAGAATTCTATATTCCTCAACCTGAGCACCTTGCGGCACAATCTGCGATCAACAACCAAGGACGTGGGGCCGTTCTAGAAGGCGCAGAAGCCGAAGCCGTATTAAGAATGCTTAAAGACGATGCAGGACGCTCATACGATCATTATGAAACTTTGCTAAACAAACGCCAAGACGGTGAGACGATTAACGAAAGCAATGCTGGGCTGGCAAGAGAACTGGCACGCATGAATTTGCCGGTTAATATCTACACCCAATGGTATTGGAAAGTGGACCTTCATAACCTGTTGCATTTCCTCTCTTTGAGAGCTGACCCACACGCTCAGTATGAAATCAGAGTTTATGCCGATGCGATGATTGAAACAGTCAAAGCTTGGGTCCCCATTGCCCACAAAGCGTTCGAAGACTACCGTCTTGGTGCCTTCACCTTCTCCAAACAAATGCTCGACGCTATGAAGCGCATGGTCGCCGGTGAAGAAGTCACAGAGGAAAACTCAGGCATGACAAAACGCGAATGGCGCGAAATGATGACCGCTCTCGACCAATAAACATTGCTTTCTTCGCGCGATAAAGGCTAAAGACACCTCTTACTTCTTGAGCTGGGCCGCAGGTCAGGCAAGCATATGTCTCCGGGGCCAATAATGATTTCCTAGGGAGCTGTCTCTGTTAGGATCGTGGTCCTAGTATCGCGGCGCCCACCTGCTTTTGCAGGCCTTGGAGGACAATCAACGTCAACGGCGGTCTGGCTCTTCGAAACACTTGGAATGAAACTTTGAATTTAGCTGAAGAGAAACAGGCTCTGCGCAAAGAGATGCGTGCTATTCGCCGAGATTTCCATAAAGCGTCCGGCGAAAGAGCATCGTTTGATTTGATGGAGCTCGTAAGTTCCAGCGCCGCTTTAAAGAATGCAGAGATAATCTCCTGCTTCTGGCCCATCCAAACCGAAGTAAACACCGTCCCTCTGATCCACAAGCTCTATAAGGCAGGTCACCAAATCTGTCTTCCTATTGTGGTTGGAAACGCTCAGCCCTTGATTTTTCGACAGTGGACTCCAGAAACGGAGATGTTAGAGGGGGCGTACAAAGCCATGACGCCCGTTGAAAGTTCCCCACAACTGGTGCCCGACCTCATCCTTTCACCGCTTTTGGCTTTCGATCGAAACGGCTACCGCCTTGGATATGGCGGCGGTTTCTATGACCGTTCCATCGAGGAAATTAAAACCACAAAGCCACTTGTAACAGCCGGCCTAGCTTACTCAGTTCAGGAAGTTGACAACGTGCCTACTGAAAAAACCGATCAGAAGCTTGACTTTCTGATTACAGAAAAAGAAATCTTGGAATTCACATGAAGCTTTTAGCCTTGGGAGACGTCGTTGGCCGGTCTGGTCGTGAAGCAGTTCTGACTTGGCTGCCTAAGATCCGGAAAGCTGTGGCTTTAGACCATGTCATGCTGAACGGAGAGAACGCCGCTGGCGGTTTTGGTTTGACAGCGGACATCGCGGACCAGTTCTTTGCAGCTGGAGCCGACACAATCACGCTTGGAAATCACAGCTGGGATCAGCGAGAGATGCTTTCCCATATTGAGCAAGATCGGCGCATTGTTCGTCCGGCCAACTATCCAGATGGCACGCCAGGCCGAGGGTACTACGTCACTGAGACGCCGTCAGGAAAAAGGGTCCTAACAATCCAACTCATGGGCCGTGTGTTCATGGACCCACTCGATGATCCCTTTGCGACTGTTGCAAAGCTGGTTTCCGTTTACAAATTAGGCAACCAAATTCACGCGGTCATTGTCGACGTTCACGGCGAAGCCTCTAGTGAACGTCAAGCGATGGGGCATTATCTAGACGGCAAGGTCTCCATGGTCGTTGGAACCCACACCCACGTTCCGACCGCCGACCATCAAATCCTCCCGTATGGCACCGCCTACCAAACTGATCTCGGTATGATTGGTGACTACAACTCTGTGATTGGTTTCAATAATGAAACACCAGTGAAACGTTTCACAGAGAAGCTGCCAACGGACCGCCTTTCGCCCGCCAGCGAGGAAGCAACACTTTGCGGTCTCTACGTCGAAACCGACGACACGACAGGTTTGAGCACGAGGGTAGAACCGGTTCGACTTGGTGGTAGACTAAGCCAACAGCAACCCGCAGAATGGGCACTGGAGTCAATCCAATAAAATTATCCTGTTGTTCTGCACCTGTTCTATGATATGTCCAGCAGCAGAATAGCTATTTTAACAAAATACCTTTGAAGAGCGGAGATTATGGCAGGCCATTCCAAATTCAAAAACATCATGCATCGCAAAGGCGCCCAAGACGCCAAACGTGCTAAGTTGTTCACAAAAGTCGGACGAGAGATCACAGTGGCTGCCAAAGTTGGCGACCCCAACCCCGAGAACAATGCCCGCCTAAGGTCTGCTATCCAAGCCGCCAGAGCCGTTAACATGCCAAAAGACCGCATTGAGCGCGCGATTAAGACCGCGACCAGCAGTGGTGAAGGTTCTAACTTTGATGAAGTCCGCTACGAAGGTTTCGGTCCAGGTGGTGTTGCCGTTATCGTCGATGCCTTGACCGACAACCGTAACAGAACGGCCTCTGAAATCAGAACGGCTTTCAACAAAAACGGAGGTGGCTTGGGTGAATCCAACTCTGTATCGTTCAACTTTGATCGTGTCGGCCGCATCGCCTACCCTGCTGATGTCGCTGATGCTGACACTATTTTCGAAGCCGCTTTAGAAGCTGGTGCAGATGATGTTGTGTCCAGCGAAGAAGAACATGAGATTTTTTGCGCACCCGACGATTTCTCGACGGTTCAGAAAGCCTTGGAGGCCGAATACCCGGAACCCAATGAAGCAAAGTTGTCTTGGCGTCCACAGAACACTATCGAGTTAGACGAGAATAAAGCAGCAACCATGTTGAAACTGCTCGATGTTCTCGATGATAATGATGACGTACAATCCGTTGCTGCTAACTTTGATATCTCTGACGAGATCATGGAAAAGTTGGCAGGTTAACGTTTGAAAGGCTAAGTCTCTGGCAAGCATTCGTTTAATTGGAATAGACCCCGGCCTTAGGAACACGGGTTGGGGCGTCATTGATGTCGAAGGCAATCGATTGCGTCATGTTGCCAATGGGACAGTACGGTCAACAGCCAAATTGGAATTGCCCAGTCGTTTGTTAGAGTTGCACACTGGATTGCATGAAGTCCTCAAGGCTTACAAGCCTGATGAGGCTGCCGTTGAAGAAATTTTCTCAAACAAAAACCCTACGACAACAATCAAACTTAGCTTAGCACGCGGTGTTATACTGTTAGCACCAGCTGAAAAATCACTTCCTGTTTCACAGTATCCGGCCAACAAAGTTAAAAAATCCGTTGTTGGTGCAGGGCATGCGAGCAAAGATCAGGTGGAAATGATGGTATCGCGACTTCTTCCCGGCGTTGAATTTCACTCCGCTGATTCCGCCGACGCTTTGGCAATCGCCATTTGCCACGCACACTATCGAACATCCCGGGTTGCCTGGAGCATGGACAAGCACGAAAGTCAGTACCGCTAATGATTGCTAAACTCAAAGGCTTTCTAGATTCTACAGGGACCGACTGGCTCATCATCAATGTTGGTGGTGTCGGCTACCATTGTTTTTGTTCCTCCAAAACGCTCTCCTTGATGCCGGAACCAGGTGGTGAGGTTTCTCTTCTCATCGAAACCCATGTTCGTGAAGATCACATCCATCTCTACGGCTTCCACTCAGCTGAAGAAAAAGAATGTTACAAGCTACTAACTTCCGTCCAAGGCGTGGGGTCAAAAGTCGGCCTGGCAATCCTCAGCGTCCTCACACCTGCCCTGTTACACCAAGCGATCTTGAGCCAGGACAAGGCGACTGTCACTCAAGCAAATGGGGTTGGCCCGAAGGTAGCTCAGCGGATCATCACAGAATTAAAAGACAAAGTTGGGGCAATTGCTTTCGCTTCCCCAGCAGTGGGCCATGCAGACATCATGCAAACCGAAGTTGGCAGCTTTGATGGCTCCGCTGCGAGCGATGCTCTTTCAGCGCTCGAAAATCTTGGTTACCGGCGTGCTGACGCTGTCATAATTGTTAACAAGGTGATGACAGAAACCAACAATCAAGCCACCGTCGAACAACTCATTCGCCAAGCGCTCATGGAGCTCGCCAGATGAATGAGCGCCAGGTTCTGAGCAGCGAACGCATTGATGGCGATACATCAGACGAATCGATTCGCCCGGTAGCCTTAAGTGAATTCATCGGCCAAAAGCAGCTCCGTGACAATCTAAACATCTTCATCCAGGCCGCACGCCAACGTGGTGAAGCGATGGATCATGTGTTGTTTCACGGGCCTCCAGGTCTGGGCAAGACGACTCTGTCACAAATCATATCCCGAGAACTCGGCGTAGGTTTCCGCTCAACTTCAGGCCCAGTTATATCCAAAGCTGGTGACCTTGCGGCTATCCTCACCAATCTCCAGCCCAAAGACGTGCTGTTCATCGACGAAATCCACCGTCTTAGCCCTGCCGTCGAAGAAATCCTCTACCCAGCAATGGAAGACTTTGAGCTAGACCTCATTATTGGCGAAGGTCCAGCGGCCCGTTCTGTGAAGATTGATCTCCCTCCATTTACCCTCGTGGCTGCAACAACAAGATCAGGATTGATTACCACGCCTTTGCGTGAGCGTTTCGGTATTCCTCTCAGGCTTAATTATTATGAACCTGATGAACTGGAATTGATCGTTAGCCGAGGCGCGTCGATCTTAGGCTTTAATTTGGCCAAAGACGGCGCGCAAGAGATCGCCAAACGTGCCAGAGGGACGCCGCGTGTTGCTGGTCGTCTGTTACGAAGAGTGAGAGATTACGCTTCGGTCGCAAAAGTCGAAGTCGTAGATGCGCAACTTGCTGATGCTGCCCTTAACCGACTTGACGTTGACCAGCGCGGCCTCGATGCCATGGATCGGCGTTATCTTGGCTGTGTGGCGGTCAACTATGGTGGTGGGCCGGTCGGTGTTGAAACAATGGCTGCCGCTCTTTCAGAGCAGCGAGACACCATAGAGGAAGTTATTGAACCCTACCTCATTCAGCAGGGTCTTTTACAACGTACGCCCAGGGGTCGGTTGCTAACCGTTGAGGCCTGGCGACATCTCGATATGCGACCACCATCAAACGACAAATTGGGAGCTGCTCAATTTGATTTCTTAGATGAGTAAGTCTTCTCTTATCCATTCTTTTGGTCTTAGCGTTTACTACGAAGATACAGACGCAGAAGGTATCGTTTACTATGCCAACTACTTGAAGTTCGTGGAGAGGGCACGGTCAGAATTTCTCCGCGACATCGGTTGGCCACCGTCAAAAATTTGGCATGAGTTCCGCGACTATTGGGTCGTCAAGAATTGCAATATCGATTATCGTAAACCCGCGAAACTCGAAGATTGGTTAACCGTTCATACCTCCATTGAAAAACTGCATTCTGCCTCAATGATTCTCCGGCAAGAAGTCGTTAGAGGCGACGAACTTTTAACCTCATTGTCGATTCGGCTTGCCTATTTGCATGAAAACGGCCAAATAGCAAAAATACCTCAGGCAATATCCGCCTTGATGGTGCCTTATTTATTCGCAGAATCATCATAAGATTCTGATTATTTGATTTTATACCACTTACGTGGACGAATTTGAAAACGAAGGTAGTTTATTATGCCAGTTGACGTGCTTTCCGGTGACGGCGGCCTGTCTCTCCTTGATCTCTTCTTGAAAGCTGATTTTGTTGTCAAACTAGTGATGCTGGTTTTGGTGCTAATTTCGCTTTGGTGCTGGGCGATCATCTTTGAAAAATTCTTGCGGCTGGGGCGACTAAAAAGAAAAGCTGATATCTTTGAAGACAGCTTTTGGTCCGGCGGTTCGCTTGATGACCTCTATGACAGGATCGACAATCGTCCGTCAGATCCGATGCAGACCATTTTTGTCTCTGCTATGCGGGAATGGCGTCGCGGCTCTGCTTTACCAAACAGCACAAAAGACGGTTTGAAAGCCTCCTTCCAGCAACGCATTGAGCGTTCGATGGACCTTGCGATCCTGCGCGAAATGGTCAGTATCGAAAAAGGCTTGAATTTTCTGGCAACTGCCAGTTCCGCCTCCCCCTTCATCGGCCTTTTCGGTACGGTTTGGGGCATCATGAATGCCTTCACCGCTATCGCCAATGAAGGTAACACAAATCTAACGGTTGTCGCGCCCGGCATTGCCGAGGCCTTGTTTGCGACAGCCTTGGGACTGGTTGCCGCCATTCCCGCCACAATCGCTTACAACAAGTTTTCAAACGATTTAAACCGCTACGCTGGCAGGCTTGAGTCATTTGCTGGCGAATACAGCACCATTCTTTCGAGGCAACTGGACACGAAGGACTGATCATGGGCGCTAGTCTTCGCGGCGGCTCATCCGTCTCACGATCCAGAAAACAGTCTTACAGACCAATGGCTGAGATCAACGTAACACCCTTCGTTGACGTTATGCTAGTGTTGCTGATTGTCTTTATGGTTTCAGCCCCCTTGTTGACCGTGGGTGTTCCTGTGAATTTGCCAAAGGCCGACGGACAGGCTGTCGGGCAACCACAAGACCCCATATCAATCACCGTCGCTGTTGACGGTCGATTGTTTGTTGATGAGGAAGAAGTCAAATTAGAACTCATTCGCCAGAAATTATCTGACCTCACCGACGAAGACCTAGAAAGAAAGATCTTCATTCGCGGGGACAAAGATGTTGCTTACGGCGAAGTCGTGAAAGCGATGGCCGAGATCACCAATGCGGGTTACACGAAAATTGCATTGGTTTCCGAGCCCATCGGGACACGCTGAGGCAAGTTTGCGCTGTGAACAAACCGCTCCTATTCTCCACCCTTTTGCACCTGACCGTCGGCCTGATCGTCATTTTTGGCCTGCCGTCACTTGCTAGAAAGCATGACGCCTCCGCTCCGATCGCCGTCGAGTTCATTTCGGGCATGGGTTTGTTAGAGAATAAAACTGATCAGAAAGATCCTATCAAATCACTGATCGAAGAAACAGCTGCCACTGAGACCAGCGAAGTCCCAGAGAAGGAATTGTCAGTCGAGGAAAAACTCCCCCCTCTGCCCGCCCCAAAGGTCGCGGAGCCTGAGCCAGTCATAGAACCGGAGCCGAAGCCGGACCTATCTGAGATCAAGGTTGAACCCGAAGAAGATACGAAGATGGCCTTTGACCCCGACGCGGAGATACCAAAGGATGATCAAGTTACTGGCGCAGCTGATGCCGCCAAGCAATCAAAGAAAAGCGATCCGACGGACACAGAAGTAAAACAGAAAGCCGAAACAGAAGAAAAACAGCAGGTCTTAACGACGACTGAAGGCACAGGTGACTTCATTGCCAAACTGTTGGAAGAAGACACCAAAACAGAAGAGCAAGAGCCCAAGTCAGAAAAAGAAGTCAAATCTAAATCAACCGGTGAAGGTGACGTTGCAGACGTAAATCCGACGGACACGAAAAAAGAAGAAAAGCCCGTCGCGACTCCTATTCCAAAACCAAAGCCCCGTGAGATAGCGAAACTCAAGAAACCCAAGCCGCTGCCAGTGAAGCCTAAAGAAAAAGCAAAAGCTGAACCTAAAGCAGATCCAAAGGAAGCTGCACCAAAGAAATCCCAGGCGCTGGATTCGATCATCAGTTCCGTTCTATCCAAAGACCAGCAACTGGAAACGGCCAGCACAAAGACCACCGCTCCTGTCGAGGCTCCTGAAGACCAATCCGCAGGGCAATCTGGTGGTGTCGCATTGGAATCCAATGAAATAGCCCGTGTCATCAGGAAAATCGAAGGCTCATGGATCACGCCGCCGGGATTAAATGGCAACCGTGCCCCAACTATTCGCATCAGGCTTGTCCTTGATCTTGATGGCAATGTACTGGTTGCTGATGTCCTTGATCCTCGCCAAGATCAGACTTTCCAAGTAGCAGCCGAATCAATGCTGCGTGCAGTTCGTCTTGCCAGTCCGCTACCCTTCCCAGCCGAAAAATACGACTCCTGGCAGACGACCATTTTGAAATTTAATTTACAGGAGTTGATTTCTGGCTAATTTTGGACAGATTTCAAAGTTAAGAGACTGGTTTGATCCATTGATCAAGGCCAATGGCTCTCGATTAGGAAACCCACCGTTGAAAAGACTAAACTCACATAAGAACAATTGGTTTTCTTGGCCTGCCGTTTTCCTAATAATGCTCGCCTCCTTCTGGTCGAACATTGCAGTTGCACAGGTCGAAATCGAAATCACTAGAGGGTCCCGACAGGCTCTACCCATCGCGATCTCCAATTTTGAAGGTAATGACCCCTCTTCCGATCAAATTGGACGCGACATCGGTGACGTAATCCGCAACAACTTGCGCCGTTCCGGTCTCTTTGTATCGATCAACCCTCAAATCTACCCACAGCAGCCTCATGAAATCAGCACTTCACCCGACTTCCAATCCTGGCGCGGTACCAGAGCCCATGCGCTTGCTGCTGGGAAATCAATGTTCACGGACGATGGACGCCTAAGGATCGAATTCCGACTTTGGGACGTAGCAGAGCAAGCCCAGATCGAAGGTTTGGCCTACTCGACTGTTCCATCTAACTGGCGCCGCATCGCCCACATTATTACCGATGCAATCTATGAACGCCTCATCGGAGAACCTGGTTTCTTCGACAGCCGAATCGTCTATGTCGCGGAAACTGGTTCAAGTACAAACCGTGTCAAACGGCTGGCGATCATGGATCAAGATGGCGCTAACCAACGTTATCTGACCGATGGCAACCATCTCGTCCTAACACCACGTTTCTCTCCAACGTCCCAGGAGATCACCTACCTTTCATACGTTGGTGGCACTCCTCGCGTCTTCTTGTACAACCTGAACACTGGTCAGCAAGAAATTTTGGGCGACTTTCCTGGAATGACTTTCGCACCTCGTTTCTCACCAAATGGGAATGAAGTTTTGATGAGCTTGGCCAACGGCGGCAACACCGACGTCTATGTGATGGATTTGAGGAGCCGCCAGTTGCGTCAGCTAACAACAAATCCAGCGATTGACACGTCGCCATCGTACGCCCCCGATTCCAGAAAGATTGTCTTCAATTCAGATCGTGGTGGCAGCCAACAGCTCTACGTTATGAATTCCGATGGCAGTGGTGTGCAACGCATCAGTTTCGGTGAAGGATTGTATGCAACGCCCGTTTGGTCGCCCGATGGCCGTTGGGTCGCTTTCACCCGAATTCTAGATGGGCGGTTCGCAATCGGTATCATGCGCCCTGACGGTACAGACGAAAAGATACTGACAGAGGCCTTTTTGGTAGAAGGCCCGACATGGTCGCCAAACGGCAGAATGTTGGCCTACTTTGGGCAAGAACCATCCGGCGGAAACGATGAAGCAGGACGGGCTACACTTTACATGATTGACACCTTCTCTTTCACCGAGGAGGTAATCCCAACGCCAACAGATGCGTCTGATCCTGCTTGGTCACCGAAAAACCCTTGAGTTTCAACACAGAGGCTGAAGAATCGGCTGATTGCGAAGAAAGCTCAAAAATGTTATGGTTGTCATAATTCTTGATTAATTGTGGCAAGAAAGTTCGAGAGTCGGCCCTATTTGCGCCAGATTTTCGGTTGAAATGATTTGTGTCTCCCAGGACTTTTTTGTAGTTCTACGGGATTAGTTTAGTAATTTTTGATCGAGCCCTGCTTTGACAGTGGCGGAGGATATAATGCGGGTAAAATTTCTAGCAGCTACTTTGGTAACCATCTTAGCTATTTCGGGCTGTAACAGAAACGCCGATAACAATGCAGAACTAAGCGCAGATCCGAGCGCCGGTGGAGCTTTCTCTGGCTTGCCATCTGACAATGCAGCCTCTGTCCCAACACAGCCGGTCTTTCAAGAGCCAATCACACCAAATCCCGGATTTGGTGTTGGCACGCAAGAACAATTGAGAGCTGAGATTGGTGATCGTATTTTTTTCGAAACCAACTCATCCTCTGTAGACCCAAGAGCTCAACCGATTTTGCAAAGTCTTGTAGGCTGGCTTAACCAGCATCCACAAAGATCACTGCGCATTGAAGGCCATGCTGATGAACGCGGAACACGCGAGTTCAACTTAGCCCTTGGTAACAGCCGTGCAACTGCCGTTAAAAACTTCATGACAGCCGCCGGTGTTTCACCAGGCCGACTGATTACTGTGTCTTACGGTAAAGAGCGCCCAGCCGCTGCTGGCTCATCTCCTGCTGCCTGGTCTCAGAACCGCCGCGCAGTTTTTGTCGTCTTTTAAGGCAGGCACAAATCAACTAAGTTCTAGGGCGGCTTGACCGCCCTTTTTCATTTTCGCTAACTGATTGAGAAAAAACAATGTTGTCCAATGTGCGCAGTCTAACTATCCTGCAGATCCTGGCTTTACTCCTGATTCCAACGTCGGCATCGGGGCAGGATACACTTGGCGCACTCAATCAATTGCGTTCTGAGGTCTATCAGCTGAGAACTGAGGTCTATAACCTACGCCAGGAAACTTACAATAATCAAAGTGCATCGAGTTCTGGAAACTCACCTGTCTCTGCAGGTTTGGAGTTGAGAATTTCCGCCGTCGAAAAAGAACTACAAAACCTCACAGGTTTGATTGAGCAATTTGGCCATCAACAAAGACTCATGATAAAGAGAATTGATGTCCTGGAAACCCGCTCTACAACGGATGTCTCAGCAGCAACAAATACTCAAGAATCTGCGACGGCCACCTCTACTCAAACACAAACTGATGGTGGCCAAGGAGATAGCCTAAACTTCGTGACGGTTCCCGTTCCAACGCCTCGGCCCGGCACCACGCAGACTGTTTCCACTGGCACGACAGATCCAGAAGAGAGCTACCAGGCCGCTTATGCTCTCATGCAAAGCTCGGATTTCGCTGGTGCGGAGATCGAATTCCAGCAATTTCTCGACAACCACGGCGCTCACGGTCTGGCCGCCAATGCCTATTATTGGCTCGGCGAAAGCCACTATGCCCGCGGGCAAATGGATCAAGCATCTATCGCTTTCGCTAAAGGTTTTCAAACGGCTCCTTCCGGCCCCAAAGCACCGGACAATCTCTTGAAGCTAGGCCTATCCCTGCACCAAACAGGAGACAAAGGCCAAGCCTGCACGACACTAAACGCGCTCCTTGATAACTACCCCAACGCCAATGTTTCGATCCTAGAGAGAACTCTGAAAGAACAAAGGCGGATGGCTTGCCCATAAGGTGGTCATTGGGTCGGTGAAACTCACTCAATCCAGCTTCTTTGAACAGATGGAGAAACTTTGGCCACATCGCCAAAGTAACCGGTTTGCTGTCGGTGTGTCAGGCGGATCAGACAGCTTGGCGCTTGCGGTCTTGTGTAAAGTTTGGTTCGCCTCCAAAGCAGCCGAATTCGAAGCCTTGGTTGTGGATCACCAGTTACGCAGTGAATCTGGACAGGAAGCCACGGAAACTGCTTCACAGCTGCAATTGCTCGGCATCAGAGCGACCGTTATTGCAAGCGATGCTAAGACGCAAAGCGGATCATTTCAGTTGAAAGCCAGGAAGGCACGGTTCGAAGGTCTGGTAGACTACTGCAATCGAAATGTTATCCAACAACTGTTGCTAGGGCATAACTTGGACGATCAAGTCGAGACGTTTCTGCTTCGCCTAGAATCTGGAAGCCAACTCCTGGGTCTCGCAGCTATGCCAGCCATCGCCGGTCAATTGCCCAACCTCTCGATTTGGCGTCCGCTTTTGCCTTTCCACAAATCCGAAACCGCAGATTTCCTGCGTGAGCAGAAGATTACCTGGATTGAGGATCCGTCCAATCAGAAAACTGTGAATGGTCGTATTTGGTTTCGAAAGAACAAGGCAGCTCTCGTGCGCGAAGGCATTGCCCAAGCTTCCATCATTTCCGTGGTAAACGAACTGGGACGGTGGCGGTCTAAGCAACAATCTGTCGTAAATGAATTCGTAGAAAAACAAGTCACTCAAAGCTGTTTTGGCTGGGCCTCATTGGAAGCGCGCTCAATCAAGGGGATTCCTTCCTTTCAACGAACTACCCTCTTCACACAGCTTATTTCTTGGATCCGGAACAGCTATCAACCTTTGTCGGGCTCTAATCTCGAACAACTGGCCAAATGGCTTTCAGATCTAAACACTAAATCAAAGCATTTAACACTGGGCGGTTGTTTGTTGTCCTACCGACATGGGAGAATTTTTGTTTGTCGAGAAGAGCGAAATTTGCGCCACTCAGCAACTAATCAACCAAACTCTCTTCTATGGGACCAGCGCTTTTTACTCGAAGGCATTGGAGCGTCGAATTCACGGTTAGCCCCCCTAACTGCCAATGGATGGTCACAGTTGGAACACTTACAAAGAGAACAGTTGTTGGAACTCATGCCCAAAGAAGCGGCTTACACGCTCCCTTGCTTTTGGAATATCTCCCAACTTACTTCGCCTCAGCTTCCCAATCTGCAACATCACAGCAGAGAAATAGTCGCAGAGGGCCCTAGACTTACTTTCTTGAGCAACACAAATCTGCTAACACCCACTTTTCTGGTTGTTTAGGCAAAAGTAATGACTACATTCCAGCCAACCCGCTGGACAGCTAGTCGTTTGACCCTGGCCGCTTTTTGACTTTTTAAGGATTAGAGCCTTGAATATCTCTCGCAATGCAATCGTTTGGATCGTTGCAATCGTACTGCTTTTTGCTTTGTTTAATTTCTTTAACAACAGCCAACAGCAACTACCCCAGTCTGAAGAGGCCTACACTGACTTCATCGGTCATGTTGAAAGTGGCAGAATATCAGAAGTCAAGATTGTCGAGCGCAACATCACAGCTACGACTAAAGACGGACAAAAGTACCAGACATACATGCCTGATGATCCCCGTTTGATGGAAAAACTGGATGCAAACAATGTAACGGTTAGAGCCGAGCCTCGTGACGATTCAATGGGGATCAGTGATTTGCTGACCTACCTGTTGCCCACCCTGTTGCTGATCGGCGCCTGGATCTTTATTTTCAGGCAGATGCAAGGCGGCCGCGGCGGCGGCCTGGGGATTGGAAAATCCAAGGCTAAGCTCCTGACGCACAACCAAGACCGAGTGACCTTCGAAGATGTTGCTGGCATCGATGAATCAAAGCAGGATGTCGAAGAAATTGTCGAGTTTTTGCGTGAACCAGGAAAATTCCAACGGCTAGGCGGTAAAATCCCAAAAGGTGTGCTGTTAGTGGGTTTACCAGGCACAGGCAAAACCTTGTTGGCCCGTGCTATTGCTGGTGAAGCCAACGTTCCTTTCTTCTCTATCGCTGGTTCTGACTTTGTCGAGATGTTTGTGGGTGTCGGCGCAAGCCGTGTCCGTGACATGTTTGAGCAAGCAAAGAAAAACGCTCCTTGTATTCTGTTCATCGATGAGATTGACGCCGTTGGACGCAGTCGTAGCCAAGGTGTTTCTGGTGGACACGAAGAGCGCGAACAGACACTCAATCAGTTGCTGGTTGAAATGGATGGTTTTGAAGCCAATGAAGGCATCATCATTATAGCGGCAACGAACCGTGCTGACGTTCTGGATAAAGCGCTCCTTCGCCCGGGACGCTTTGACAGACAGGTTCAAGTTCCTTTGCCGGACGTAATCGGCCGTGAGAAAATCCTAAAAGTGCACGTGAAAAACGTACCTCTTTCTCCTGATGTTGACCTGCAAAGAGTTGCCAAAGGAACGCCTGGTTTCTCGGGTGCTGAGATAGCAAACCTGGTTAACGAAGCGGCTTTGGGTGCTGCGCGCGGGAATAAACGCGTGGTTACAATGGAAGAGTTCGAACAGGCAAAAGATAAAATTACGATGGGACCAGAGCGTCGCTCTGCAGCGCGTACCCAAGAAGAGATCGAGTTGGTTGCTTATCACGAAAGTGGTCATGCGATCGTTGGTATGAATGTTCCAATCAGGGATAAACTCAACAAGCTGACCATCATCCCCCGTGGACAAGCTGGTGGTTATGCCCAGTTCCTGCCCGAACGGGATGGCATGTTTGCCACCAAGGACCAAATGGAAGCTGTCCTAGCTATGACGTTTGGTGGTCGTATTGCGGAAGAACTTATCTATGGCGAGCAACACATCACTAACGGCGCTTCTAGTGATATTCGCCAAGCTACCCACCTTGCCCGTATGATGATTGAGGAATGGGGCTTCAGCGAAAAAGTCGGTCCACTATTCTACGCCAAAGACGATGGTGGCTACTTCGGCATGGGCGCTAAGGATATTTCTGACGAGTCAGCCGCAATGATTGACACAGAAATTCGCCGTCTTGTCGACAATGGCATGCAACAGGCTCGTGACATTCTGACGAAACACACGGATGGTCTCCACCGCCTGAAGGACGCCTTGTTGGAGTATGAAACTCTAACTGCTGAAGAAGTGCAGACAGTTCTAGACGGTGGAGACATCGATCGTCCTGATCCGGAAGAAGAAGATGCCCATGGCGGCGGTCCTCGCCTGCCTTCCAGCGGCGCGTTGCCAACGGTCAATCGTGGGCCACTTGGATCAGAGCCTGAACCTGCTACCTAAACTGCCGTTCAGAAACCGATAGAATGCTAGATCAAGGAACAATCCTTGAAAAACTGAAACAGGGCGCAAAGACCTATTTGCGCCCTCTCCACTGTCGTAGCCTAACATCTGGGCGCAGCGACAGTGAATTCGAGTTGTCCCTACGTTTGTCAGCGACTGAGGTTGAAGCATTCCTTTGCACTCAATCTGAACTTCAGAAAATTCTGGCCCTGCCTCTCCCCTGTTCTCGTTTGAGAGGACAACTCGAAAACTGTTTGTCGCCAGTCACCAGTTGGGCAAGTTTAGATCTGTCTCACCCAACGATTATGGGCATTGTAAACGTTACGCCTGACTCTTTTTCTGATGGTGGTGACTTTGCGGCAGCACAAACAGCCGTGGATCATGGCATCAAACTTTCTTCGGAAGGAGCAGCGATCCTTGATGTCGGGGGGGAATCAACCCGTCCTGGTGCTTCAAAACCGACGGAAGCAGAAGAAATCAAACGCGTTAAATCAGTCGTGAGCCAACTCTCGGCTTTAGGGTACTTGGTTTCAATCGATACAAGACGCACCAAAGTCATGAAGGCCGCTGTTAACGCAGGTGCACAAATCATCAATGATGTCTCTGCATTGCAGGGGGATGATCAAAGTCTCGACTATGTTGCAACCTCTCAACTACCTGTCGTTCTCATGCATATGCAAGGCACGCCAGAAACAATGCAGGAAGCGCCGAGCTACAACAATGTCGTGTTGGATGTTTATGATTTCCTGGAACAACGTATTCAATGCTGCCTTGATGCCGGTTTGCCGCGCGAGAAAATTGCCATCGATCCGGGTATCGGGTTCGGGAAAACCATTGATCACAACCTCAGCCTCATCAACAACCTTTCCACTTTCCAGGGCTTGGGCTGCGCTATCCTGATGGGACTAAGCCGAAAGGGCTTTATTGGCAAACTCGGTGATGCAGGCGAGGCGAAAGACAGGATTCCCGGTACAATCGCAGCGAACTTGGAATCCATACGTCAAGGTGCCAACATCTTGCGCGTCCATGACGTCAAAGAAAATCTTCAAGCCTGGAAAATTCTTAACGCCTTGGAATCCAATAGTTTCTAGCCTCTTGCCGCTACTTTGCTATAAGAAAAAGGCGGAGGATTATTATGAAACGCAATCTGTTTGGAACAGACGGAATTCGCGGTCGCGCGAATAGCTACCCAATTACTTCGGAAGTAGCCCTGGCATTGGCTCAGGCCGCTGGTTCACGCTTTCATCGGGGTGATAAGCATGCGTCCGTTGTCATTGGCAAGGACACTAGACTGTCGGGCTATATGTTGGAGAACGCACTTACCAGCGGCTTTATGGCTATGGGCATGGACGCCGTTCTGCTCGGCCCTCTGCCGACTCCAGCCGTCGCTAGTTTAACGCGGTCTTTGAGGGCTGATCTCGGTGTCATGATTTCAGCCTCACACAACCCTGCAACAGACAACGGCATCAAGCTGTTTGGACCAGACGGGTACAAACTATCTGACTCTATCGAGGCCGAGATAGAGTCAGATATTTCTGCTTTCTTGGGCAATACACACCAACCACCCCGCGTTGATGCTATGGACCTAGGCAAAGCTCGTCGATTGAATGATGCAGCGGGTCGTTACATTGAAGCTGTTAAACAAACCTTCCCAAGAGATCTTAATCTCAACGGTGTGAAGGTTGTTGTCGATTGCGCGAATGGCGCTGCTTACAAAGTCGCACCTCAGATCCTGTACGAACTAGGGGCAGAAGTTATCCCGTTAGGGATAGAACCTAACGGGTTGAATATTAACGCCGATTGTGGCGCAACCGCTCCTCATAATTTGAGTAAAGCCGTTGTTATTCATCAGGCCGATATTGGTATCGCTCTTGACGGAGACGCCGACCGACTGATCGTCGTCGATGAAGGCGGAAGAGTCGTCGATGGTGACCAAATCATGGCTCTTATTGCTGAAGATTGGGCAATGTCCGGGAAGCTGGCTGCGAACACACTGGTTGCCACAGTTATGTCCAACCTGGGTATGGAAAACTATCTTGCAACCGTTGGTGTGAAAGTTGAACGTACTGGCGTGGGTGATCGCTATGTTGTTGAGTCCATGAGAGCCAATGGATACAATTTGGGCGGAGAACAGTCTGGCCATATTGTCTTATCTGATTTCACCACGACCGGCGACGGCTTGGTTGCGGCAGTTCAGGTTCTTTCTCTGCTGGCCAGAAAACAGATAACCACCAGCGAGCTAACATCGCTCTTTGAACCACTACCACAAATCCTGGTGAACGTTCGATTCTCCGGCCCTTCCCCTCTTGAAAACGAACGGGTGAAGACTTCGATAGCGGCCCAAGAAAAACGCCTTGCTCAAACAGGCCGTGTATTGATTCGAAAATCGGGTACAGAGCCACTCATCAGAGTGATGACAGAGGGAGAGGACAACGACTTGATTGTCGATGCAGCCAACCAAATCCGTGAAACCATAGAACAGGTTGTAAATGCCTAAGGAGATCAAACGATGACCGAAGAACTCTTCCGTGAAGACTCCTATCTCTCCGAAGTTGAGGCAACAGTAGAGCTGGTTAGTGAAAATGCGGTGGTCTGCGATCAAACTAATTTCTATGCAACAGGTGGAGGACAACCGGGCGACAGTGGTGTCCTAAGGCTTAAAGACGGCACCGAGCTCCGAATCGTTGACACTCGCAAAAACGAAGTCGGTGATATCGCACACATTCTTGAAGAAGGTGCCACGCCGCCTACTATCGGCGACAAGGTAAGACTTTTTCTCAATTGGGAAAGACGTCATAGGCTTATGCGAGTTCATACCGCTTTGCATTTGCTTTGCAGCCAAGTTGACGCTGGTGTTACCGGCGGTTCAATTGGTGAGGAAAAAGGTCGATTGGACTTCGATTTAGAAGAAGCTCCAGAAAAAGAAGCACTGGAAGCTCGTCTCAACAAGATCATCAACGAAGATCACCCCATTTCACACAGCTGGATAACAGATGCTGAACTCGAAGCGAATCCAGGCCTGGTTCGCACCATGTCGGTTAAACCGCCAATGGGCTCAGGGAAAGTGCGTGTCGTTCGAATAGGTATCGAGGCGAATACAGTCGATTTCCAGCCTTGTGGCGGCACACACGTTAGATCCACCAAAGAAATCGGCCCTGTTCGCATCGGCAAGGTAGAGAAAAAAGGCAAGCAGAACCGGCGCGTCAATCTTCACCTTGTGTAAAAGGCGTCATCGGGTGTAGAAATCACCCGGTTTTGCAATCATCCCTCCCTGGAGCAATCTGGAATCATGTCACCTGTTAAAGCAGCCCTCTTGCCTGCCGGCTTTGAAGATATGCTGCCACCCATCGCTAAGCAGGAATCTTGGCTAATTGGGCAACTTCTAAACAGCTTTGATTCCTATGGCTATCAGCGCGTAAAGCCACCCCTGCTAGAGTTTGAACAGAGCTTGGTTTCGGGCACTGGTGTTGCCGTCGCCGAACAGACCTTTCGTTTGATGGACCCTGTGTCTCAACGAATGTTAGGTGTCCGTGCCGACATGACTGCTCAGATTGCCCGCATTGCCCGAACTAGATTGGACGCTTTAGCAAGGCCGCTACGTATTTCCTATTCTGGCCAAGTTGTTCGGGTTCAAGGCAACCAAATCAGGCCCAATCGGCAATTTTCACAAGCTGGAGCGGAACTCATCGGCGCGGAAGGCAATAGCCGTTTTCCAGCTCTGACGGAGACAATTGATTTGGCTCTGACAGCGCTGAAGAGGCTCGGAATTGACAAAATGTCGATTGATCTTACTCTTCCAAAATTGACATCATATCTGCTAAGCGAGTTGGACTATTCGGAAGAAGTGCGCGTTCAATTGATCAAAGCGCTTGATCAGAAAGACACAGCTGAAATCAATCGCCTCGCTGGTGGCAATCAAGAGCTGTTAATCGGCCTTGTCCAAGCGGCTGGTCCAGCAGAGCTAGTCCTGCAAAAGCTCAATGCGATGAGTTTGCCCAAGTCCATCACTCAAGATTTTGGGAACATAGCCGAACTGATTTCGGTAATTCAAGCTGCCCACCATGAAGTGACGGTAACATTGGATCCTGTGGAACAACGCGGTTTCCAGTACCACGAAGGAATCGGCTTTACTTTCTATAGTGGCTCCGCCGGTGCAGAGCTGGGTACGGGCGGCGAATACCGCGTTCACTACGGTGAAGAAGATGATAGAGGCGAAGCGGCTTCAGGCTTCACGTTCTATTCAGATGCTCTGTTAGAAGTGGCTCAAGCAGATCCGCCAGTTCGTTCCATCTACTTGGCTGCTAACACCAAAGCTGAAGAAGCCCTAACATTAAGGGCTGACGGCTGGATTACGATCAAGCAATTGGAAAATGACGATAGCGATCTCAGGACGCTCGCCCAGAAATTCAACTGTGGTTTTGTTTTTGCCAATGGCGAAATCAAAGCTCTAGACTAGAAATCGAAGCTTGCTGCACGATAGCAGAGGCTCATAAAACGTTTAGGAAAATGACATGGCAAACGTTGTTGTAGTTGGCTCTCAATGGGGTGACGAAGGCAAAGGCAAAATCGTTGATTGGCTTTCAGAACGTGCAGACGTCGTCGCGCGTTTCCAGGGTGGCCATAACGCAGGCCACACTTTGGTTGTTGACGGTGTAACCTATGCCTTGTCGCTTCTGCCCTCCGGTATTGTTAGAGACGGCAAGATGTCTCTTATTGGCAATGGCGTGGTCGTTGATCCTTGGGCATTACTGAAAGAAATCGAAACAGCACGCAGTAAAGGTTTAGATGTCAACTCAGACAGACTGAAGCTCTCTGAAGCAGCAGCTCTGATTTTGCCAGTCCATTCCGCTCTTGATCACGCTCGCGAAGAAGAACGCTCAAAAGGCGAAAAGATCGGCACCACCGGGCGCGGCATTGGCCCTGCCTATGAAGATAAGGTGGCCAGACGCGCCATTCGAGTTTGTGATCTCTCTGACTTGGAAGCCTTGAAAGGCCGTATTGCCAACCTTTTGATGCACCACAACGCTCTGTTACGTGGCATGGGCCGCCCTGAAGTTGATGCCGATGAACTGCACGGCCAACTGGCGGAAATCGCAGACAAAATCCTGCCCTATTCAGCCAGGGTTTGGGACATCCTTGACCAGGCCAAAAAACGCGGCGACCGCATCCTGTTTGAGGGCGCACAAGGGTTAATGCTTGATGTTGACCACGGCACCTATCCCTTCGTCACATCATCTAATACTTCCTCTGGTCAAGCCGCCGCCGGGACAGGCATGGGGCCTGGGGCTATTGATTACGTGCTAGGCATCACCAAGGCCTATACGACGCGCGTTGGCGAAGGTCCTTTCCCAACAGAGTTAGAAGACGAAACTGGGCAACGTTTGGGTGAACGTGGCCATGAATTCGGCACTGTCACTGGCCGGAAAAGACGCTGCGGCTGGTTTGACGCTGTAATGGTACGTCAAGCGGTGAAAATCGCTGGAATCACTGGCATCGCACTCACAAAGCTCGACGTGCTCGATGGGTTTGATGAGCTGAACGTTTGCACCGGCTACGAATTGGACGGAGAAGTCATCGATTACTTCCCAACATCCACTCGCGATCAAGCACATGTCAAACCTTTGTATGAAACTTTAGAAGGCTGGCACGACAGCACAGAGGGATCTAGAAGTTGGTCTGATTTACCAGCCACAGCGGTCAAGTATGTCCGTCGTATCGAAGAGCTGATTGAAACACCAGTAGCACTGCTTTCAACCAGCCCTAAACGTGAATATACTATTTTGGTGAAAGATCCATTCGCGGATTAAAAATTACCATTCACCGGTATTATCCATTGAGGCCCACGGCTCTGCAGCCGCTTGGGCCTCACCCATTTGTAGGAGCTCTACTGAGATCCCATCAGGAGACCGAACGAAAGCCATACGCCCATCCCGTGGTGGTCGGTTGATGGTCACCCCCATTGATTGCAGGTGGTCACACATGGCGTAGATGTCTTCTACCTCATAAGCCAAGTGTCCAAAATTCCGGCCGCCATCATAGTCTTCTGGATCCCAGTTGTAAGTTAACTCAACTGCGGTGTCTTCTTGTCCTGGCGGTGCTAGGAAGATCAAAGAGAACCGTCCGGCCTCACTATCAAAGCGACGCGTTTCAATAAGGCCAAGGCCATCGCAATAAAACTTTTTTGATTCATCAACGTCCTTGACGCGAACCATCGTGTGGAGGTAGCGGATCTTCATTTTGTGCTCCGAGTAACTATTATGATCGAGTGTGATATCACCCCTAATTTGCCCCAAAGCTGTCATAAAGCAAGCTTAGCAGTAGCAGATTCTCAAATTAATTACCGAGCCAAGCTAAACGGAGTCCCGGAATGTCCAAAAGCGTCATATCTCTTTGTTGTCTGACGATAGCTTTTCTATCTGCTTGCACACCACATCCTGAAACAAATGAAACCGTCACTCACGAAGTCCCGACAGTTAGCGAGCCACCGATCAAAACCGAAGACCAACCCAGAAAAGTCGACGCATTCATAGCCAAAACCTTGATCGGCGCTTTGGCTAGCAACAAAATAGACGAGCAGTTGTCGCCCAGCGATAGAGCCTACTCAAACCAGGCGTTACGGCGCGGCCTCAATAGCGGTCGGCCTCAGAATTGGCAAAACCCAGAGACAGGCGTGTCAGGAGATTTCTATCCTGAAACCCTCGTGCAGTCCAACACTGGACGCTACTGTCGTCCTTACAACCAAACAATCTTTGTGAACGGAAACCCAACATCCGCAAGAGGTCGAGCCTGTAGGAAGCCCGACAACACTTGGGATATCATCCGATAAGAACCGAGACGAACCTTAGACTGTCTCAACAGCCTTTTCTTTGGTGGCCTCAGAATCAGGATAGGTGAACGTCATTTCACCGTCCGTTTCGTCCACACGCACTGTTCCGCCTTTCGACAGACGCCCAAACAGGATTTCATCTGCCAATGACTTTTTCACTTTTTCCTGAATCAATCGGGAAAGCGGACGCGCTCCATACAACGGGTCGTATCCCTTCTTGGCCAAATAATTCCTCGCGGCGTCACTCAATTCAATAGCAATATTACGGTCAGCTAATTGAGTTTCCAACTCCATGATAAACTTATCGACAATGCGCTGAACGACCGGCAGTTCAAGGGATGCGAATGCGATGTTGGCATCAAGTCGATTGCGGAATTCTGGTGCAAAGAGCTTCTGGATCGCCTCTTCGTCGTCCCCAGTTCGCTTCTCTTGAGTGAAGCCCATGGCAGGTCTAGCCATGTCAGCAGCCCCTGCGTTGGTTGTCATGATCAAAATAACGTTGCGGAAGTCGACAGTTTTGCCATTGTTGTCAGTCAAACGTCCGTTGTCCATCACCTGCAACAGGATATTGAACAGATCCGGGTGTGCTTTTTCGATTTCGTCCAGCAGCAAGACGCAGTGTTTCTTTTGATCCACCGAATCCGTCAACAAACCACCTTGATCAAAACCAACATAGCCTGGTGGCGCACCGATCAAACGGCTGACGGAATGGCGCTCCATGTATTCCGACATGTCGAAACGAACAAGATCGACCCCGAGAGCCTGGGCTAACTGCTTCGCTACTTCGGTTTTACCAACACCGGTCGGCCCTGAGAAAAGATATGAGCCAATGGGCTTTTCAGGTTCTCTCAGGCCAGCGCGGGCGAGTTTAATCGCCGAAGATAAGGCCGTTATGGCCTTATCCTGACCGTAGACCAATGCCTTGAGGTCTCGCTCAAGAGACTTCAGCATTGAGACGTCGTCTTTTGAAACCGTTTTTGGCGGAATCTTGGCCATCTTGGAAACAACAATTTCGATGTCCCCAACGCTGATGGTTTTTTTACGTTTGTTTTCGGGCACCAGCATTTGCGAAGCACCGGCTTCGTCAATCACGTCGATAGCTTTGTCAGGCAGTTTTCGATCTGTAATGTAACGCGCTGCCAGCTCCACAGCCGTTCTTAGAGCCTCAGCCGTATAGCGAACTTTGTGATGCTCTTCGTAGTATGGTTTCAGACCGCGCAAGATCTTGATTGTGTCTTCGACAGAAGGCTCTTCAACGTCAATCTTCTGGAAACGGCGCGCCAGTGCGCGATCTTTTTCAAAATGCCCGCGATATTCTTTGTAAGTCGTTGATCCAATACAACGCATCGACCCGCTCGCTAATGCAGGTTTGAGCAGGTTAGAGGCGTCCATCGCCCCGCCACTGGTAGCCCCAGCGCCGATAATGGTGTGGATCTCATCGATGAACAACACGCCGCCGTCAACTTCATCCAACTCATTGATGACTGCCTTCAAGCGTTCTTCAAAGTCGCCGCGATAACGCGTGCCCGCTAACAAAGCGCCCATATCAAGCGAGAAGATAATCGTACTGTTCAACACCTCCGGTACATCGCCGTCAACAATGCGCTTCGCCAATCCCTCGGCTATGGCAGTTTTGCCAACACCAGGGTCACCGACATACAACGGATTGTTCTTGTTTCTACGGCAGAGAATTTGAATGGTTCGTTCAACTTCAAACTCACGCCCTATGAGTATATCTATCTTCCCGTCTAGGGCCTTTTGATTAAGGTTGACACAGTAGGCATCCAGCGCTTCTTGGCCGTTGTCTCCCATATCTTCTTCAAACTCTGAGTCCGCGCCAGTCACCAGCCGTTCTTCAGAAAGACCGGAGATTTTTGCAATACCATGGCTGAGGAAATTAACGGCATCCAAGCGCCCCATGCCTCGTTGCTGTAAGAAATAGACAGCATGGCTTTCACGTTCCTGGAACATGGCCACCAGAAGATTGGCGCCCGTTACTTCGTCGCGACCGGATGACTGAACATGTATAACGGCGCGTTGTAAAACGCGCTGAAACGACGTTGTTGGCTTAGGGTCCTCATCGGTTTCTGAAACAATGCCTTTGAGCTCAAACTCGATATAGGCGGCAACTTCCTGACCAAGTTCGCCCAAGTCAACGTCGCAAGCACGCATAACGGCGGCGGCATCAGGATCTTCGATCATTGCGAGCAACAAATGCTCAAGCGTACAGAATTCATGCCCATGCTGACCGGCGTAACCAATCGCTCTATGAAGGGTTTGTTCTAAATTATTAGATAACATTTATTTCTCTACCATGAACATTGGACCCAGGGCCCCTATTCTTTTTCTAAAGTACATTGCAATGGATGCTGGTGCTTCCTTGCATAATCAATAACTTGAGTAACTTTGGTCTCGGCGACTTCGAATGTAAAAACCCCACAAATACCGACACCCTTTTGGTGAACATGCAGCATGATACGAGCCGCATCCTCTCCACTTTTATTGAAAAAGATTTCCAAGACATGAACAACGAACTCCATGGGGGTGTAGTCATCATTCAACATCAACACTTTGTACATGGCTGGCTTCTTGGTTTTGGGCTTGGCTTCAAGCACAACACCGGGACCAATGCCACCGTCATCCAGTCGTCTTGGATCGTTAGACGCGATCAAAGGAGCATCCTTCAATTCATTACCTTTCGGTTCAAAGTCGAGAACCACTTATCAATGGTCTCTATAAAAAGTGTTCTTTGAGTGATTTTCAAGCCCTTGACTCAGAAATTATCGGCCTAGCCAATTCGATTAATCTGGCAAAACGAGATTATGCACCTTCAGAACGGCATTTAGTTTCGATTTCAGCAGGACAACTGCTTCCTCATCTTTCGCTTCGACTCTAGCTACGAGAGAATCTTGTGTGTTCGATGCCCGCAGCAACCACCACCCCTCCGGATAAACTGCCCGCACACCATCAACCGCAATCAACTGACAGTCTTCTTTCTCGGCGGCGGATTTGACGGCATCAACGACCGCGAACTTCTTGTCATCATCGCATTGAAAGCGAATTTCTGGTGTATTGGCAAGCACTGGCCAAGCCTTGCGAATTTCGCTCAAAGGCTGATCAAGCTGCGTCATGAGTTCCAACAATCGCACAGCAGCGTACAAACCGTCGTCAAAACCAAAGAACCGGTCCCCAAAGAAGATGTGCCCTGACATCTCCCCCGCTAAGGGCGCTTTGGTTTCCGCCATCTTTGTTTTGACGAGGGAATGGCCCGTCTTCCACATCAAAGGTTCGCCGCCTGCTGCTGCGATTTCATCAAAGAGAATTTGGCTGGCTTTAACGTCAGAGATGATTGTCGCGCCAGGCATTGATTTCAAAACAGCCTGAGAATAAAGGATCATCAGTTGATCTGGCCAAATTACCTCGCCTTTATCATCAACAACACCTACACGGTCTCCATCGCCATCAAAAGCGAGGCCAACATCACAGCACTTATCTTTCACAGTGTTCTGCAGGTCGACTAAATTTGCCAATACAGCTGGATCGGGGTGATGATTAGGGAAATGTCCGTCTATTTCTTCAAACAATAAATGATGTTGCCCAGGTACCTTTGACGACAGCGAAGCCATGATTTCACCAGCGGCACCGTTACCTGCGTCCCAGGCTACTTTCAGCTCACGATCACCGGCCTTTTCAATACCTGTCAACAAAGCGTCAATGTAGGATTCTTTAAGATCAAAGATCTCCTCCCCGCCGTCTCCAGATAAGAAGCCTCCTTCAGCTGCTAGCCGTCCCAAAGCCTGAATATCTTCCCCGAAGAAGGACTTCTGGCCGAGCATGAACTTGAAGCCATTGTGGTTGGGCGGGTTGTGCGAACCGGAAACCATGATACCGCCATGGGCTTCCAAGGTGTGAACTGCGTAATAAAGTTGAGGTGTCGGGCCAAGACCGATCAAAACAGCGATTGCACCGGCATCTTTGATCCCTTGGATTAGGCGATCAGCCAACTCCGGCGAGGACAAACGACCATCGTACCCAACACAAACACGCTTGCCACCATGTTGGCGGACGATCGTCGCGAAGCCACGTCCGATCGCATAAGCGTCATCTGGTCCCAGCGTTTCACCTATGACACCTCTGATGTCATATTCGCGCAAGATGGAAGGAGCAAACTGGTGTTGGTCAAGCATAAAGGTCCGGGCTTTCTGGTAGATTTTGGCTATGGATATAGAAGTTCTAAACGTTCACGCCTAGCTCAATTCGACTTCTTTATCCAAACTGCGGTATCGTGAAACACAGCACCACCATTGGGCGGAGCCGCTTCCGCAGAGATCAAAGCATTGATGCCCATGCCATCAATGAATTTGTGGTTCGGAAAGATGGATTCCACCACGATAGTATCCTTTTGGAGGCCGGAAAACACTTCCGCGTGAAGACGAACTTGCCCTTGATCATTGCCCAGAACGACCATCTCTCCATCGCCGACACCTAAGTCTGCTGCCAAGTCTGGGTGGATTTTTGCCTGGGGCCGCCCTTCTCGACTCATGCTGCCTTTTGTTTCAGTAAAAGAGGTGTTCAGAAACTGCCGTGCAGGTGCAGTCACCAATCGGTAGGGGTGTCTTTCAGACTTCTGATCATAATAATCAAAGTAGCCGGGCAATCTCGGCATCTTGTGCCCCAAGGGGCCCATCGATGGCCAGTCAGGCTTAAATCGGAACCGTCCATCGGGGTGAGGGAAACCGTTCAAGAAATGTGCCTCCTCAAAAGGTAGCGCGTAATCAATCCAACGATCTTCACATACTTGATTGGCGTCTTTTAAACCCGAGCGTTTGAAGGTTTCTTCGATCACCTGCCAGGCAGACATGTCGAAACCTTGATGCTCAACGCCTAGCCGCTTTGCCAAAGCTGAATTCACATCGTGGTTTGATCGACAACCACCAATGGGATCGATAATTTTCTGTGTGACATGGAAATGAGTGTGCCCGCCGGAACTGTAAATATCGTCATGCTCCATTGACGTCGTGGCTGGCAAAACGATATCAGCCATCGCCGCCGTCTCCGTCATAAACTGTTCATGAACAACGACGAATAAATCGTCTCTCATGAAGCCTTCATGGACTTTGTTGCTTTCAGGGCTGACGACAACGGGGTTGGTGTTTTGAATAAACAAGGCAGTGATGGGAGGACCGTCACCAAGATCTTGCTTGTCGCCGGTCAAAATCGGCCCGATCCGGCTTTGATCGAGAAGCCGGACGGATTTGTCCAATACATCTAAACCTGCGATCAAAGTCTTATCGATGTTACTGTACATGCCAGTGTTGCTGTACAAAGCGCCGCCGCCTTCATATTGCCAAGCGCCGGTAAGTGCTGGCAAGCAGGTCGCGGCTTGCATATTTGCAGCACCATTTCGGGACCGAGTAAATCCATAGCCCAGACGAAGAAATGATCTCTTAGTCTGGCCGTAAAGTTTCGCGAATGATTCTATCTCATCCACAGACAAGCCTGTTATCTCGGCAGCCCAAACAGAAGAACAGGTACTATAGTGTTCTTCAAGCTCCCCATCCCAGTCAGTGTAGCGAGAGAGATAGCCGAGGTCGCATAAACCATCCCTTAGGAGCACGTGCCCAATCGCTGCCGCCAAAGCACCATCCGTTCCGGGTTTAAGCTGCAAATGGATGTCCGCTGCTTCTGCTGTGCCCGTCCGGTAAGGGTCGACGACAACGAGTTTCGCCCCCCGCTCCTTCCGCGCTTTGGCAATGTGCGTCATGACATTAACCTGTGTTGCCACCGGGTTACCGCCCCACATAACAATCAAATCAGACGAGGCCATTTCTCTTGGATCTAGTCCACGCTTGTCGCCGATGCCCGCGTTCCAACCGGCATCCGGCAGGGCCGTACAAATGGATGAATGCTGGCGGGAGTACTTTTTCGCGTGACGTAAACGCTCAATACCATCTCTTTGAACCCAACCCATTGTGCCGGCAAAGAAGTGAGGCCAGACAGTCTCAGCACCATATTTCTCTTCGGCTTTCAGCAATCCATCTGCCGCCGCATCTAAAGCTTCATCCCAAGAAATTTCCTCGAAAGCAGAAATGCCAACACCTTTTTCCCCCACCCTTCTCAAAGGCTTCAATAACCGATCAGGATGGTGGACTCGTTCCGAATAGCGGGCAACTTTGGCACAGACCACTCCTAGGGTATAGGAGTTGGACTTCGCTCCTTTGACTTTCCCGATTTTTCCATCTGGCAACACTTCGACATCCAGAGCGCAAACACTTGGACAATCGTGGGGACAGGCAGTCTGACGAATGACAGCTTTGTTATCCAGAGGCATGGAACAGGTTCCTTTGGTGCTTTTGATCTCTATCGAGTTTAATCTGGTTAGGACCTAAAGTCTCCTCTCTTTTGGAAACAGAGCCGTCACATGGGTTCCCTCTCCGACATTGCTTTGCACAACCATTTCACCGTCATGAGCTTCTATGAGTTTCTTTGTCAGAGCTAGTCCTAAACCGTTTGATTCCAACTGGTTGTGCAAAGGATGTTTTTCAAATTTAATGAAAGGTTTGCCGATTTGGGCCATTTCGTCGGCTGTTAAACCGAGACCCGTGTCTTTCACAAATAAAGCTATACCATTTTCTTTGTCCGTCACACCAAGAGAAACGGTCCCACCCTTGGGGGTGAATTTCAAGGCATTAGTCAACAAATTCGTTAAAATTTGCCGAATGCGCCGCCGCTCAGCTCTCAACTTGATTGGCGTCGGTGGAACTTGCGACTTCAAACTCAGCCTCCGGTCAAGAGCATCGCGGCGGAATTGCTGGGTCAAGCGGTCCAGTTCGGCGCCTACATCAACCGTTTCATCAATGAGAACCAAGTTCTCAGCATCAATTTTTGAGTAGTCAAGTAGATCGGACACAAAGCCCAACAGCTCTTCTGCGTTGTCACGAATATCAGTTAAACAAGAATTCCTCGCTTGTTCATCCAAATAGACGGTTTGATCCCGTAACAGATCGCAATTGCCCAATGCCAGCGTAAGGGGTGTGCGCAACTCATGGCTAATATTGGCCAAGAAATGCGATTGGCTGCGCATCAACTCTTCTGTGTTGACCTTTTCTTCTTCCAGGCGTTCGTTCTCCAAGTTGACACTGTTATGTCGATGGACAATAGCCTGTTGAGCGATAGCGGTTTCAGTCACATCCCAAACGTACACACAGAATTGATTGCCATCTTTTCCCGGGGAAGAGGTTAGCTCAAACGTATAATCCCGTTCAATCTTCTCGGACACCATCATGCGAACATTGGGCAATTTGAAGCTTGCAAGCTCGTTCGCCAACAATGCTTCGATTGTCATCTCTAAACCGTCCAGAAAGAACAACGTGTCAACGGCCAACGAACCGATCTTTAGCCCAGGGAACAAATGGCCTTCGCGAGATAAAACAAACCCCGCTTCACTGATCGAAAATGCCGAGAACTCACCTCTTTCCAACGAAAGTAATAAATGACTTGTCGCTAAAGGGCCTGGTGATGTTTTAGTCATCCTTCAGCTCTCAAGTAAATTTCATTAGCGAGACTTGAGAATGCTTCGGGTACCGCAGTACCGTCAGCGGCACTGGTTTCCATCAGCGATGCATCAAACGTTTTTGCGATATCTCGAGCTAGATTAACCGTCTCCTCTTGGTGTGCTAAATCCACTTTGTTCGCAGCAAACACCATCGGGCAACCAGGTGAGAGGCTTTGAAACCGTTCAGCAAAAAAGGACAAAGCCTCGACAGACTTGGGCCTTGTTACATCGCTCACCAAAAAAGCACCACTCGCGCCTGGAACATAACGGTCGAGTGCAGAGGCTCTATATTCTCCGCCCTCAACATCCCACAGTACTAAAGCAACTTCTTCTCCCCGTTGGAGGTTTGCAGTTGCCTTGTAGAGGCTCACGCCAAGCGTTGCTTGATAATCAGGTGAGAAAGAGTTTAGGACATAGCGACGGGTTAACGAAGTCTTACCGACTGCAAATTCACCGAGCACACAGATTTTTTTTGCTTTGGACAAAGCTATTCAGATTCTTGGTTTTTATCCATCAATCCAAAATATACGAAATCTGACGTTCTCCAAGAACTTCCGTTCCCCACACGCTGTTGATCAGCAATTATAGGAGTGATTTTCACCCATTCTGCTGGAATGCCCTTGGCGAGGAGGCGCTTTTGAATGTCACCTGCTATACGTTCTGCAAAATGTCGATTTTCCGTCTCTTCACGATAGAGCTGAACGTAGGCTCTGATTTCTAGGGTTCTTTCACCCAGCTCTCCCCAGGCTTTACCCGCAAGTGCATCGATAATCTTCTTTGCTTTTGCTTCGTCGTAAAGCTGTCCTTGACGATCAAACTCAAAAGTGGAGCATCGCGCTAACCCTTCAAAATCAAGCGGACTCAAGGAGAACTGATCCCCGGTAGTATTGAGAGCTGCTTGCACAAACGCATTGTCTAGCCCGGCTTGGACAAACTCTGTCAAAAGATCACGGCACGACGCTTCCTCAGCATTGAGGAGCTGATGATTTATTTCTTCTAGACTGAGACTATCAACCGAAACTGTTTCCGTGAACGGATCCGGTATCGTTTCCTCGTCAGGCTCGACTTGTACCGGCCCAACCGCTGGAATTCTCAATCCGTCGGCTTCTGCAATGAAACGTTCCATCTGACCGATACGATTACCCATTGTGGCCAAATCTTCAGCAAATCCTTTGCGTAGACCGTCTTCAAATCGGCCATCAGCCAATTCAGCGTCAAATTTTTGGATTTCTCGTCTTAGCAGCGAAATGGCGGTCTCCAACTTCTTAACGCCGCGGCTGTTGGTCACCATGAGAGCTGTTTGCTCTCTTGCCGTTTGAGCAACCAATTCATCGTGTAAGACACGCAGATTAAAGCTAACTTCTCTCCCCCCTAAACTCCGGCGGAGATTTTCGCGTAATTCTTCGGCGACAAAACGTGTTGGTACAATACCGATAACGCGAATAAGATTAAATTCGTCGTCGTAACTAGCGGTTAGGGGATACCCCGTGACAGAAGCAGTGGAATAAATCGTTTCTTGAGCCTGATCAACGATACGGTCGCGCCACCAATCGAGTATGATGTAAAATGCGCCGACAACGACCATAACAAACAAGAAGGCCAAGAGGACAAATCGCATTGTTCCCCTGCTCTTCTTTTCAGATCTCGCTGCAGGTCGTTCAACGTTTGTTTCTAACCGATCAATAAGTGCTTCCAAGCCAACGTTGATCTCTGTCTCTTCTTCCTTTTCCAATTCACCGTCAAATGTCGCTAGGCTACCGCTCCAACTCCGCACAAAAGAATGAAATTCTGTACTGAAGCAATCACGGAATTCCTCGGACGGGTGGCCTTTTACCTTTAACGCCAGAATGACCGAAGAAGAAGATTGGATAAGCAACACGCCATCTGCAAACTCAAGTGACGTCAGTTCACCAGTGCTGTCTTCTGACATAGCGTCCTTGGCAAACCCCATGATGGCAGTCAACATCGCGCTGACTAAATCAGGGTCGTGAGTGGTGTCTCCACCGCCCTCAAGCTCATCGTCTGATTGGTTTTGATAACTAGCGATCAACAATCCAGATTGTTTATGAATGACTAAGGCTTGTTCGATATCAAAAGGCGGGTTGACTTCCAGCCAAATCTCGGCCTCTGACCTGCCAGTCATCATGGCTTTGGCCTTAACTTTAAGAGCCTGAAAAATCGACAGTCTTGCTGCTATTTGTTTTTCTATCGACTTCTTGAGATCTCTAAACGAAGCTCTGATACCCTCTGCAACCAATTGCGACGCGGCTGGATAGAGTGCATCCAAAATTTCGGGCTGTGCTAGCTTAATTTCTTGACGAACAGAACTAGACAATAAGCCAGAAAGAATAG
Organism: uncultured Alphaproteobacteria bacterium; assembly: GCA_905480575.1. Taxonomy (GTDB): domain Bacteria; phylum Pseudomonadota; class Alphaproteobacteria; order UBA7985; family CAJQQZ01; genus CAJQQZ01. The sequence goes on along the minus strand of CAJQQZ010000033.1, from coordinate 13,307 downwards.
TCACCAACCGCTGACGCTCTGCGCCAGACGCTGCCTTCAAAGCCCCTGAGAATACCTGAGAGACTTCGTGTTCAAAGGCTTCTGGGGAAGAGAACTTACTTTCAACTTGTCCTAATCGATCTTTCAACGTTTGGATATCCAAACGCTCGCGCCCGAGAATCAGTTCCCGGAGCTCTTCTACAGGACTAAGGTTTGTTGGTTGAGTTGCCATAGATTGACTTTCGCTGATCAGCGATCAAATTCAGTCGTCTACCAACCCCTCCGCTAAAGCTTTCAGAGCATTCGCCAAATGACGTCGCTTCTGTTGCTCATTTTCAAGCTGATCTCTGATCAAAGACAATTGCTCTGCGATACTATCCACAGCCTGATTATGATCTTCCCTTAAACCCGCTGTGTCACGGTCCAGAGACTCATGCATACTCATCATGGATTTTTGCTGGGCGGCAAGAGACGTTTCCGCTCTTTTCTCGACCTGACTGAGGTCGCGACTAGCCATCTCGCTTGCTTGCTTGAGCGCAGTCTCTAACTCTGACTTGGCGGCAGAAAGACGCCCTTCTAGCTCGCTAAGTGATTGGTTCAGCTTGTCAAAACCTTGCTCATGTTGCCTTTGTTGTTCCCCGAAAAGCAACTCGCGGATCTGCAAAAGGCTCTGACCTTCAGTTTCCTGTGAGGATTGTTTTGTCGCTGCTTGTGCTTCTTTTTTTGTTTCGGCCATTTGAAAACCTTGTAGCCCGTTAAAATAGTCTGAATTTCTAAAACATTTCAACGATGCAATAACCGTACCGCGTGTGTCAAAGATTCAATGAAATTTGTAGACGACTCTTAATGAATCCTGATTGATCATCATCGACTCAAGAACTAGCTAATATCTTCCCTGCAATTGATAGGTTAACTTACTGTTTCAGAACCACCAAAAAGCCTGATTGATACCCCAAACTAAGAGAAGTTTGCGAAATTTGCGATAATGTTGCAATTTGCAAAAAACAATTTCAGCTTCAATGCTTGTTGAAAGCATCTCTATTACGGAGAAAGAAAGACAGTGTTTAGATTTCTGATTCTAGTGTTTTTGGCAGTGATTTGTTTGGCGGTCGCCCTTGTGTTCTTCTTACCTTTTGTGCCGCTCGATAATCTAAAGCCTTACATAGCGGACGTCGTTTACCAAAACACCGGTCGAACGCTCTCGATGAAAGGGCCGATGCGGCTGCAGCTTTTCCCTAACCCCCGCCTGAGTGTGGATTCAGTCAAACTCGGCAATACAGAGTGGGGCAACAGCAACCATCTTGTTTCATTGGAGCGGTTGGATTTTGAGTTAGAGCTCGCCCCCCTCTTCAGCCGCGAACTCGTTATTGATCGATTGGTTCTCCAACGCCCAAGTATCAATTTGGAAATCGCCCGTTCTGGAGAGGTCAATTGGGATTTGAGGCCGATCGAGATTGACCTAGGCACAGAAGAGAAAAACCGGGGTGTTGTCGTTGTTGATGCGAGTGAGGACCAACAAGACCAAGGGCTAGGCAGTTTCTTTACAATTGAAAAACTCGTTTTTGGTGACCTCTCACTCGTCAACGGTTCTTTGAGTTTCAAGAATCACGGCACTGGCCTCGAAGAAGCCTTTACCGAGACCAACACCAGGCTAATCCTTTCTCAGCTCAATGGACCCGCTACCATTGAAGGAGACACGACTTGGAAGGGTCAGCATATTGAGTTCAATACAACCGTTGGGAACCTGGAAAGCTTCTTGGATAATCAGGCCGTCGCAACGAAACTTTCTCTGACGTCTGATCTAGCTGCCGTTCAAATTGACGGGACCGCTCAAATTGGGAAGACTGTTAAGTTAAACTCATTCTTCTCTCTATCTACACCTTCCCTCAATAGTCTCGCCCAAGTCGTGAATGGTCAAGCCATCAGTAACAACAGCCAGCTCTTTCAGAAAACATCCTTATCAGGTCAATTCTCCGTGGCAGGGAGTCGAATCAACGCCACCGACGTTCAATTCTCAATGGACCAAATTTCGGGGGGCGGTCAACTCGCGCTAAATACGGCCAACGAGGTTCCGAGCATCAATGCTGCGCTAAGCCTTGGTTACATTGATCTATCCCCCTATCTTGGCTCATCCGGCCAATCCAGTGACGGCTATCAATCTTCTCAAAGTAGCGGCGGTTCAACCGCAATCGAATGGAGTAATGCTCCACTGGATTTGTCCGGGCTCGGCAACCTCAACGGTCAACTTCGTTTAACTTCTGAAGGTATAACCGCACTAGGTTACAAGCTCGGAGCCAGTGACCTGACTTTGTCACTGGATAACAGACGCGCTCAAGTTCAACTCAATCGTGCAGCTCTCTATGGTGGTGCTGGTACTGGCTATGTTGTTCTCAATGCCCGAAATCCTGGTGAGCTTTCTTGGTCAAGCGATCTGCAACTGCAAGGTATACAGGCGTCTCCCATTCTTCAAACTGCTATGAACCTTGACCGGCTCTCTGCTGTTGGCAATGCACAAGTAAAACTGCTCTCTTGGGGGGTATCGCAAAGAGCCTTCATTCAGAACCTTCAAGGATCTCTTGGATTTCAATTAAGAGACGGCAGTTATCGAGGAATTGATATTCAACGCAGTTTGAGAAGCCTGCAAGCTGGCAACATTCAGGTCTTCAAGGGGGAAGAGCATTACACCAAATTTACCGAGTTCACAGGCACAGGATCTGTTAATCAAGGTCAGGTCACCAACCAAGATCTCGTTCTTTACGGTCCTTTCTTGGCTATGACCGGAGAAGGCCGTGTCAATCTTTCCGGGCAAAGCCTGCAATACCGACTCTATCCTAAAGTCGGGAGCAGCTGGGACACCGACGTTCAAAGCGACAAAGGGCTAACCATACCTCTTATAGTGCAAGGTCCGTGGACCAACATCGACATCCGTCCAGATCTAGAAGCCATTGCTGCTTATGCTTTGAAGAACCCACAACAGTTTTTGGCTTTATTGCCGAAAGGTCTGGTTCCGGAAGATCTCCTGCCAAAAGGACTGTCAGTTGATAAACTTCTGAGCGGAAACGTTGAAGAGCAGGTAGGCTCAGTCATTCAAACAATCACTTCCGGCGAGAATCAGCAACTAAACAACCTGATTGAAAAGAATTTGCCCTCAGGCGTGAATGTCGGCGATGTTAATAAGGTGCTACAAGGGCTCAACCAAAACGGCGACTCAAATGGTCAGGGCGTTGAGAATATTCTCAACCAGATCATCCAACCTCAACAAGGAAACACAAGGGGCAGTGGTAACCAACAAGCGCCTGCGGTCAACATTCTGCAACAACTGTTTAACTAGTTTTGAGCGAAAGGTGTTGTCTGGTTCTACAGCTCTACCCTGAACATTCTCATAAAAGGCCAACGATGGCTCTATTTCATCGCAAATAAGGGGGTGACGCAGAAGAAAATTAGGTTAAAGTTTAACTAAGCCCATTATCAGCAACTACGCCAAATCGGCGACTTTCGTTGATAAGGAGAACGAACATGAGCAACGCAGAAGACACCCAGAACTCGTCCAGTAAGCAACCTCCTCTTTACAAGGATCCGATTGCTATATCTGTGACCGCGCATGCTAAAGATAGACTTGTTAACGCAACTTCCTTCGACTTTGCGGGTGCCGTAAGTTCATTACCTCTCGCAGCCGTGGAATTCACTTCTGCTGCTCGTTCTTATCCCATTGTTTTTTCTCAAAACCCACCCTACTCACCCCTCTGCATCACAGGTATTAAAAACGGCAACAATCTCTTTGTTGACGAGAATGGGCAGTGGGAACGAAATACTTATATTCCTGCCTATGTCCGTCGATTCCCTTTCCTGCTGCTCAATGACGGGAAGTCTGACAAGATGGTGCTAGGGATCGAAACAACCGCCAAACGCCTATCTAAATCACAAGGCGACCCGCTATTTGAAGACGGCGAACCCAGTGCTTTCCTCAATCAAGCTCTGGCTTTTTGTACTGATTACAACCGCCAATGGGAAGCAAGTTTGGCGATGGCTAAGACTCTTGATGAGCAAGGTCTGTTAATTGAAGAAACATCAGAGCTCCCCCTTCCTAACAAACAAACACTGAGGCTCGGTGGCTTTAAAGTTATAGATGAATCCAAACTCAACAACCTGCCAACCGACACTTTCATAGAATGGCGCAACCGAGGTTGGCTGGGCCCGATTTATGCTCACATCGCGTCAATTGCAAACTGGCCATTGCTTGTCTATCGCTCCAATTCAACAGCGTTACATACCACCAGCGAAGCCTAAAGTTCCCCCTAGATTTCCTACCGAAATTTATCTATTTCTTTCTGGTAACAGGCGGGCATCTTCCTGCCTCCTCCCCCTCAATTGGACTCACTAAATGAACTCATTCTTCGACAGAACATTTGCCAGCGTTAGAAATCGTTTCAAAGGCATCGTCGGCAGCAGCGATATCGACATTCCAAGGGGCCCTGAGGCCGCTGGAAAACTGAACAAGGAAGATTTGAGCGACATCATATCGGCATGCCTGAACACACCTGGCGGTGAGTACGCTGCTCGGGGACGTGTCGCTGCCCTAGTTGAGCTTTATGATCATCTCACATCAGAACAACGGTCGTCATTTCTGGAATGCTTAGCAACAGACTTTGGCCCAAATCAGGGTAAAGTGAACGCCTCGATCCAAAACGCCACCACAGAAGAATCAATAAGTCCTGTTGAGCTGAACAAAATTCGATCCCAACTGTTCGGCAAAAGATTTGATCTGCTTACTCTGATTGGCTCCCTTCCAAAGGGCGTTAAGGCCCTAGTTGACATGCGCGTCGATCTGCTGGAGCGTCTAAACACAAAAGATTCATTCTCGGATGCTCTCAAATCTTTGGACGGTGATTTTTCCTTCCTTTTCTCGAGTTGGTTTGACTTAGGTTTCCTCCAACTTGAGCCAATCAACTGGGCGTCGCCAGCTTCACTGTTGGAGAAATTGATTGCCTATGAGGCCGTCCACGAGATCAGATCCTGGTCCGATCTGAAAAACCGCCTTGAATCAGATCGCCGTTGCTATGCTTTCTTCCACCCTAGAATGCCGGAAGAACCATTGATCTTTGTCGAAGTGGCTTTAGTCAAGGGAATTGCTGGATCAGTTCAAACGTTGCTGGATGAAAACGCCCCGACAATGGATGCAGCAGAAGCCGATACGGCGGTATTTTACTCGATTAGCAACACCCAAGCTGGCCTGCGCGGCATCTCCTTTGGCAATTTTTTAATCAAAATGGTTGTTGAGGATCTAAAGCGCGATTTACCAGGAATTTCCACTTTTGTTACTTTGTCTCCGATCCCAGGTTTTATGAACTGGCTAAAGAAGACTGACGCACCGATTGAACTGCCTGAGAAGACACTCACTTTACTTGAGCGATTAATCGGCCCGGCAGAAAGCAACAAAGAATTGCTACTCTCTTTGTTTGAACGAAAGGGCTGGCAAAACAAGAAAGTGATTGTTGATGCCGTGCAATCACCTTTCTCGCGTCTGTGTGCGAGTTACCTCGCCGAACAAAAAAATGCGCGAGGTCTCCCTCTTGATCCAGTGGCCCGTTTCCATCTCGGTAATGGTGCTCGACTACAACAAATCAATTGGCTCGGAGACACGTCAAAAAAGGGTTTCAAGCAATCGACAGGCTTCATGGTCAACTATTTATACGACCTCGATTTCATCGAAAACAACCATGAAACTTTCGCACAAAAAGGCGACATTCCAGTGTCCAGTAGCGTTAGAAAGCTCCTGAAATAACCCTGCGCTTTGTGGGTCGTTAGAAACGTTCTTCTTCAATGAAACTAATAACGGCTTCTACAGTCTTGGGATCGTTCATTATGAACGAATGGATCGCGTCAACCAGCAAGAATTCTTTTTGACCAGGGAGTGATGTCTCTTCAACCCGAACCACGCCGTCATCATCTCCGTCCAGTAAAGGATTGTAGCCTCTTGCATCGCCTTTCCCACCAGCAATAACACCGAACGGCACGTCCGGTACCGGCAGTTTTTCAGCTTCCACCGTTCTGGTTTCTAGCCCTGCCTCCCCCATCACCGCGCCAAAAATCGAAAACTTCTGTAAATAGTCACTGATCGCTGCGCCTTTGTTAGGTGGAGCAATCATAATAATTGATTTCAGCTTAATCTTAGATCGCCAATCAAGCTCTAATTCGATCATTTTACGTGTCACCAAACCACCCAAAGAGTGAGTAACGATGACCACCTCTTCCGCCTGCCAATCTTTGATGACACTGCCAACTTGCCTGGCATGATCCTCAAGCGACAATCGGGTGCTAGGGTACTGGATCACTTCAACATCAAAGCCCCGGTCTTGCAATGCGCCTTTCAAGCCAGAAAACGAATCCCGCGACCGACCCAGCCCATGAAGTAGGAGAACACGAAGTGAGACCCGACTTTTTTTGCCGATCGCTTCTCTTTGCTCTTCCCAACTGGCCTCGACAGCTTCCAGAGTGCCCCAAGCTCTTCGAACGTCGTTCGGGTCGAGCAAACGGAAATGCCCAGTAGCAACCGATTGTTGAATTCTCCAATCGTTCAGAACTTTCTGGTCAGCCCAAAGCTGCTTACCGCCAAAAGTTTTAACAGGCAGATTGAAATTACCCGCGCCTGCCCGCTCAACAAGAACCCCAGCCGAAACAAAAAGAGCGAGAATACTCAGGATCAATGATCTCATCGTAACATCCTTAACCAAACAAATAAGTTGAGCAAGCTGGATAGGGATCCGGCCACATAAGTCAGAGCAGCCGCGGTCAACAATTGCCGCGCCGCCGGTTCATCTGCCAAAGAAATGTAGCCTCCGTTCACGAGCAAAGGCATGGCCTTTTGAAAACTCGCGTCCCATTCAACGGGCAATGTCACAAGATGGAAAATGACGGCACTTCCAAGAATGCAGATACCACCCACGATCTGAAGCGCCATCAAATGGGGTGCTTTTGTAAGTATCCCCATGATGGGTGCCGCAAAAATGACGAAACTTCCCACCTTCTGCAAGACAGGAATGATGTAGGCCATTTTGTTTCTTAAGATAAAAAGGGAATGATTTTCTGCATGCTGCATGGCGTGACCAAACTCATGCGCGGCGGCCACTATCGCTGTTAGGCTCTTGGCATTCATTAGCTCCTGGGTAAGGCGAATTGTCCGATCGCGTGGGTCATAGTGATTTGATTTTTCGTCCGTTTCAACGCGAAGACCGTTAGCTTTGAAAGTTTCAATCAAATGAGAAAGGAGCTCACCGGCGGTACCAGGAAAATCTCGCCTTTCGAAATTGTGCTTAGCCATGACCCGCTGCACCCACAACGAGGGGCCATAAATGAGAGCGAAAAGAAGCAAAAGAAATAGGATAAAATGCATAAATCTATATTTAGGTTTCGTGATCGCTTTTTTAAAGTTCTTTAGCTCAGCTAAAAATTGACTAGTTTTCTTTCGTTGACTGCATAGAGCGCGCAATGCCCTCGCCTTCCAAGGTTTCTGACCGAGGTTTGACAGGCAAGTTGCGCTGATTTTTCAGCAATTTGTTGGCTTGGGTGATCAATCGACCAGGCCCAGGTAAATTTTCCTCCTGGTCCTGCTTCTCGCGCCACCGCGAAAGCCTTGTGACCTTTCAAGCCTCGGAAAACCTGATAGTCAGCTTCGAAAGGCTTGGACTTCTGTACTAGCGGCGGCTGTTTTGTTTCCACTTCTGACGTCGGTGGCGTCACGCTTCGAACAGCTCCAACTCCCTCGGTCTGACTGCAAGACGTTAACAATGCAAGGACAGCAATCGATGCGAAAACCAGTAGAACCGAAAAGCGCGGGGTTAGAAAAAATGATCGAAGCATGATGGTTAGATTTACACTCGTGATACAATTCCAGGCTGCTATAGCAGATAAAATTGAAAAGTGTTAAAAAGCCTTCCCTGTTTGACCGGAACAAAGGAGCCTCGCCGGCAATGCGCACCTACACCCCAAAATGCCTCTCACTGTTTGGTGCATTGGCAATGTTGTCTGCCTGCAGCACACCCATCGCCGTCTCCCCTTCTAAAATCCCAGCCAACGACCATCAACGCTACTTAGCGCAATGCGAACAACTGAAGCATAGGTTAGCACACAACCGCAAGCAACAATGGATAGCCTATTCAAGGCCCGCAGGCACAATACTTGGTGTAAGCGGCCAAGCCTTAAAGCAAACGACTCGTGAGAGCCACCTGAGCCGTGAACGTCAGGAATTGCTTTTTGTCTACCGCAAAAACTGCCAACCGAGCTCTCTGGGTGAATATTTTTCCTCTTGAGTGACCCAATCATCACCTGTTCACAACACTTTGAAGACATACATCGGCTTTTGAATTGACGCAGAATGCCAAAGCTGAAAAAGAAGGCTATGTTTTTAAATAAGTCCCACTTCTCTCGCTTTATCAAAGCCGCATTTTTGCTAGCCCTTGTCTATGCGATTGCCGGGGTCATCGTTTCTGCGCCAGTGTTCGCGGACGATACAAAAAGCAACTCTGATAGCGTTGACGCGTCAAACACTCCTATCGAGCAAATTGTCGATCCAGTCATTGTTCAATCAATAGAAACTGTGATCAAAGGCTGGACTTCATCTGCGGCAAAACCCGGCGAAATATTCGAAAGAAACGCCCGCGACGTCCTGAAGTTTTACAAAGCGCGTGATTACAACCCTCTTTGGTATGGTCAGAACGGTTGGGATGAAAAATCAGAAGCTCTGCTCAGCGTGATTGAAGCATCTGACCAGGAAGGCCTGAACCCAGATCACTATTTGCCAGCGAAATTGCGGGAAGACTTCAGAAACAACACTGACTTACAGCCAGTTATGATCGCCGTGCTCGACATACTACAAACGGCTGCTCTGATGCATTACGCGATCGACGTCAAAGAAGGTCGATACGCTGAAGTTCGAGAACTGAAACCGCGGGAGGTTTTGAAACTTGGTCTCACTGCGGATAGTTTCGAGGATTGGCTAAGGGAGCTTCCGCCACAAAAGCCTTCATACCAACAACTCAGATCCTATCTCCCACTTTACCAAGCCCTAGCGCGCGATGAAAGTTGGCCAACTCTGTCGATTAACAAATCAATAAGACCTAAATCCAAAACTTCGAAAATAGCAGTTATCAGGGAACAGCTTTACCGGTTGGGTGATTGGGACGCGGACATTCAAAAATCCACCCGCATGCCCCACGGCATACAGCTCAGTGAAGATGCCACAATCAATGATCCGAACTACTATGATCAGGATCTGGTTCGCGCTGTCATGATTTTTCAGTCACGCCACGGCCTCGACGTTGATGGCATAATTGGACGCCAAACTGTCGAACACTTAAACATGGCGCCTAATTTTCGCCTTAGACAAATCAAAGCAAACCTTGAACGCTTGAGATGGCAAAAGAACGAAGATGCAAAGCGGTATGTCCATGTCAACATTGCAGCTTTCTGGCTGAAAGCCTTTGAGAATGGCGAACAAGTTCTAGAGATGCCCGTAGTTGTCGGTCGGCAAAAACGACCAACGCCTGTCCTCAATGACAAAATCATTAACCTGAAATTCAGCCCTGATTGGACAATACCGCCAACGATCATCGAAAAAGACTATATGCCTAAGCTGCAGGAAAACCCTTTCTATTTCGAGGAATTGGGTTGGCCGGTAGAGCACTATGGTCAAAGTACTCCAGGGTACTTGATTGATTGGTATTCGGTTAATCCAAAATCTGTTTCCGTTAGTCAACCACCGGGTCCAAACGCCCCTCTAGGTGGCGTTCGCTTCAGTTTAACGAATGACCAGTTCATTTATCTACACGACACTCCCGGTAAGGGCGTGTTCAAAAAGAATTTTCGCGCGGTGAGTTCCGGTTGTGTGCGCGTCGGCGATGCACCCGCACTTGCCCAATACCTTCTTAACCAGGAGGGATGGAGTTCAGACAAGATCAGGAATGCCATGACTTCAGGAAACACCAAGTACAAATCTTTGAAGGAACCGGTATCGGTTTCGCTTTCCTATTTGACAGCCTGGATCGACGATTTTGGGGTTTTACAGTTCAGACCTGATATTTATGGCCTTGATGAAGATCTAATAGCCAGAATGGGCTAAACTTTGTCGCATTGTTCTGCTTAAATTGACGCTTATCTATTTAGGGAATAGATTGGTCGTGCGAACGCAGAGAAGATTGTTACACAAAATTCATGGACAAACCTCCATTTAGTAAATCAGACATACAGCTGTCGGAAATCTTAGCAGGGTTAACTGACAGTGTTGAAAGAGGCATTGATAAAGTTAGTCGAAGGCAGGCCATGAAAGGTTTGTACTTTGGCGGCTTGGGGCTTGTCGCGTACTCAGCTCTGAAGCCTTCTGTTACCCAAAACCTATCTCTGGCGTCTTATCGAACTGCTGCGGACATTGATGAATCAATTCCGTCGCTTGACGAGCTGCGTTTGCTTGCAAACTATGAACACAGCCAATTGGGTGATGACGAGAAGCTGGTTGATTTCGATGACATGGAAGCCGCTGAAGCGCTCGAGTATGATGACAGCGAGAGTGAAGTTCAGAGGTTTCATTCTTTACTGCGCCGTCCCACCCAGCCGGAAGAATTCACGAGACTTGAATCCAAAGAGACCGCGAGCCCCCTCGAGTCAGAAGACAATCACGTTGGGGCTCTAACATCGACTAAACAATTGGGTGCGGCCCCAATTGAGCAAGTTGTTAGCGGCCAGGATCTCATAGAAGTAGACCTGCCAGAAGCTCTTTCACCTGTTTTACCGACCCCGGACGTGAAGCCGGAGACGATTGCTAAGCTGGTGCTGCCTCCCGTTCCAAAAGTGAAGCCGGAAGCACCTGTTGAGCCAATTCTGCCTCGTATCAAACCTAAGCTGAAATTTACAGTTGCTGTTCCTAAAACCGCGCCTTCTGGCAAGAAGCCCGAAAACAAGATTTTTACGGCTTCTGCTCCCAAACTACACATCCCGAGCGCGGGGACAAGACGCTTGAGTGTTCATGCCGTTAACCTCAATGAACGTGAAACTGTTACTTTCGCCAAAAATGGCCGCTATGATGAACGCGGCTTGAGAGAGCTCAACTATATTTTCAGAGACCGACACACTGGATCTGTCAGGAAGATGGACCCTCACCTCTATGACAGCCTCTTTGAGTTGGTTTCACGTGCTGGCGACGGACAGACAGAAATCAAACTTATTTCCGGCTACCGAACAAAGAAAACCAACGCTCGACTGCGTCGAAGAAGTAAAGGTGTCGCCAAGAATTCTTACCACATCACGGGCCAGGCTGTGGATTTCTATCTCTCCAACCGTAGTCTCAAAGAACTACATAGGAACGCTGTCATTTTGGATCTCGGCGGTGTTGGTTACTACCCAGGGGCCAACTTTGTCCATATGGACACTGGCCCCAATCGGACATGGCCGAGGAAATACAAGTACTTGGTTAAACGTTACAGAGGCTACGCCTAAATAGGATGAGCAGGTTTATTCAGGCTCATAGCGGGTAAGATCACGTCGGTTAACCAATCTCCCCCAACGCCAATTGTAAGGATGCACAAAGTCCGTCTTAGCTTGGCCTCTCCTGAGTGGTAAACTTTCATTGTGCCACCTGAATATTCCGCCTTGCAAATTGTGCAAGCTCGGGGCCGGTTGATCAGTTAAAGCTTCTCGAACCCTCATCGCCATTTCAGAGCTTCTGACGCCAACCGAACAATAGAAAACGCTGTGCGGTTTACTTGCAATCAAATCGCCGTACTTTCCCAAAAACTCCATGCCAGACAAAGCCGGATCTACCTGGATGGCACCGGGCAGGTGACTCACCGCAAACTCATCCTCCTCTCTGACATCGAACAAGAGAACATCATCTTTCTGATAAGAACGAAGATCACGGCTCAGGATATGATTTACGGAGGGATAGTCTTGGGTCACTTCAACTTCAACGGCTTGTAATTTGTCAGCAAAGGCAGTTGAAATGGCAAACAAAGTACAAGCAAGCAAGCTTACAAAGCCAATGATCAGCTTAGATGTTTCTGCCTTTGAAAGTTTTATAGAGAGCGGCATTGAAGAAGGCTCCATAGAGGAAGATGACGGTACCAACATAGAAAAACAGAAGAGTCACAATAATGCCAGCCAAACCACCGTAGATCGCGGAATAGTTAGAAAGGCTTGTTTTCACATAGTAGGAAAACAGATCGATCATCAAAATCGAGCCATTTGTCGACAGTAAGGCGCCCGGCCATATCACACGCCACTTAGTCCTGAAAAAGGGCAGAAAGTGATGGAGGAATAAAGTGACGATGAAGATAAAGCCAAAAGCAAAGAAGTAGCGAAGTTCGGATAATCTCCGAACACTGGGGAAGTCGGTTTTCAACTTGTCTTCAACAAAGTCGATGGCCGCAGGTAGAGCCAAAAGAAGAAATGAAACAGAAAAGACCACAACGCCAGTACCGACAACGAAGGCCAACGCTTGAATCCTGCGCCAGACAAACGATCGCATTTCCCTGACCCCATAGGCTGTATTCAGACCATGCCGAAGAGCTTCTACAGCACTTGAGGCAATCCAAAGAGATGCGATCAAACCCAGTGTCAATGCATCGGCACGGCGGACGGTAAGGACATCAGACGCAACAGGTGCCAGGGTTTCCGCGACGTAAGCCGGGAATAGTTCCCCCATCCAATTCACGACCCAAGCCGCAGAAGACTCATCTCCCAAGAAGCCAACCACGGCGACAATGACCACCAAGAACGGCATCAGAGACAGAAGAGTAGTGAAGGACATGTGGCCGGATAGTTCTAACCCGCCCTCCATAACCAGACGGTAGAAAGAGTTAGAAATAACGTCCCAAATTCGGCGCAGTGTTAGTTTTAGTCTCTTGCTCAATGCACAATAATCTCTGAACTTAAGGTCTGTAGCAATAGTAGTTATTGATTCGATTCGTACAAAGCACTATATTAGGTGAATATTTCAACCAATCCCCTTTTTATTTGGGATTACTTCATTTGAGTAAATCGATGTTACGTAAGATTTCTACAATCGCTACACTTCTGTTCGGACTTTCTTTGCTTTCTGGCTGCTATACGATCTATGGAGCAGCTAAGGATTTAGAATCTACCGGTAAATTCGTTCAGAAAAAGCTCGTGATGCCACGCGCATTCCGCTAGGCGGCCAGCACCTTAAAGCATTTCGGTTTTAATTTGATTGATATCCAGCGGCTTTGAAATAGTTGAAACATTCATCTGGTTCGAACATGTAGCAGATATCTCCAATTGCCTTGAAGACTTCGGTAAAAGTTCTTGCTCCAATTCTTCTCAGG
>CAJQQZ010000032.1 GCA_905480575.1 uncultured Alphaproteobacteria bacterium | reverse complement strand
CTATGGGTGGTTAGCTCAGTTGGTAGAGCGTCACGTTTACACCGTGAATGTCGGGAGTTCGAGCCTCTCACCACCCACCATTTTCAAGCATCATTTGATTGCTTGACAGTGGAGATAAGCCTCTCTATGAGGGGCGCACGACAACGACAATGTCGTATTGCGGGGGTGTAGCTCAGTTGGTTAGAGCGCTGGCCTGTCACGCCAGAGGCCGCGGGTTCAAGTCCCGTCACTCCCGCCACTTTCTTTTAGAAATACCATATAAAAACAGCGGCTAGGCCCCAATTTGAGAATCCTGACCCATGCTGTTCACAATCCACCGCTTTTTGCTTGTGGCAGGGTATTTCATGCTGGTTTTCTGAAATTATGGTGCTATTAAAGCCGCAGAATACACGCCGCGTCTTTAACAGACGTTCTCTTGTCGCAAAGAGATCAAAACAAAGCTTTTGAGGCACGGGGAAATAAATTTCGGCCTCTTGGGCCACGGAGGATAATATGCAAGACCTAAACGGTCTTCTCCTGGGTTATCTGCCCATCGTCATCTTCCTGGGCATTGCGCTCGGTTTTGCCACTGTCATGATTGTCGCCGCTTACCTGTTGGCACCTCAACGGCCTGACTCAGAAAAGATTTCTGCTTATGAGTGCGGGTTCGAAGCTTTCGATGATGCTCGCAGTCGCTTTGACGTGAGATTTTATCTGGTCGCCATCCTTTTCATTATCTTTGATTTGGAAGTTGCCTTCCTCTTCCCTTGGGCCGTGGCGCTCGGAAAGATTGGAATGCTCGGCTTTTGGTCCATGATGTTGTTCTTGGGTCTTTTGACGATTGGTTTCGTTTACGAATGGAAAAAAGGCGCTTTGGATTGGGAGTAGGGACTGACCCTTAACTCAATCAAGATAGAGCGTGAAAGGTTTGATTATGCAACAAGCGGCGTCAACTAAGATGACAAGCCCGGTCTTAGGGCCAGGTGCGGAGCAAGATGCTATTCTGTCCCGCGTCACAGATGAGATTAACGACAAAGGTTTTGTTGTTGCTCAGGTGGACAAACTGGCAGCCTGGGCTCAAACAGGCTCGCTCTGGCCGATGACTTTCGGTTTGGCCTGTTGTGCGGTGGAAATGATGCATGCTGGTACAGCGCGTTATGACCTTGACCGTTTTGGTGTTCTTTTCCGCCCCAGTCCTCGTCAATCTGACGTGATGATTGTTGCCGGTACGCTGACCAACAAAATGGCTCCGGCGCTTAGAAAAGTCTATGATCAGATGCCTGAGCCACGTTGGGTGATCTCTATGGGGTCCTGTGCAAACGGCGGCGGCTACTACCACTATTCTTATTCTGTTGTTCGCGGTTGTGATCGTGTGGTTCCTGTCGACATTTACGTTCCGGGTTGCCCTCCAACTGCCGAAGCCTTGCTCTACGGTATTATGCAGCTGCAGAAGAAAATTCGCCGCGAAGCGACATTGGTCAGGGACTAAGAGAGACAATGGAAGAAACACTCTCCGAACTGGGCAAAGGCCTCACTTCATCCCTCGGTTCAGCCATAATCGGTTGGACAGTTGAGAGAGAAGAGCTCACTGTTGTTGTTGAGCGCGAAAGCTTGCTCAAAGTTTTAAAACATTTGCGTGATGATGGGCATTGCTTGTTCAAGCAACTGACCGATTTGACGGCAGTCGATTATCCAGAGCGTCCCGAACGCTTTGAAGTCGTCTACCATCTGCTCTCATTCAAATATAACCTCCGAATTCGCGTTAAAACCTCAACAGATGAAGAAACTTTCGTTGAGTCTGCGACGGACCTGTTTTCTGCCGCTTCTTGGTTCGAACGTGAAGTTTGGGACATGTACGGTGTTTTCTTCTCGGGCCACCCTGACTTGCGTCGCATTTTGACCGACTATGGTTTTGAAGGCCACCCGCAGAGAAAAGACTTCCCGCTGACTGGTTATATCGAAGTACGTTATGACGAAGAGCAAAAACGCGTGGTTTATGAGCCAGTAAACCTGCCACAGGAATTCCGCAGCTTCGACTTTACATCTCCTTGGGAAGGCATGTTGCATTTGCCTGGTGATGAAAAAGCAGACGAAGCTGGAGGGGAGGCGTAACCATGGCTGAAACCGCAATTAAACCACTTACGCTTAACTTCGGACCACAGCATCCTGCTGCCCACGGCGTGCTCCGTCTCGTGCTCGAGATGGAAGGCGAAATCGTTGAGCGGGCAGATCCGCATATCGGCTTGCTGCACCGTGGTACGGAAAAACTGATTGAGCATAAGACTTACCTCCAGGCTTTGCCATACTTCGACCGTCTGGATTACGTTTCACCGATGAACCAAGAGCATGCTTATGCGATGGCGGTTGAAAAGTTGATGGGCGTCGAGGTGCCGAGAAGAGCGCAGTTCATCCGAGTGTTGTTCTCTGAGATTTCGCGCATTCTGAACCATCTTATGAACGTCGGCGCGTTCGCGATGGACGTTGGCGCTACTTCACCGATGCTTTGGGCCTTTGAAGAGCGTGATAGGTTGATGGAATTCTACGAGCGTGTTTCTGGTGCTCGATTGCACGCAGCCTACTTCCGTCCTGGTGGTGTTCACCAGGATCTGCCTGCCGGACTAGCAGAAGACATTGTTGAATTCTGTGACAATTTCGATGGCTTCTTAACAGACATGAATGCGCTTATCCGCGATAACCGTATCTTTAGACAACGCGCTGTCGATGTTGGTACGGTAACGGCAGATGAAGCGATGGATTGGGGCTTTAGTGGTGTTATGATCCGGGGTTCCGGGGTTCCTTGGGACCTGCGTAAATCTCAGCCTTATGAAGTTTACGAAGAACTTGATTTCGACATTCCTGTCGGCACAAACGGTGATTGTTTCGATCGTTTCATTTGCCGTGTTTTGGAAATGTCAGAATCTATCAAGATTATTCGTCAATGCATCGAGAGAATGCCAGAAGGCCCTGTGCTTTCCGAAGACAACAAAGTTTCTCCGCCACGACGAGGCGACATGAAACGTTCAATGGAAGCATTGATCCACCACTTCAAACTCTACACCGAGGGTTTCCACGTTCCGGCTGGCGAAGTTTACGCCGCTGTTGAAGCGCCTAAGGGAGAGTTTGGGGTGTTTTTGGTCGCTGATGGCTCTAACAAACCGTACCGCTGTCACATTCGCGCACCTGGGTTCGCTCACTTGCAGGGTATGGACTTTATGTCAAAAGGACACCAGTTGGCGGATACCGTCGCAATACTTGGTTCCATGGATATCGTATTTGGCGAGGTAGATCGATGATAGTAACCTCAAGACCAGCTCTTGAGACTGGCAATTTTCAGCTGACTGGCGAACGTCGTGAATTGGCCGATAAGATTAAACTGCGTTACCCAGAAGACCGTGTTGCTTCGGCTATTATCCCTCTTTTGGATCTAGCGCAGCGTGAAAACGATGGCTGGTTATCCAAGGAAGCGATTGATTTCGTTGCTCAAGAAACGGGCTCTGCCTCTATCAGAGTCTATGAAGTCGCCTCGTTCTACACGATGTTTAATCTTAAGCCTGTAGGCAAGCACTTCATCCAAGTTTGCCGTACAACAC
This sequence comes from uncultured Alphaproteobacteria bacterium, assembly GCA_905480575.1. Lineage (GTDB taxonomy): Bacteria > Pseudomonadota > Alphaproteobacteria > UBA7985 > CAJQQZ01 > CAJQQZ01. The sequence goes on along the minus strand of CAJQQZ010000032.1, from coordinate 76,763 downwards.
CTTGTTGGCTTCGCGGTTCTGACGAGCTGACGAACAAAGTTAAGTCAAAGCTTGGTATCGAGATTGGTGAAACAACTGAAGACGGTGAGTTCACGTTGATCGAAGTTGAATGTCTCGGTGCTTGTTGCAACGCGCCAATGGTTCAGATTAATGACGACTACTTTGAAGATCTGACGCCGGAGCATCTCGACAAACTGCTTGATGATTTGAAGGCTGGGCACGACGTTTCAATTGGTTCACAAAGTGGGCGTATTGGATCAGCACCAGAAGGTGGTCCTCAGACATTGCTTGAGACGAAGGGGTAGTCGGAATGTTGCAAGATAAAGATCGCATATTCACAAACCTCTACGGTCAACATGACTGGCGCCTGAAGGGCGCTATGTCTCGCGGTATCTATTCTGGTTTGAAGGATATGATTGGTCGTGGTCGTGATGCAATCATTGACGACGTGAAAGCTTCTAACCTCCGCGGACGTGGTGGTGCAGGCTTCCCAACGGGGCTCAAATGGTCATTCATGCCGAAGGACAGCGGGATGCCACAGTATCTTGTTGTTAACGCAGATGAGTCCGAGCCAGGCACCTGTAAAGACCGTGAAATTCTGCGTTACGATCCGCACCGCCTGTTGGAAGGCATGTTGCTGGCTGGTTTCGCTATGGGCGCAAACACTGGTTACATCTACATCCGTGGCGAATTCTTTAATGAAGCCTCCAACATTCAAGTAGCCATCGACGAAGCTTATGATGCAGGCATGATCGGTAAGAATGCTTGTAAATCAGGTTGGGATTTCGACATTCACCTTCACAGAGGGGCAGGAGCCTATATCTGCGGTGAAGAAACTGCGCTATTGGAAAGCCTTGAAGGCAAGAAGGGCCAGCCTCGTCTGAAGCCACCTTTCCCTGCTGGTTGTGGCCTTTATGGTTGCCCAACAACAGTGAATAATGTTGAGACTATTGCAGTTGTTCCAGAGATCCTGAGACGCGGTGTCGATTGGTGGACTGGCCTTGGTCCTGAAAACAACAAGGGCACGAAAGTGTTCTGTATTTCAGGCCACGTCAATAAGCCATGTAACGTCGAAGAAGAGATGGGCATTCCACTTCGAGAGTTGATCGAAAAGCATGCCGGTGGCGTTCGCGGTGGTTGGGATAACCTTCTCACCGTTATTCCTGGTGGTTCGTCCGTTCCTTGTTTGCCATTTGATACATGCTGCGAAATCAACATGGATTTTGATTCGCTCAGAGCGGTAAAGTCTGGCCTCGGTACAGCAGCCGTTATCGTGATGGATAAGTCTACGGACATCATTCAAGCAATTGCCCGTTTGTCTCACTTCTACATGCATGAGAGTTGCGGCCAATGTACGCCGTGCCGTGAAGGTACAGGTTGGATGTGGCGCGTCCTTGAACGCATGGCAAAAGGTGACGCGACTGTCGACGAAATCGACATGCTGTTGGACGTAACTTACCAAATCGAAGGTCATACCATTTGTGCACTTGGCGATGCTGCGGCATGGCCAGTACAGGGCCTTATTAAGAACTTCCGTCATGTGATCGAAGAGAGGATCGCAGGCGCTCAACGAGCAGCAGCGGAATAGGAGACTAAAATGCCAAAACTGACCGTTGACGGTACAGAAGTCGAATTTGAACAGGGCATGACGGTGTTGCAGGCTTGCGAGCTTGGCGGCGCTGAAATCCCTCGTTTCTGTTATCACGACCGTCTTTCAGTAGCCGGTAACTGCCGCATGTGTTTGGTTGAGTTGGAAAAAGCGCCGAAGCCGATTGCTTCCTGTGCATTCCCAGCCGGCGATGGCATGGTCATTAAGACAAATTCTGATTCTATCAAAAAAGCCCGAAAAGGTGTGATGGAATTTTTGCTGATCAACCACCCACTTGATTGCCCGATCTGTGAACAAGGTGGCGAGTGTGATCTTCAAGACCAGGCGATGGCCTTTGGTTTTGACAAAACACGCTACGAAGAAAACAAGCGCGCCGTTCCTGACAAGTACATGGGGCCTTTGATCAATACGATTATGACCCGTTGCATTCAGTGCACACGTTGCGTTCGTTTTGCGACGGAGATTGCAGGTGTTGAAGAACTCGGCCTTGTAAATCGCGGTGAAAGTGTTGAGATTTCCTCAATCGAAAAAGCGATCAACTCTGAACTTTCGGGCAACTTGATTGACGTTTGCCCGGTTGGTGCTTTGACGTCTAAGCCTTACGCTTTTAGCTCGCGCCCTTGGGAACTTCGCAAAACGCCTTCAATCGATGTGATGGATGCCGTGGGCTCTAACATTCGTGTGGATAGTCGTGGACGAGAAGTCCTTAGAATTCTTCCACGCCTTCACGAAGAGATCAACGAAGAATGGATTGCCGACAAAACGCGTTATGCAGTTGATGGCCTTCGCCGCCAGCGTCTCGACAAACCATATGTTCGTGTAGACGGCAAGCTGCAAGCGGTTAGCTGGGATGTTGCATTGCAAACCGTTGTTGACAAATTGAAAGCCACATCGGCTGACAGAATCGGTGCCGTAGCAGGGGATACCAGTGATGCGGAATCAATGTTTGCGCTCAAAGGCTTGATGAACGGCCTGGGTGTGAAATCTATTGATTGTCGCCAAGAAGGTGCAGCTGTTGGTGGCGAGCGAGGCTCATACCTCTTCAATACAACGATTGAAGGCATTGAAAGTGCTGACGCCATTTTGTTGGTCGGCACTGACCCTAGATGGGAAGCGCCACTGGTTAATGCGCGCATTCGCAAACGTTTCCTAGAAGGCGGAATGACAGTTGGCGGTATCGGACCATCCGTCGACCTAACCTTCCAAGTGGATTGGTTCGGCACTTCTGCTTCTGACCTCCAAGCCGTTCTAGATGGCAGCTCACATTTCTCGTCAGTTCTTGAGAATGCTCAAAATCCAATGATCATCGTTGGTAATGGCGCTCTCATTGGGGACGATGGGGAAGCCGTTCTTGCTCTCGCTGGCGATGTTGCCGAGAAGTTTGGCATGATCCGCGACGATTGGAATGGATTTAACATCCTACACCAGGCCGCGTCTCGTGTTGCTGGTTTGGACATGGGCTTTGTGCCATCCGAGAATAGTCTGTCGGCTAAACAAATGGCGGGCGCACTTGATGTCGTTTACCTTTTGTCAGCCGACGAAATGGACATGAAGGGCTTTGAGAACAGTTTTGTGATTTACCAAGGTCATCACGGTGACGCTGGTGCTCACGGCGCTGATGTGATCTTGCCGGGCGCTGCTTACACAGAGAAGAACGGAACATACGTTAATCTCGAAGGACGCGCGCAGTTGGCAAACATGGCTGGTTTCCCCCCGGGTGATGCCAGAGAAGACTGGACGATCATTCGCGCGCTCGCAGGTCAGTTGGGTGTCGAGCTTGGCTTCGACAACCTAGTCGAGCTGAGGCAGGCGCTTGTCGCAGCGGTTCCGACGATGGCAGCCATTGATCAGATTGTTCCAACGGCTTGGGCGAAACCTGGCAAAGCTGGGGCTGTTTCGGGGCAAGCTTTCGATCTAACGGTCACGAATTACTACATGACTGATCCAATCTCCCGCGCTTCAGAGACGATGGCGGAATGCAGTGATGTCTTTGTGAATATTGGCGAACCGCAAGCAACAGGGACGGAGGGCTGATCATGCAAGAACTCATCATGACCTACGGTATCCCACTGGCCATCATCGTTGCTAAGATCCTAGCGATTATGTTGCCTCTGACGATCACCGTCGCATTCTACACCTACGCAGAACGTAAGGTCATCGCTGCTGCGCAGATGCGCAGAGGCCCTAACGTTGTTGGTCCCTTTGGTTTGTTGCAGCCGATAGCGGACGCAGTTAAATTGCTGTTTAAGGAAACGATTTTGCCAAGTAAGGCGAATATCATTGTTTTCCTTTTTGCGCCGATCCTGACTTTTACACTAGCGATGGTTGCTTGGGCGGTTATCCCTGTCAACGAAGGCTGGGTGATTGCTGATATCAACGTCGGCATTTTGTATCTCTTTGCGATTTCTTCACTTGGTGTTTACGGCGTTATTATGTCCGGTTGGGCTTCGAATTCTAAATATCCGTTCTTAGGAGCGCTGAGATCCGCTGCGCAAATGGTCTCATATGAAGTTTCAATGGGCTTTGTGATCGTTACGGTCATTATTTGCGTTGGCTCCTTCAATCTGACAGACATTGTTTTGGCTCAGAAATCAGTTTGGTTCTGCATCCCACTGTTGCCTATGTTTGTTGTTTTCTTCATTTCGGCGCTAGCAGAAACGAACAGAACACCTTTCGATTTGCCTGAAGGTGAATCCGAGCTGGTTGGCGGTTATTTCACGGAATATTCCTCAATGACTTTTGCGCTGTTCTTTCTTGGTGAATACGCGAACATGTTGTTGATGTGCGCAATGACAACTCTTCTCTTCCTTGGAGGGTGGTTGCCGCCGCTTGATATCGCCCCTTTCAACTGGGTCCCTGGTATCGTCTGGTTCCTGTTGAAAGTTGGTTTCCTGGCTTTTGTTTTCCTTTGGGTAAGAGCAACATTACCTAGGTATCGTTATGACCAACTAATGCGTCTTGGTTGGAAAGTTTTTCTGCCGCTATCCCTGTTCTGGGTCGTGGCTACCGCGGGTTTCCTTGTCTATTTCGACATGGTCCCGAACGCGGGTTAGGAGAGTTTAAATGGCTGTTTCCTTAATGCAAAAAGCCAAAGGGCTGCTCTTGTTAGAGCTGATCTCTGGCATGTTGCTTACATTGAAGTACATGTTCTTTAAGGAGCGTGTGACGATCAACTATCCTTATGAAAAAGGCGCGCTTAGCCCTCGTTTTCGTGGCGAACATGCGTTGCGTCGTTACCCCAATGGCGAAGAACGCTGTATTGCTTGTAAGCTATGTGAAGCGATTTGCCCGGCACAAGCCATTACCATTGAAGCGGAACCTCGTGATGACGGCAGCCGCCGGACAACACGCTACGACATCGACATGACCAAGTGCATCTATTGTGGCTATTGCCAGGAAGCCTGTCCTGTTGATGCGATTGTCCAGGGACCAAACTTCGAATTTGCTACAGAAACACGCGAAGAGCTGTATTTCAACAAGGATAAATTGTTGGACAACGGCGATCGCTGGGAGACTGAAATTGCCCACAATCTTGCGCTCGACGCGCCATATCGATAGGAGGTGAGGGCATGATTCTACAAGCTATCGCTTTTTATCTCTTCGCCGGTGTTACTGTTGCTTCAGCCGTTATGGTGGTTTTCGCCAGAAACCCTGTGCACTCAGTACTTTTCTTGATCCTGGCATTCTTTAATGCTGCTGGATTGTTTGTCCTGCTGGGCGCTGAATTCATCGCGATGATTTTGGTCATTGTCTATGTCGGCGCGGTTGCTGTGCTTTTCCTCTTCGTTGTCATGATGTTGAACATTGATTTCAAAGCCATGCGCGAAGGTTTTGTCTCGAACGCTCCGATCGGCGTGATCATTGGCTTTATTCTGATAGTCGAACTGTTGTTGCTTGTTGGCGGTTGGACAATTCAAGCACCGGCCATTGGAGCAATAGCAACACCAATTCCGCCAATTAACGAGGTAACTAATACCGAAGCGCTTGGTCATGTTCTCTATACCAAATACATCTATCTGTTCCAGGCAGCGGGCATGATCCTGTTGCTCGCTATGGTGGGAGCCATTGTGTTGACGCACAGAACGAGACCTGGAATTAAGCGACAGGTGATCGCGGATCAAATCGCAAAGGGCCATATGGATACTGTTAGTGTTCAAAAAGTCCCTAGCCGGTCGGGAGTTTAAATCATGTTAGAGATTGGTCTTTCCCACTACCTGACGCTTGCGGCTATTCTTTTTACACTTGGTGTTCTCGGCATTTTCTTAAACCGTAAAAATGTGATCATCATTTTGATGTCGATTGAACTCATGTTGTTGGCTGTTAACGTTAACTTAGTTTCCTTCTCGGTGTTTCTTGGAGATCTGACAGGGCAGGTGTTTACGTTGTTGATCCTGACCGTTGCTGCAGCTGAGGCCGCTATTGGGTTGGCGATATTGGTGATCTATTTCCGAAACCGTGGCTCGATTGAAGTCGACGACATTTCGATGATGAAGGGGTAAGTCAGATGGAAACTGCAATTGTCTTTCTGCCTCTGTTTGGCGCAATCATTGCTGGTCTTTTTGGCCGTAAAATTGGGGATCGTGGCTCACAATTCGTAACAGCTGGCTCATTGGTTGTTTCTGCTGTTCTTTCATGGATCGTTTTCTTAAGCTTCGCTGGCGCACATGATCAGCCAAACCAATCCACCACCATTCATTTGTTGAGCTGGATTGCTTCGGGTGATTTCCAGCTGGATTGGGCGCTGCGAATTGATACGCTGACCGCCGTTATGTTGGTGGTTGTCACAACCGTGTCAGCCGTTGTGCACATTTACTCCGTTGGTTACATGGAAGATGATCCTTCCAAACCAAGATTTATGGCTTACCTCAGCCTTTTCACCTTTGCCATGTTGATGCTGGTGACAGCCGATAATCTGGTTCAGATGTTCTTTGGTTGGGAAGGGGTTGGCCTTTGTTCTTACCTCCTGATTGGTTTCTGGTATCACAAACCTGAAGCCAACGCCGCGGCGATGAAAGCCTTTATCGTGAACCGGGTTGGTGACTTTGGTTTCGCGCTCGGTATCTTTGGTTGTTTCTTCCTCTTCGGAACGGTGAGCTTTGACGGCATTTTCGCCGCCGCTCCTAACTTCAGCGATGCTACCTTGTTGTTCCTCGGCACAGAATGGCACGCACCAACGATCATCTGTATCCTGCTCTTCATCGGTGCGATGGGGAAGTCGGCCCAGATCGGCCTACACACTTGGCTGCCAGATGCGATGGAAGGTCCAACACCTGTATCCGCGCTTATTCATGCTGCAACAATGGTAACGGCTGGCGTCTTTATGGTGGCTAGACTTTCACCTCTATTTGAACTTTCAGACACCGCTTTGACGTTGGTCACCTACGTCGGTGGTATGACCGCGATCTTTGCTGCTACGATTGGTTTGACCCAGTTTGATATCAAGCGCGTTATTGCTTACTCTACCTGTTCGCAACTCGGTTACATGTTCTTTGCACTTGGTGTTGGTGCTTATGGTGCCGGTATCTTCCACCTTATGACCCACGCATTCTTTAAGGCTCTTCTGTTCCTTGGGGCCGGGTGTGTTATTCACGCGATGCATCACGAGCAGGACATGCGCAAAATGGGCGGGATATGGAAGAAGATTCCGATGACCTATGCCTTGATGTGGATTGGCTCGCTTGCATTGGCTGGTATTCCGCCATTCGCCGGTTACTTCTCGAAAGATATCGTGCTTGAAGCTGCTTATGCTGCTCATTCCGGCGCCGGTAACTTTGCCTTCGCGATGGGGATTGCAGCTGCGTTCTTAACGGCTTTCTATTCTTGGCGACTATTATTGATGACGTTCCACGGAGAGACGAGAGCTGACATGCATACCTTTGATCACGCGCATGAAGCGCCAAAGGTTATGATGTTGCCGTTGATTGTTTTGGCCCTGGGCGCAATCGGCTCTGGTTATATCGCGTATGAATGGTTTGTTGGCCATGACCGCTTTATGTTCTGGGGAGCGTCAATCGTGCAGAGTGCAGACGACATTATCGAACACGCTCATCATGTCCCGCTTTGGGTCAAGTATCTGCCGTTGGCCGTTGGTTTAGCCGGCATAGCTATGGCTTATGTTTGTTACCTGCTGATCCCATCTATTCCTGGCGTTATTGTCAAAACGTTCAAAGAGTTCCACGCGTTCCTCTTCAACAAGTGGTATTTCGATGAGCTCTATGACTTGATTTTTGTTCGCCCCGCCAAGTGGTTAGGGCACGTATTTTGGAAACGCGGTGACGGCGATATCATCGATCGGTTCGGACCGGATGGTGTTTCTTCTCTCGCTGCCAAAATTGGCCGTCGAGCGAGCGCTCTACAGTCTGGTTATGTTTATCACTATGCCTTTGCCATGATGATCGGCGTTGTCGCCTTGATTACCTGGTATTTTCTTGGCCATTCGGTTTAAGGCAGGATTGAGAAATGTTTGATTTACCTATTCTTTCTATTCTGACCTTCTTGCCGCTCTTCGGTGCTGCTTGTATTTTCTTCCTAGCCCGTGGGGAAAGGGAAGACGTTGCACGCACATCACGCTGGATGGCGCTTTGGACTTCGGGTGCAGTGTTCTTGGTATCCCTCCTAATATGGTTCGGATTTGAACGCGGCTCATCAGATTTCCAGTTCGTTGAAAAGGTTCTTTGGATCCCAGGTTTGAACATCAACTACCATATGGGTGTTGATGGAATTTCTGCCTTGTTAGTGCTTTTGACCACATTCCTGGTCCCAATCTGTATCTTGTCTTCATGGGAAGCCGTTGAACGCCGTGTAAAAGAATACATGATCGCGTTCCTGCTGTTAGAGACATTAATGATCGGCACTTTCTGTGCTTTGGATCTCGTCTTGTTCTATGTCTTCTTTGAGGCTGTACTGATCCCAATGTTCCTGATCATTGGCATCTGGGGTGGCCCAAGACGCGTCTATTCCGCTTTCAAGTTCTTCCTCTATACGTTGCTTGGCTCTGTGTTGATGTTGGCAGCCATGATTACGATCTATAACACGGCAGGGACGACTGATATTCCGACGTTGTTGACAACTGCTCTTGGCGAGGATCTTCAATTCTGGCTCTGGTTAGCATTCTTCGCATCCTTTGCAGTGAAGATGCCTATGTGGCCGGTTCATACTTGGTTGCCAGATGCGCACGTTGAAGCGCCTACAGCTGGCTCCGTTATTCTGGCTGGTGTCTTGCTGAAAATGGGCGGTTACGGTTTCCTTCGTTTCTCTATTCCTATGTTCCCTGACGCTAGTCTTTACTTCATGCCAATGGTGTTCGGACTGTCGATTATTGCGGTTATCTACACCTCGCTTGTGGCTTTGGTTCAGGAAGACATGAAGAAGATGATTGCCTATTCGTCCGTTGCTCATATGGGTTTTGTGACGGCTGGTCTTTTCACTTTCAACCAGCAGGGTTTTGAAGGTGCCATCTACCAAATGCTCAGTCACGGCATTGTATCAGCGGCTCTCTTCCTCTGTGTTGGCGTCGTCTATGATCGTTTGCACACACGTGTGATTGCACGTTACGGCGGTGTAGTGAATGTTATGCCAAAGTATGCTTTTGCCTTCATGATCTTCATGTTGGCTTCTGTTGGGTTACCAGGCACGGCAGGCTTCGTTGGTGAATTCCTGATTCTTCTCGGTGCTTTTAAAGCAAACACTTGGGTTGCTGCCTTGTTGGCGACAGGTATGGTGCTCGGCGCAGCCTACATGCTTCTCCTCTATCGCCGTGTTGTCTTTGGTGCTTTGGTTAAAGAAGACGTCAAGGCAATGCTGGATATGTCTCCGCGAGAGATCATTATCTTTGCACCTCTTATCATTGTTGTTCTTTGGATGGGGATTTACCCGATTCCATTCTTCGACTTTATGGCAGCGCCAGTAGCAGAGTTGCTTAAAAACTTCCATCAAGCAACGGCGGGTTAAAAACTATGTTATATCAAGATGCCCTTCGCCTTTTGCCAGAACTCTTCCTGGCTGGTTCAATCATCGTGTTGTTGATGTACGGTGTGTTTTCTGGTGATAGCAAAACACGGTCCGTTGTGATTTTGTCCTTTGCTACCATTGTTGCAGCAGCGGTGTTGGTTTGGCGTATGCCTGGTGGGGAAGGTGTGGCTTTTGCTGAGCAATTCCAATCTGACACTTTTACGCGGTACGCTAAGATCTTAGTTTTGATCGGTGCGGGTTCTTGCATGATCATGTCGATGCGTTACATCGAACGCGCTAACATGGCTCGATTTGAGTTCCCAATTCTATTCCTCTTTGCCACGCTCGGCATGATGATGATGATTTCGGCAAACGATCTCATGTCTCTTTATATGGGGTTAGAACTGCAATCCTTGGCGCTTTATGTCGTTGCTGCTTTCCGCAGAGATACGCTTCGCTCTACCGAAGCTGGCCTTAAGTATTTCGTTCTGGGAGCGCTGTCATCTGGCATGCTGCTTTACGGTATCTCCCTAGTTTACGGTTTTGTCGGCACAACAGGCTTTGATCAGCTCAACCAAGTCATCGCTGGCTTGAGGGGTGAAGGCCAGCCGCTCCCTGTTGGTTTGGTTATCGGACTGGTTTTTGTCGCGGCTGGTTTGGCCTTCAAGGTATCTGCGGTTCCCTTCCACATGTGGACACCGGATGTCTATGAGGGCGCGCCGACCATCGTGACCGCTTTCTTTGCGACAGCTCCAAAGATTGCTGCTTTGGCCTTGTTCGTTCGTGTCATGTCAGAACCTTTTGCTGCTTTGACAGATCAGTGGCAGCAAATCTTGGTCTTCGTAGCTCTGGCTTCAATGATTTTGGGTGCTTTCGCAGCACTTAGTCAATCTAATATTAAACGCCTGATGGCCTATTCTTCTATTGGTCATGTCGGCTACGCGCTTGTAGGTCTAGCGGCTGGAACACAAACAGGTGTCGAAGCTGTTCTGGTCTATATGGCCATCTACTTGATTATGAACATCGGAACCTTCGCGTGCATTCTTTGCATGCGCCGTGAGGGACGGATGGTCGAAGCGATCTCTGATTTGGCAGGATTGAGTAAAAGTCAGCCAATGATGGCATTGGCGCTCTGTATCTTCATGTTCTCCATGGCTGGTATTCCACCACTGCTTGGTTTCTGGGGCAAATGGTATGTCTTCGCTGCTGCACTTGATGCCGGCCTGACCTGGCTGGTTATCATCGGTGTTTTGGCGTCAGTTGTTGGAGCGTTCTATTACATCCGCATAATCAAGATCATGTACTTTGACGAAGCGGCAGAGCCTTTTGACAAAGATACAGGAGCCGAGACTGGTTTTGTTATTGGTCTCAGTGCGATTGCTGTCGTGGGATTGTTTGTTTTCTTGGCGCCTCTAGAAAATGCAGCCAAACTTGCGGCCTCTGCGGTCTTTGGCGGGTAAAGAGCCACTTAGTTGTGGCAACTCGCCTCCAATTCGATAAACGACACTATAGGTCTGTAGGCAGTACCAACGACATTGCTCGAAACCTGGCCGACGAAGGCTGTTTTGAAGGTGTCGTTGTGACAGCTGATGAACAAATTCAGGGTAGAGGGCGTACAGGGGCCTCCTGGTCAAGCCCAGTTGGGAACCTCTATCAGTCTCTCGTTTTACGCCCGAAGGTTAGTCCCTCAATAGCTGGGCAGTTGAGCTTTGTAACCTCGCTTGCCCTTCATCAAGCCATCACCTCTTTGCTTCCTGAACAGGATTGTTTGTGCAAATGGCCGAATGACGTTTTGTGTGACGGCGCGAAGATTGCAGGAATCTTGCTTGAAAGCAAACTTCATCCGTCGGGCTCTCTCAATTGGATTATCATCGGGATGGGCGTCAACGTGGCCCACAAACCCAGCGAAGCGCCATATCGGGTCGTCAAAGTGAATGAGTTAACAGGCGGCGCGAGCATAAGCACAGACGAACTTCATTCAGAGTTTTTGAGGGCCTTCGCGGCACTTTATGCTTCATGGTTGGATTTTGGTTTCTCGGGCATCAGAAGGCTTTGGCTTGAAAGAGCGAAAGGTTTGGGACAACCGGTCAGAGTACGCTTGCCTAAAGAAGAACGGCACGGCCTCTTCGGCGGCATTGATGAAAATGGTGCTTTGGTTCTTCAGTATGGCGATGGTACGGAAGACTTAATCTCGGCTGGTGCCGTGTTTTACGATCTTGAGGACTAAGTTTATGTTACTCGTAATCGATGCAGGCAATACTAATTTGGTTTTTGCGCTTTATGATGGGCAGGACCAAAAAGGGCAGTGGCGGTGTAAAACCGATCACCAAAAAACAGCCGACGAGTACTTCGTTTGGCTCAATCAATTGATGGAACTGGAGGGCTTTAGTGCCGCGAACGTCAAAGGCGTTTCGATTGGTTCCGTGGTTCCTGCTGCAAACTACGCCTTGCGAAAATTAAGTGAGAAGTTTTTCAACAGTCAGCCGGTTTTCTATGGAGACGAAGGACTTGATTTAGGCGTTGAGGTCAAGATTGATCGACCTTCAGAGGCTGGAGCCGACCGGATCATTAACACCCTTGAAGCCCACAAAACCTACGGTGGACCATTGGTTGTGGTTGATTTTGGAACCGCAACAACATTTGATGTTGTTGATGCCGACGGGGCCTATAGGGGCGGCATGATTTCGCCTGGCATTTCGCCAGCCCTAGAGGGGCTGTATATTACGGGGGCTCGCCTTCCCAATGTTCCGATCCTAAAGCCGGGCCGAGTGATAGGAACCAACACAGTTGGTTGTATCCAGTCCGGTATTTTTTGGGGCTACATTGGGTTAATCGAGGGCTCTTTGAAGCGTATTGAAGCAGAGGCCAAAGAACAAGAGATTTTTCCGAAGCGAAGCCGTATGAAGGTGATAGCAACAGGCGGGATTGCCCCTCTTTTCGATGAAGTGACAGACGTTTTTGATGAGATCGACCCTGATCTCACTTTACGCGGTCTCGTTCGTATTTATGAACAAAATAACTGACCGAGTTTAGGTCACTAGGATTAAGCAGTATGACAGATCGTAGTAACGATCCTGGCCGCGACGAAGTTCTCTTTTTGCCCCTCGGTGGCATCGGCGAAATCGGCATGAACATGTATCTTTATGGCCATAAAGGCCGTTGGATCATGGTAGATTGCGGAATTTCTTTCGGCGACGAGTATACGCCTGGCGTGGATATCCTGACAGCTGATCCAAGCTTCATCGCGGATCAAAAAGGTAAGCTGGACGGCATTGTTGTTACACATGCGCATGAAGATCACATCGGTGCTATTGGTTATCTTTGGCAAGAATTGGAATGCCCTGTCTATCTGTCACCTTTCGCTGCCGAAGTGCTTGATCACAAGCTCAATGAGAACGATCTGGATGGTGAAGTAAGTGTCAATCGCGTTAATCCTGGCGAGCCGTTTAGGGTGGGTCCTTTCGAGATTGAATTGGTTCCAGTTTGTCATTCTGTACCAGAAGCAAACGCTTTAGCGATTACAACGGATGTTGGAACAATCATTCATTCCGGTGACTTCAAATTTGACAGTGATCCTTTGGTTTCACGGTTTCTTGATGAAGACCGTTTTCGGGCCTTGGGAAACAAGGGCGTTAAAGCCCTGGTTTGTGATTCAACCAATGCTTTGGATGAAGGGGCAACGGGCTCGGAAGGGGATGCTAAAGCAGGCCTTCTTGAGCAGATCTCGAAGCTTGAAAACCGTGTTGCGGTTACTTGTTTTTCGACAAACGTTGCAAGGCTAGTTGGTCTTTTAGACGTTGCTGCGCAAACCGGTCGACGGCCTTGTTTGGTCGGACGTTCTCTCGTGCGCATGGGCAGTATTGCTCAAAAGCTTGGCTACTTACCCAAAGGCGTTGCTCTGGTTAATGAAGAAGACGTTGGCTTCTTGCCCAAAAGCGAAGTTCTGATCGTTTGCACGGGCAGTCAGGGCGAGCCAATGTCGGCTTTGGCAAGAATTTCACGTCAGGAGCACAGGCATCTGACATTAGATTCAGGAGACGCTGTGATCTTCTCGGCGCGGGAAATCCCTGGAAACGAGACCAAAATCGGCAGAGTTCAAAACCGCCTTTCTGGTCAGGGTGTTGAGTTGATCACAGAAAAGCATGGTATGATACACGTCAGCGGTCATCCAGCACGCGAGGATTTGAAACGTTTCTATGACTTGGTCAGGCCGGAAATTGTTATACCAATGCATGGCGAGACAAGGCATCTACTTGCGCACCGTGATTTGGCGGTAGATTATGGTATCGATCAGGCACTCACCATTCGAAACGGCCAAATTGTTGGGATTGTTAAGGACGGGCCCGCAAAGGTTATTGGCGAAACGCATGCTGGACGGCTGGGGCTGGATGGTGATAGGCTGATTGAGATTGATGGATCGATCTTGCGAGAAAGAAGAAAACTTTCTTCCGTCGGCTTTGTGACGGTATTTGTGGTTGTGAACAGAAAAGGGGAAGCCGTAGCCGATCCTGTTGTTTCCAGTGTTGGCGTTTTGGACAAAGCCTACGAAGGCGATGTTGCTAAGGAAGCCGAGGATTGGGCCTGGGATGCATTGGACCGCGTACCGAATGGAGACAGAACAAGCGACAAGGACATAGCCGAGTTCGTTCGCCGTGCGTTGCGGCGCTTCTTCCTCAATGAGACGGGTAAGAAGCCTATCATTGAAGTAAATGTAACGAGAGTTAAAAGGTAAAATAGGATGATTGGTCGTCTAAATCATGTTGCAATAGCTGTTCCTGATTTGGAGCAGGGGACAGCCGTCTATCGTGATAATTTGGGGGCGGCCGTGTTGGAACCTATGTCGCTGCCAGAACATGGAGTGACAGTCGTTTTTGTGGAATTGCCAAACACTAAAATTGAACTGCTGTATCCTTTGGGTGAGAATTCTCCCATTGCCGGCTTTTTGGAGAAAAATCCTTCTGGCGGCATCCATCATATTTGTTACGAAGTGGATGATATCATCGCTGCTAGAGATCGGTTGGTGGCTGCGGGATCCCGTGTATTGGGTGACGGAGAACCAAAAGTTGGTGCACACAATAAACCTGTAATCTTCCTGCATCCCAAAGACTTCCAGGGCACACTCGTCGAGTTGGAACAAGCCTAATGAACACATTTAGCTTTATCTTGGTTTTTGTCGTTGCTTGGTGGCTGGTGTTCTTCATGGTTTTACCGTGGGGTATGAAAAAGAATACAGCTGATGACCCATCGGTTAACGAGGTCGGCGCACCCAATCGGCCTTTGCTGTTGAAGAAAGCACTGATCACGACTGTCATAGCGGCAGTTCTAACGGCCGCATTCTTTTACATTGGCTCCTTAATGGAACTTCGTATCGTTAGATGAGCGGGAAATGGGAGAAATGTCATTTGGAAATGCAACTCTCAAAATAGAGAGTTGAAGCCAAGAAAAAAGCTGGCGTGAAATAACACTGCCAGCCTCCCAAGGTCGTTTTTTGCTTTTATTTTGCATTATTGTTTGCTCGATGGAGCTGCTTTCTTAGTGAAGCTCACAGTTTTTACAAAATGCGGAAGGGGTATCGCAAGCTCGACTCCTCTTCTTCTTCACGCAAAAATTAGGACTCCACTTCTGTCCGATTCATTTTCTATTTTAGGAAGTTTTTAGCGAGTTAACATCAATCCTCTGCAACATTTTCCAGAATCCTCTAATTCTATCTATTTTTCGTAAGTGTCTTTCTGGTGATCTAGGTTGTTTGACTTAGGAGGTGGAAGATGAAGCAGGGCATTCAAACGATGGGATGTAGTCTAATCTAGACTCTACAGACACAGCCCGTTAAGACGTGCAACAGAACAGAATAAATAGAAGGCTAGGAGCCGCACCAGATGCGTTTTTCACGTTATTTTCTGCCGACAATGAAGGATACGCCCTCTGAGGCGCAGATCGTTTCCCACCGTTACATGCTTCGCGCAGGAATGGTGCGCCAGGCTTCAGCAGGGATTTACTCCTGGTTGCCGATGGGGTTGAAGGTTCTGAGAAACATCGAGCAGATTGTGCGTGAAGAGCAGAACGCAGCTGGCTGTAACGAGGTTCTCATGCCAACCATTCAATCCGCGGATCTTTGGCGCCAATCTGGTCGTTATGACGATTACGGCAAAGAAATGCTTCGCATCACCGACCGCCATGATCGTGATATGTTGTTTGGACCAACCAACGAAGAGCTCATCACGGATATATTCCGTCGTGAAGTGAAGTCTTACAAAGACCTGCCACTCAATCTCTACCACATCCAATGGAAGTTCAGAGATGAGGTTCGTCCAAGATTTGGCGTCATGCGTGGCCGTGAATTCTTGATGAAGGATGGATATTCTTTTGACGTGGATAAAGAAGCCGCGGAGTTGGCTTACAAACGTGTTTTTGTATCCTACTTGCGCACATTCAGACGCATGGGGTTAACGGCTATTCCAATGCAAGCTGATACAGGACCTATTGGTGGCGACCTGAGCCATGAATTTTTGATCCAGGCTGATACAGGAGAATCAGAAGTTTTCTTTGATTCAGATATTGTTGAACGCGATGTATTCTCCGCTGATCTTAGCAAGCCAGAAGCAGCGAATGAAGCTTTCGATTACTTGACATCTGCTTATGCTCGTACAGATGAAACACATGAGCAGTCACTCTATGAAGCTCAGGTTCCAGAAGAGCGCCGTCGTCAACGCCGAGGCATTGAGGTCGGACATATCTTCTATTTTGGAACCAAGTACTCGGAACCTTTGAATGGCCTGGTTATGAACGAACAAGGGCAAGAAGTACCTGTTCATATGGGGTCGTACGGTATCGGTGTGTCGCGTTTGGTTGGTGGTATTATCGAGGCTAGCCATGATGAACGCGGTATTATTTGGCCGGAAGAGGTTGCTCCGTTCCATATCGGGTTGATCAATCTTAAAACCGGCGATGATGCCTGTGATCAGGCTTGTGAAGGGCTTTACAGCAAGTTGTCTGCTGGTGGTGTCGAGACACTCTACGATGATCGAAAAGAGAGAGCAGGGGCCAAGTTCGCCGATATGGATCTCATTGGTTTGCCTTGGCAGGTCGTGATTGGACCACGTGGTCTTGAAAAAGACGAAATTGAAGTCAAAAACCGTGCTACAGGCGAAAAAGAGGTTATGTCTATGGGCGCCGTCCTTAATCGCTTCCTAGGAGCTTAGTTGACGCCTTGAAGGGCATCCAATGATCGCAGTTTTTGAAAGACTGGTCGCATTTCGATACATGAGAGCCCGTCGGCAAGAAGGGTTCATCTCGATTATTGCACTCTTCTCGCTTCTTGGGATCATGCTCGGCGTTGGTACATTGGTTGTGTCAATGGCTGTGATGGACGGCTTTCGCCATGAACTGTTGACTCGGATATTAGCTCTGAACGGTCATTTGACGGTTTCTTCCTCTTTTGAACCACTCACTGACTTTGAGGACATTGTTGAAAGAACAGAGGCCCTAGAGGATGTCCAATCTGTGGTTCCTTTCCTCGAAGGTCAGGCTCTGGTGATGAACAAAGGGAACGCTGCCGGGGTTTACGTACGTGGCATCAGTGCAAAGGGAGCAAAGTCCAAGAAGATTCTCGTTGATAAACTGGAAGGTGATCTCGCTTACTTCAACGGTTTTAGCCTTCTCATGGGTAAACGGCTGGCTAAGAAACTTAATCTCGAACTGGGAGATGAAGTCGCAGTCACAACTTCCATTGGCGAAGAAGATGAAGAGGGCATTCAGTTAGCCCCTAAGTCCTCACGGTTTGTGATTTCAGGGCTTTTCGAGATGGGCATGTATGATTTTGATTCCTCCGTCATTTTGATGCCGCTTGATACCGCGCAGATTTACCTTGAACGCGAGGGCCAGGTGACGTCGTTTGAAGTCTCGGTGACAGATCCAACAAACGCAGACAGAGTTCAAGAAGACATCTGGTCAAAGGTTGATGGATCACTCGCAATCGTGAATTGGCAGACGAAGAGCTCAGGTTTTCTGCAGCTTGTGAAAACACAACAAACGCTCGTATTTTTCATACTGACCTTGATTGTTGTTGTGGCTGCGTTCTCGATTGTCACTGGCCAGATAATGCTCGTGAACGATAAGGCTGGGGACATAGCGATCCTTAGAACGATGGGCGCAGGCAGGGGATCAATTCTTGGTATTTTTCTCTTTTCAGGGGCATTCATTGGCGTAATCGGCACAGTTCTTGGGATTGTTGGTGGTATCGCCTTCGCCCACAACATAGAAACGATCAGGGCTTGGTTAGAAGCTTTGATAGGACGTCCGCTTTTTGATGATCAGGTCTACGCCTTAGACGAACTGCCGTCGCTTATCAAAACTCAAACGTTGATCTACATTTCAAGTCTCTCTTTTGCTTTGGCTTTTTTGTCTTCACTCTATCCTGCCTGGAAAGCAGCAAACACTGATCCCATCGAAGCCTTGAGGTACGAGTAGTGAGTTTTGTCGAGCGCATGCTGGCCTGGCGTTACCTGCGGACAAAGCGGCAAGAGGGGCTCATCTCGACCGTTACCGTTTTTTCGTTCTTAGGCATTCTGTTAGGGGTTGGAACGCTGATCGTCGTAATGGCGGTAATGACCGGGTTTAGGGAACGTCTTGTTGATCAAATCGTTGCTTTCAGTGGCCATATCGTTGTCGAAAGTAAAAAGGGCTTCACCGATGATCAAGTTGTCGAACTGACGTCGGAGATAACGGCCAACCCTTCTGTTGCACGTGTGACGCCTCTTCTGGAAGAGCAGGTCATGCTTACGGCTCGCGGCAATGCTCAGGCTGCATTGGTGAGGGGCACAAACCCTGAAAGCTTATCTCAGGAGCTTGACCTTGCCCAATCGCTTATTGCGGGTTCTTTTAGAGAACTAAAGAAGTGGGATGTCGTTCTGCCTTTACGATTAGCACAAAAGTTAAACGTGACCATTGGCAACGAAGTTGAATTGGTTTCTGCGAAAGGCATGTTCACGGCCTTTGGTTGGGTTCCTAGAATTAGAAACTTCACCGTCGTTGGACTGATGCAAACCCGCCGCGATAAGGGTTATGTTTACATGCCCTTGGAAGCAGCACAGATCTTTTTCCAGCAGAAGGAAAAGTTGAGTGGGTTAGAGGTCAGAGTTAAAGAAACGGGCCTGATTGACTCAACGACTGATCAACTCTCCGGTCAATATGCGAGCAATAAAGACATCGAGGTTCAAAGCTGGCGGAAGCGTAATCCTACTCTAGTGTCTGCGTTAGAAGTCGAACGCGCTGTCATGTTCTTTATTCTGTTTTTGATTGTTTTGGTGGCCGCCTTCAACATTATTTCAGGCCAAATACTCTTGGTCAGAGACAAGGCTAAAGGGATCGCGATATTGCGCACTATGGGGATGCAAAGCGGTTCGGTTTTGCGGGTGTTTTTGATGTCTGGCGGTCTTGTCGGCGTTGTTGGTACTTTGGCTGGCACGGGGATCGGACTGTTGATCGCACATAACCTTACTGGATGGGCCAACTCACTCAGCTTGATGGTCGATGAAGGAGCGCTAAGGACACAGCTCTATTATCTGTCGTCTTTAGAGGCCGTGATAGTTCCGCTTCATGTCACGCTGATCCTTGGTGTCTCTTTGTTAGTAACGGTGCTTGCAACACTCTATCCTGCATGGCGAGCAGCGCGCCTCGACCCTGTTGAAGTTCTTCGGTACAGCTAGGATTGTTCATGACCAGAGTTCTGGAATTAGAAAAAGTAGTAAAATCATTTGAGCAAGCGGGCGAAAAGCTTGAGGTGCTCAAAGGTTGTGACCTCACCATTTCATCGGGAGAGATGGTAGCCCTCGTTGGACCATCCGGGTCGGGTAAATCCACACTGATGCACATTGCTGGATTGTTGGAAAGCCCGAGCGCTGGGACAATCAGAATAAGCCAGCAAGATGCTTCACGGCTGAACGATAAGAAAAGAACAAAGCTTAGAAGCCAAACCATTGGCTTTGTCTATCAGTATCATCATTTGTTGCCTGAGTTTTCCGCCTTGGAAAACGTGGTTTTGCCTCAACTGATTAACGGAAAAACAAAAAAAGCAGCGCGCGAAAGAGCGGCAAGTCTATTGGAACAAGTCGGGTTGGGGTCTCGAATGACTCACCGTCCGGCTCGGCTTTCAGGGGGCGAACAGCAAAGGGTTGCCATTGCCAGAGCTTTGGCAAATGAGCCCGCTTTGTTGCTCGCGGATGAACCAACCGGTAACCTTGATCCTGACACTTCTGAGATGGTTTTTGCAATGTTGTTAGAACTAACCAAGAAGAATGAATTGGCGGCGTTGATAGCTACTCATAACCACCAACTCGCCATTAGGATGGACCGTGTGATTGAGTTGGGAAGCGGCCTGATCAAAGAAAAGGGAATCTGAGCCATGACATTTCAAATTAGATCCGTGCGTCCCGAAGACCATGATCAATGGTCGACGCTTTGGAACGCCTATCTGGTTTTCTACGAAGCTGAGTTGCCAGCAGAAGTGACAGAGGCGACCTGGCAGAGAATCAATACTGACGATGGTGGTATCCTCTGTCTCGTCGCAGAGGATGAAAGTGGCAAATTGCTTGGAATGACACAGTTTCTTTTCCATCTGACATCATGGTCGACCAAACCACGTTGCTACCTACATGATCTCTTCACTGTCCCAGAGAGCCGGGGGCAGGGAGTTGCTAAAGCACTCATCAAAGCGGTTGAAGCAACGGCGGCAAAAGAGGGCGCTTGCGAGGTTTATTGGATGACGCAGGAATTCAATGACACAGCCCGTAAACTCTATGACAAGGTAGCAACCAAGTCGCCATTCATAGAGTACGTGATCTAAGCACATAAGAAGTAAATTCAGACTCGCGAGAAGCAACGAATCCTGCTCTATTGGGGCCTATGATTCATTCCGATTTTGTCCACCTCCGCGTCCGTTCTGCTTATTCTCTTTCTGAAGGAGCTCTCAAGATTGGAGAGCTCGTAGAGCTTTGCACCAAATACAAGATGCCAGCCGTTGCAGTCACTGACCGCAACAACCTTTTTGGTGCCTTGGAGTTTTCAGTTACCGCCTCTAAGGCTGGTGTCCAGCCTATTGTCGGGACCGTGCTCGGAATAGCGAGAGAAGATAAATCGCCTACTGGCCAGAGTTACGCACCTGACGAGCTATTGGTTCTTGCGCAGAATCAAGAAGGCTACCTTAATCTAATGGATCTCGTGACGACCGCTTTCCTCGAAAGTGAAGTAAGTGAGGAGGCACAAATTTCGTTTGACAAGCTAACGGCCCACTCCGGTGGTCTGTTGGCCTTTGTTGGCGGCCCCAATCATTCCCTCGGTCGGCATTTGTTTGAGGGACAGGATGCAGCAGCGCTCGCGGATCTAGAACGCTACAAGTCTTTGTTTGATGGCCGGATTTACATGGAAGTCATGCGCCACGAAAGCGCGAAAGAGCTAGCGATTGAAGATAAAGTTGTTGCGCTGGCCTATGAACATGACATTCCCTTGATTGCGACCAATGATGTACACTTCAAAGACGCTGGCATGTATGAAGCTCATGACGTCCTTCTGTGCATTGCACAGGGAACGACCGTAGGTGATGATCAACGACGGCGCCTGACGCCAGAGCATGGATTTAAGTCCGCCAGAGACATGCGCTCCCTTTTCTCTGATTTACCAGAAGCCATCGATAACACCCTTATTGTTGCCCAACGTTGTGCTTTCATGCCCGAAATGCATCCGCCCATCTTGCCCGCTTATGACAGCTCTGAGGGCAGGAGTGAAGCAGAAGAGTTACGCGCCCAAGCGCTAGCTGGGTTGGAAGCACGGTTTGAAACGCCATCTTGGCTAGAAGGATTGGAAGAAGGTCAAACTATTGAAGAGCGTGCGATACCTTACCGTGAGCGTCTAGACTTTGAGCTCAAGGTTATCGAGGACATGGGGTTTCCGGGCTACTTCCTAATCGTCGCAGACTTCATCCATTGGTCGAAGATGAACAACATACCGGTCGGTCCAGGTCGTGGTTCCGGTGCAGGGTCTGTTGTTGCCTGGGCGCTGACAATTACAGACCTTGATCCCTTGCGGTTTGGTTTGCTGTTCGAACGTTTCCTCAATCCTGAGCGGGTGTCGATGCCCGATTTCGATATCGACTTTTGTCAGGATCGAAGGGACGAAGTTATTCGTTATGTGCGCGATAAGTACGGTGCCGACCGCGTCGCTCAAATTATTACCTTTGGTAAGCTTCAAGCCCGTGCGGCCTTGCGAGACGTAGGGCGTGTTCTGCAGATGCCATACGGTCAGGTTGACCGCATTTCAAAGATGGTGCCGAACAACCCAGCTAAACCAACACCATTGCATGTGGCCGTAGAGAGTGAGGAGGGGTTAAGGAACCTCAGAAACCAAGATCCGACTGTTCGCCGCCTTATTGATATTGCAATGAAGTTAGAGGGGCTTTACCGGCACGCCTCGACCCACGCGGCTGGCGTGGTGATTGGTGACCGTCCTCTGAAAGAGCTTGTGGCTCTTTACCGTGACCCACGCTCGGACATGCCCGCCACACAATTCAACATGAAGTGGGTAGAACCTGCTGGTCTGGTCAAGTTCGACTTTCTTGGTCTGAAAACGCTGACGGTTCTTGCGAAGGCCAAAGAGTGGATTGAGCGGAACGGTGGTTCCATAGATTTGAAGAACCTGCCGCTGGATGACGTTGGCACCTATGATATGCTCTCCAGAGGCGAGGCTGTCGGTGTGTTTCAGCTGGAATCATCGGGTATGCGCGATGTTCTCAAGAATCTGAAGCCCGACAGATTCGAAGACATCATCGCTGTTGTGGCGCTCTATCGTCCAGGTCCGATGGACAACATTCCGGCCTTCATTCGTCGTAAACACGGCGAAGAGGAGGTCGATTGTTTGCATGAGTTGCTTGAGCCGATCCTGTTGGAGACCTACGGCATCATGATCTACCAGGAACAGGTGATGCAATCAGCTCAGCTGTTGGCGGGTTACAGCCTTGGCGGAGCGGATTTGCTGCGCCGTGCCATGGGTAAGAAAATCAAATCAGAGATGGACGAACAGCAAGAGATCTTCGTGAAAGGATCTGTTGAGAACGGTGTTAACAAGAAGAAAGCCGCGGAGATTTTCAAGCAAGTTGAAAAGTTTGCAGGCTATGGTTTCAACAAATCTCATGCTGCTGCTTATGCGCTGGTAGCCTATCAAACGGCTTACCTGAAACACAACTATCCAGTCGAGTTCATGGCGGCGTCCATGACCTACGATATGAACAACACCGATAAACTAGCAGGGTTTAAACAAGAACTCGAGCGCTTGAAAATTGAACTGCTGCCACCGTCGATTAATCACTCGCTACCTGAATTCGCTGTTGAGCTAAGGGAGGACGGGAGTAAGGCCGTTCGTTATGCTTTAGCAGCCATCAAGAACGTCGGCGGTTCGGCGATGGAAGGACTAGTGGAAGAGCGATTGGAACGTGGTGCTTTCAAATCACTTTCTGATTTTGCTTTCCGCCTTGATCCCAAATCTATCAACAAACGGTTGTTTGAAAATTTGGTGCGTTCAGGCTCTTTAGATTGCATCAACGGTAACCGTCGAATGTTGCTTGGGAACATGGAAGAAGTCCTGAAACATGCAGCGGCGGCCGCAAGTGAAAAAGCGTCGGGTCAGATCGGCTTGTTCGGCGATGTCATGGCGCCGGAATCTCAAGAAATTCCGCTAAACCCAATCGATGATTGGTCTTCGATTGATCGGCTACGCCAAGAGTTTGAGGCTGTAGGTTTTTACCTTACCGGTCACCCTCTGGCCGATTACGAAGCCAGCCTGAAGAAATTGAAAATCATAACCTCTCAAGAGTTGATGGAGGGTGGCAAAGCGGTCCCGAGGGTTAAGTTGGCGGGCTTGGTGATGAACAAGCAGGAGCGGACGTCAGCTAAAGGCAACCGGTTTGCGTTCGTTCAGTTGTCCGATACCTCTGGCGTCTACGAAGTTGCTCTCTTTTCTGATGCCCTTAATGCGAGCCGTGAGTACTTGGAAACCGGGAATGCTGTTCTGCTAACAGGGGACTTCCGGGTTGATGATGAAGGTGGTGGGCGATTAACTGCACAGAAGATCGAGCCCTTGGAACCTGTTGTCGCTCAAGCCGCGATGGGTTTGCGCATCTTTGTCGAAAAGCCAGAGATTTTACCCCAACTGAAATCCGTAATCGAGCAGGGGGGAAGAGGGAGAGGCAAGGTCTCTCTCGTGTTAACTTTGACAAAAGACGACGAAGCAGAGATCGATTTGCCTCACACCTATCAACTGAACGCGGCAATCCGTGCAGCGGTTAAATCTCTGCCTGGTATTCAGGTTCAGGATCTTTAGGATTCTAGCGCCGTCGTTCGGATCATGACTCTGCGTTCACCTAGGGATGGAGAAAGGGCGGGCCGAACTGTCGCCCCAAGGCTGACAACTGAAATCGATCCAGATCTTAATCTTCCACGAAAACAACCAAATGATCATCAAGGCATCGCCGAAGAAGATCGATTGTTGAAGATGTCGGAGCGCTGAGGTCGACCCCGGATAGGGTTGCGCCAATAGCGCCAGTGAGTTTTGTAAGGTTAACCATAGGCAAATTTCTAGATGGTAACGCGGGAAATGTGATCGTTCTAAGACGCAAATTTTGTGATTGTTCTAAAACTGACATTCTCTCTGTCGTTTCTTAGAAAGCGCGGCAGTTTCGGGTGAAGCAAAGAAAGTTAAAGAATGTTAATGCGCCCAGTTTGTGGCCAACTTCTCGCTAAGTTTTAGGAGTTTGATATGAACGAAATCACACCAATCGAAAAGATGCTTCACGGCGTTCTGGACCACGTTGACCGTCCGGTGGCGGAAGCTCACGGTTTGCCCAACACATGCTACACCGATGCAGACTATTTGAAGCTCGAACGAGAGCGTGTTTTCGCGCCGAACTGGGCCTGCATTGGCTTTGGCAAAGATCTGCCAAAGAAAGGCGATTACAAGCCTGTTGAGTTGTTGGGTCAACCTCTTCTGATTTTGCGTGATCAAGATGATCAAATCAAAGTCTTCCATAATGTTTGCAGCCACCGTGGCATGATCTTGGTTGAAGAAGCTGGCAATACCAAAGGTGTGCTCCGTTGCCCTTACCATTCGTGGTGCTACAGCTTGAACGGTGAACTGGCGATGACACCACACGTCGGTGGACCAGGTAACAACCGCCACGAAGATGTCGACCCAAAAAAGCATGGTTTGCGCGAAGTGCGGTCTGCGGTTTGGATGGATGTGATCTTCATTAACCTGGATGGTAAGGCTGAATCCTTCGAGCAAAGAATTGCGCCGATGCAAGAACGCTGGAAAGACTTCCTGGGCGTCGAAGTGATCCATACAGGTGAGGATTCGTCCTTCAGCTTTGACGTCAATTGTAACTGGAAATTGGCGGTAGAGAACTATTGTGAATCATACCACCTTCCTTGGATCCATCCGGGCTTGAATTCCTATTCTCGCCTTGAAGATCACTATCACATTATCGAAGACAATGATTATTCAGGGCAGGGGTCAGAGGTTTTCCAACCTTTGAAGGATGAAAACGGCAAACGTTTTCCACGGATTGAAGGCATCGACGAAAAATGGGACACGAGTTCGGAGTACACAGCGCTGTATCCGAATGTTCTCCTTGGCATTCACAACGACCATTTTTTCGCGATCCAGCTTGAGCCGAAATCCATTGATCGCACAGTTGAACATGTTGAACTCTATTACCTCAAGAAGGAAGCGTCAGGCGAAGACTATGCGGACCTGCGTAAGAAAAACGCAGAGAACTGGCATGAAGTGTTTGCCGAAGATATCTTCGTGGTTGAAGGCATGCAAAAGGGGCGTAACTCAGAGGGTTTCGACGGCGGTGTTTTCTCACCGGCAATGGACACACCAACCCATGCTTTTCATATCTGGGTTGCCAGACAGCTGGCTAAAGCGGCATAGATCTCAATGAACCAAGAGCTTGAGGCTCTAAACGATGAGTTGCTCGATCTGCTGCAACGAGAGCGTACAGACCGTGTTGCAGAGATCTATGAGAAGGGCGCTGCCATCCATTTTGCGACAGGTGCAGTAGAGGAAGCCTGTTTCTACTGGACCAACGCGCTGGTCTTTGCTTTACAGCGTGGGGAGTGGGATCGTGTGGAACGTATGCGGTCTTGCCTGAAAGATCACGGAAGAATTTAGATAAGTTAGGACCAAGCACATGGCTGGTGTTGTAATCATTGGTGCCGGACAAGCCGGCGCCCAAGCAGCAATCTCTCTTCGCCAGATGAAATACGAGGGTGAGATTACGATCCTTGGTGATGAAAGCCATTTGCCTTACGAACGCCCGCCGCTGTCTAAAGCCTTCTTGCTCGGGGAGCAGCCGATTGAGAAATCCTTTCTTCGCTCAGAGGATTTCTATCCTGATCAAAATATAAACCTGATCCGCAATGCGAAGGTGCAGTCTATCGACGTTGGCGCCAAGATAGTCCGCTACGGCGACAAAGAACTCAGCTACGATGACTTAATCATCGCGACAGGCACCAGAGCAAGGGAGATTTCTGTTCCCGGTTCTGATTTGGAAGGAATTGCCTATCTCCGGACGGTTGATGATGCCCTGGCACTTCAAGCGATGGCGGAGAATGCGAAATCAGTAGCTGTAATCGGCGGTGGATACATTGGCATGGAAACTGCCTCAAGCCTCAGGAAAATGGGCTGTGAAGTCACTGTGTTCGAGTTCCTGGACCGCATGATGGCCAGAGGTGTTGCGCCGCAGGTTTCTGAATTCTTCACAAAGGTTCATCAAGACAAAGGTGTCACTATTCAGGTTTCTACCGGCGTGACAGCCTTTGAAGGTGATACAGCTGTCGAAGCAGTTGTGACCTCCAACGGTGACCGCGTTGACGTCGATTTGGTAATCGTGGGAATAGGTGCGGTTGCCAATGATGAATTGGCTCAACAGGCTGGCTTGGAATGCACCAATGGTGTTGTGGTTGACGAATTCAGCCGGACATCGGATGCCAATGTCTATGCGGTCGGTGACGTCGCATACACTGACAACCTTAGTCTTGGTTACGGCATCCGTCTTGAATCAGTTCACAACGCGATAGCTCAGTCAAAAGCCGCCGCAAGTGCAATCGTCGAGCAACCGAAGGCCTACAACGAGGTTCCATGGTTCTGGACCCAGCAATATGACTATCGCCTGCAAATGGCCGGCGTTCCTATGGACGACGATGAATTCGTGCTTCGAGGTTCTTTGGAAGAAGGCAAATTTGCTGTCTTTGCGCTCAGGGATGGTGTCTTAAAAGCCGTCAATGCCTGTAACTCAGCGCAGGAATACGTCGTTGGCATGCGTTTGATTGGTATGAAAAAATCTATTGCTCCTGAGGTCCTGAGCGATCCTTCAACTAATATGAAAGATCTGTTGAAAGGATAGACGGGCGCATCAGAACTTGACACAAATTGTTTATTGTCTAAATTGACAAAAAACAATTTGTAGGTAGTCATGGTTAGAGTCCTCAAAGCGTCACTAGTTGTTGTTTTGGTAAGTTTGTTTACCTTTTCTTCAGTGCAGGCAGACTCTTCCGTTGATGCGGAATGGAGTAGTCTTGCTTGGTATCAAATTCCAGGAAAGTACAAGAAACACTGGCGTAAACTTGGCTGGACAGAGAACATTTGGGATAGTGGGAATGAGGCCAAATTTCCAGCTTCTAACGGTAAAGCCTGGCATGAACTAAGCGATGTGGAGCAAGGCGCTGCTTGGGCTTTAGGTTACGACGAGGCCTGTTGGAACGGCCTGAACAAGTAAGCCGATTTACTCCACTGTGATAGTCGTCGTCGCCAGGACCGTATCCCCAACTCCAATGTAGCGGACCTCATATCGACCGGCCTCTTTCGGGGCTCTCATTTTTCGTTCCGTTCTTCCGGAGGCAGAGCGGTTGTAGAGACCTCTTGGTTTGGCTTGGCCGATTGTAGCAACGGCTATTCGGTCGACTTTTGTCCCTTCAGCCCCCCAACTCACAGTGAAGTTTTGGCCTGCAGTAACGTTGTCTGGTGCAGAGATTTGCACACCGCCTTCAACAACCAGGAGCGGTTGCCGGGCAAGTACAGACTTTGTCGTGCCATCCCAAACGATTACGTCGTAGGCTCCAAGCTCATTGGGGGCAATGAATGATCTGTGAGGTGAGAGTGAGTTGATAGAGTGGAAAGCCTTGTTAGGGCCTGCTCCTTCGGGCACCAACATTATGCGGACTTGCGAAACCGCTTCTTCAACTGACCACTGAACAGAAAAGCTGGTTGAAGCCGGTACTTCGTTGGGGACGGTTAGAGCGGCCTCTCTTTCAATCGCTGGTGCTTGTTCTTCCTGCAAAACTTCGCTGACCTCTCCAAAAGCCTCAGCCAACTCGCCAGCGTTATCAGCGGGAAGGAACAAACCGCCTGTTTCATAGGCGAGACAAGCAACAGAGGCTTGTTCCTCCAAGGACATGTCAAAGCCGATCACGTGGGCGGTGAAGTCTATACCCTGCTGTTCCAATTGAGTGGCCAGTAGACAGGGGTCTTGGTTGCACGTCTCGACACCGTCTGTGACGAGAACGACCGTCGCTTCCGACTCTTGATATCGAAGCGCTTCAGCGGCTGCTAGTACTGCATCACTGAGCGGTGTTTTGCCCTTGGGCGAAAGCTGTTGGGTGAGGCGTGCAATGTCTGCAGCTGCTCCCTGCGAAATGGGAACAAGGGTTTCGATATCGCTGCAATCAGACTTACGTCGATGGCCGTAGGCGATCATTCCAATGGCTTCGCTTTCTGGCCAATCGTGCATGATCAAGCCAACGGTTTCTTTAGCAATGTCAATCTTGTGAGTACCGCCGATTTCGCCCCACATTGAGTTTGATGCGTCCAATACCAACACAGTGTCTGCTTTCGCCGGTCCAAATGCCGTCAAGCAAATGAGGACTCCGAACCAATATCTTTGGAATGCCATCATGTCTTCCCCAATCACTGTTTTAGCTCGTATAGACGGAGAGTAGCCCAGTTTGGTGCTCTCTGGAAGTGACTGCAGTCATAAACGATAGCCGCCGAACCTTCATTTATCAGGATGCTTTGCCATGCGTTAGGTGCTAGGGAAGATCTGGTTTTGAAAAACAGGTGGCAAAGTGAACAAACAAATATTGGTAGCCATCGTGATGGTACTCTTTGGTGCAGTTCTCTTTGTTATCCAGGACAGCGGGATAAAATGGCTTACCGTCGAATTGGCTGTTCTGCAAATCATCTTCATCCGAAGCCTCTTTGGGATTGTTTTCCTCTACAGTGGTACGAAGCTCTTTAGGGCCAGAATGGATTTGAAGATCCATGAGCCCAAGCTTTTGTTCTTCAGGACTTTTGTGAACGTCGTGTCTTGGTGCTTGTTCTTCACGGGTCTGAAGTATTTGGAGCTGGCAACAGCGACGGCGCTGTTCTTCTCATTTCCGCTGTTTTTGACGGCTCTTTCGGTGCCTGTCTTGAGGGAACAGGTCGGGTTGAAACGCTGGTCGGCTGTCGTTGTGGGATTCCTTGGGGTTGTTCTAATGACTAAACCTGGCGGCGGGTTCCAATGGCCGATGTTGTATATGTTAGCCGCTGCATTCGGATGGGCTCTCGTTGCATTGGCAACCAGGCGGCTTGGCGAGAAACAATCGGCGCAGTCGATTTTGTTTTACACCCTGTTAGGGTTTGCTTCCACCATGTGGATTCCGCAGTTGTGGATTTGGGAGCCTGTTAGCACTGAATCACTTGCGCTGGTTGCATTTGTTGCTTTGTTTGGTGTGTCAGCGCAGTTCCTAATCACCAAGGCTTACACGCTTGCCAATCCGGCGATTACGTCTCCCTTTGAATACACAGGGTTGGTTTGGGCTGCTCTCTTTGGATTTATGATTTGGGGCGACATACCTGATCTCGCTTCAATTGCTGGCGGACTGCTGATCGTAGGAAGTGGTATTTTTATCCTTTACCGTGAATACAAATTGTCTAGGCAGGATTGAGGTTTTCTTGTCTCATATTGTGGAATGACGTTTTACATAGTGCGGACAGTTTGTTAACTTCTCCGGTATAGGAGAAGCTCTGTGCCAACAAAAATTGACAGCAACGGTTCCAACAAAGGCCAAGTCCAATCTCTCGTAAAAGCACTGCAGTTGCTGGAGATTTTAGCTAATGGTGGAGGAGGGTTGTCTCTCAAAACGATCGCCGCCCAGTCTGGCTTTCCACCTTCAACAACACATCGGTTGTTATCGACCCTTCAGCAGGAAAAATTTGCTCGTTTTGACGCCGATAGCCTGACTTGGTCGGTTGGTGTGAAAACCTTCTCGATTGGTAACGCCTTTGTTCGTGACCGCGACCTCATTCAAACGGCGAGACCATTCATGAAAGCGCTGATGGAGACAACGGGCGAGACGGTTAACCTTGCGGTTCAGAGCGGTGATGCTGCCGTCTATGTGGCGCAGATTGAATCTCGTCAAATGATGCGCGCGATGGCGGCCCCAGGAACAAGGGTCCCGCTCCATTGTTCTGGCATAGGTAAGGCCATGTTGGCCGTGCAATCGGAACAGGAACGTTCAGCTCTGCTGGCCAAAACAGGTATGCGCAGAGTGACCGATAAAACGATCACTGATATGTCTGTCATGCGCCAAGCTTTTGCTGATGCACTGCGCGATGGCTACGCCATTGATGATGAAGAACATGCCGTCGGACTTCGTTGTGTTGCTTCGCTAATATATGATGAAAACTGTGATCCCGTGGCTGGATTATCTTTGTCGGGTCCGCTAGCAAGAATACCTGATAACAAGTTCCAGGAGCTAGGCAAGTTGGTCTGTTCCACAGCTGAAAGAATAACGCGAGAATTTGGTGGTAACTCCCCGAGCTCCCAAAACTAAGGATGTACTGATGTCATTTACTATTGTTGAACAAGCGCCAGCGAGAATGAACCGATCTGAACTGGCCGTTCCGGCCAGTAAAATGAGGTTTCTTGAGAAGGCAGCACAGTCTTCTGCGGATGTCGTGTTCCTGGATCTTGAAGATGCCGTTGCCCCTGATGAGAAACCGCAAGCAAGAAAGAATGCCATTCAAGCTATTCAGGAACTGGACTGGGGCGACAAGACACTTTCGGTGCGGGTGAATGGCCTAGACACTCACTACATGTATAGAGATGTGATTGATATCATAGAACAATCCGGCGAGAGGCTGGATCTTTTGATGTTGCCAAAGATCGGTACCGCATCAGATATCTATGCGCTGGATATGCTTTGCACCCAGGTTGAGGATGCAGTTGGTCGTCAGAAGCGTCTCGGGTTTGAGATCATCATTGAAACAGCACTCGGCATGGCGAACGTTGACGAGATAGCTGCCGCATCGAAACGCAATGAGTCACTTCATTTCGGTGTTGCAGATTACGCAGCATCCACACAAGCCCGAACCACTATGATTGGTGGTCCACATGCTGACTACGGCGTTTTGACTGGCGAAGCCGGGGACAGTGATCGCCAGTACCATTGGGGCGACATGTGGCACTACGCGGTTTCTCGAATGGTTGTCGCAGCGAGAGCCTATGGCTTGCGCGCTGTGGATGGCCCCTTTGGTGATTTCTCCGATTCAGAAGGTTTTAGAGCGCAAGCAAATCGTGCTGGTGTTCTTGGTTGCGAAGGCAAATGGGCGATCCATCCATCACAGCTTGATCTCGCCAATGAAGTTTACAGCCCTTCAGAAGCCGACATTACCAAAGCCAAGCGTATAATTGAGGCGATGGAAGAAGCCACAGCTCAGGGCTTGGGCGCTGTGTCACTGGATGGTCGTTTAATTGACATCGCATCAATTAAACAGGCTGAGAACATGGTCAAGAAAGCAGAACAGATCGCTGCAGCTTCTTAGGAGGATTTGATATGTTGCAACTACCCGAGGCCGATCCAAAAATAGTGAGCCGCAAGGCAGAAATTGTTTCAGCGTTGCGCAGTCTGATTAGTGCGGATGACGCGGTGATCGACAAAGAGGACGAGCTACGCCCTTTTGAGACAGATGGATTGGCGGCATACCGTCAGATGCCTTTGGCAGTCGTTCTGCCTTCGACAACAGAAGAAATTTCCGCTGTTCTCAAGTATTGCAACGATCAAAGAGTAAACGTTGTGGCTAGAGGAGCGGGGACGTCTCTGGCGGGCGGTGCGTTGCCGTTGGGTGACGCAGTTATTCTCGGTGTGTCAAAAATGAAGTCAATTCTCGAGATTGACTATGACAACCGCACTGCAACAGTTCAGGCTGGTGTGACGAACATCAACATCACTAACGCGGTGTCACCGGACGGCTTCTTTTATGCGCCAGATCCCTCCAGTCAGCTGGCTTGTACGATTGCAGGTAATATTGGGATGAATTCTGGTGGGGCTCACTGTCTGAAATATGGTGTCACAACCAACAATGTTCTTGGCCTCAAAGTAGCATTGATGGACGGATCAATAGTCGAATTCGGCGGCAAGCATTTAGACGCCAATTCCTATGACTTGATGGGGCTGTTCATCGGTTCTGAAGGCATGATGGGCGTTGTGACAGAAATTACCGTACGTATTCTCCGCAGCCCAGAGGGTGCGCGACCTGTCCTCGTAGGGTTTAATGCGAATGAGGATGCGGGAGCCTGTGTCGCTGCAATTATTGCCTCTGGAATCATTCCTGTCGCCATCGAGTTTATGGACCGTCCAGCGATACATGCAGCCGAAAACTTCACAAATGCAGGATATCCGCTCGACGTGGAAGCCATGCTGATCATCGAAGTGGAAGGCTCGGATGAAGAAATTGACGACCAGCTGGGGAAAATCACCAGCATTGCCAAAGACTTCAATCCGGTGTCGCTGAAAGTCAGTTATAATGAAACAGAGAGCGCTGCTATCTGGAAGGGTCGGAAATCAGCCTTTGGTGCGGTAGGACAAATCTCACCGGACTACCTTTGTATGGATGGAACCATACCGACCTCTCGGTTGCCTGAAGTTCTCAAAGGTATCCAGGCGATTTCGGACAAGTATGGGCTGCAAGTGGCCAACATTTTTCACGCGGGCGATGGCAACCTCCATCCCCTTGTGCTCTACAACGGCAACAAGCCAGGCGAGTTGGAACGTGTTGAAGAAATGGGCGCAGAAATCCTCCAGTTGTGTGTGGATGTTGGTGGATGTCTGACAGGTGAGCATGGCGTTGGAATCGAGAAACGCGACCTCATGCCGATCATGTTCAACAAAGATGACCTTGATCAGATGAAGCGATTGAAATCAGTCTTCGATCCGCAGTGGCTCTTGAATCCCGCGAAAGTCTTTCCGTTGGAAGACGGACAGGTTGCTAAAATGGAGGCCGCTTAACCAATGCCTACAGTTAAAGCAACGACCGCGGTAGAAGCAAAAAAGATCATCCAAGAGCATAATAGCTCAGGCAAGACAATAGAAGTTCTGGGGCAGGGTAGTAAACGCACTATTGGGCGGTGCATCGATTGCGATAATCAGCTGGATTTATCTGGTCTGACAGGTGTCAATTTCTACGAACAATCCGAAATGGTTGTATCTGCCAAAGCAGGAACACCAGTCAGTGAGATAACCAAAGTTCTAGCGGAAGGGGGGCAACGTCTAGCTTTTGATCCGCCATCTTACGCAGCCTTGCTGGGTTCAAGCGCTGAGCCATCTATTGGCGGAGTCTTAGCGACAAATCTTTCAGGACCAAGCCGCCTATCCAAAGGGGCTGCACGCGACCACTTCTTGGGTGTTGAGATGATCAATGGTCGGGGCGAGCAGATCAAGAACGGCGGTAGGGTGATGAAGAACGTCACTGGCTACGATCTTTGCAAGCTGATGGCAGGGTCGTGGGGAACATTAGCCGCGATGACAGATGTCACGTTGAAGACTCTGCCCATTCAGGAAAGTCGCGTCACTCTTTTCGCGTCGGGCCTCAGTGATGAGAGCGCTGTTCAGTTTATGTCGGTTGCGTTGGGAAGTCCCTTTGATGTCGTTACCGCCGCCCACGTCCCAGGAAGGTCACAGACCGCGGTACAGATAGAAGGATTGGAGAAATCAGTTGCTTATCGCATCGAGGAGCTGAAGTTGGCGCTCGCCTCTTTTGGTGAATTAGAAACAATAGGGAACGAAGAGGGAGACGCTTTCTGGGTCGAAGTTAGGGAAGTGAATTCTCTGCTCTCTAAGAAAGATATCGTTTGGAAGGTTTCAACTACGCTTACGGCTGGGCCGGCATTGGTAAACGAACTCAAAAAACAAGGTGATGTAGCTGCGTTCTATGATTGGGGCGGCGGTCTTGTTTGGATTGGGCTTGATGAAAACCAATCCGGGTTGGACATCCGTGCTGCATTAGCCCTTGTGGGGGGACAAGCTTTACTCTTCAAAGCGCCTGAAGATATTCGCAAAAGGTTGGATGTTTTTGACCCTCTTGCTCCAGGCAACCGAATGCTAAGTGAGGGGGTAAAAAGAGCCTTTGACCCTAAGGCTGTCCTCAATCCTGGCCGCCAGTTCGAAGGGATATAAAATGCAAACTAACTTTACGCCTGAGCAACTAAAAAATCCTGATATGGCCGCCTCTGAACAAGTTCTAAGAACTTGTGTTCACTGTGGGTTTTGCACAGCCACCTGCCCGACTTACACGCTGTTGGGGGATGAGTTGGATAGTCCGAGAGGGCGCATATATCTGATCAAGGATATGTTGGAGAACGACAAGCCAGCGAACAAAGAGGTGGTTACCCACGTGGATCGCTGTCTTTCCTGTTTGTCTTGTATGTCTACTTGTCCTTCCGGTGTGAATTACATGCATTTGGTCGACCATGCGCGCAAGCATATCGAAGAAACTTATGACCGCCCTTTGATTGACAAAGGACTACGGGCCTTATTGGCAACGGTTCTGCCAAGCCCAAGGCTTTTTAAAGTTTCTTTACTATTCGCCGGTATGGCGAAACCCTTCGCTGGGTTGTTTCCCGCCCGCCTGAAGGCCATGCTACAGTTGGCGCCAACGCGATTACCAGTTGCTTCACCGTTCGATAAACCTGGAGTGACACCGGCTGAGGGGCAAAAGAAATACCGCGTCGCTGTTTTGCCGGGCTGCGCCCAAAAGGTGCTGCAACCTTCAATCAACGAAGCGACTTTGCGGTTGTTAACGCGCCATGGTGCGGAAGTTGTCTACCCAGAGAATACAGGTTGTTGCGGTTCTCTTGTTCATCACATGGGCAAATCTGACCGAGCCCACGCGCAAGCCAAAGTCATGATTGATGCCTGGCATAGAGATACGAAAGAGGGTGGTGGCAAGGGACTCGATGCCATTGTCATCAATGCTTCGGGCTGTGGAACGACAATCAAAGACTATGGTTTTATGTTCCGTAATGATCCTGACTATGCGGAGAAAGCAGAGCTTATTTCTTCGCTGGCTAAAGATGTGACGGAGTTTCTTTTTGATGTTGGCCTCATGCCTTCGGTCGTTGAGACGGGACAGCGTATAGCCTATCATTCCGCTTGTTCGATGCAACATGGCCAAAAGATAACAACGCAGCCTAAAGACCTTTTGAAGGCGGCAGGTTTTAAAGTCCAAGACGTTCCACAGGGCCATCTTTGTTGTGGCTCGGCGGGAACCTACAATATTCTTCAGCCCGAAATTTCAGCCAAGCTGCTAGAGAACAAAGTTGCAAACATAGAAAAGACTCGCCCAGAATTCATAGCGACGGGAAACATTGGTTGTATTACGCAAATTGGCCAAGGGACTGACATTCCTATTGTCCATACAGTAGAAGTGTTGGACTGGACGAGTGGCGGACCAAAGCCTGAAGGGATATAACGTGAAGATAGATAGACTGTTTTATCTGGGGGCTGCTTTTGCTGCTATGTTCGGGGCTTTGTCAGCTTCTTTCGGTCAGTCGTTGTCTGACTTAGATTATGCAAGACAATCATTCCACAACCAAAATTATCACGCCATGATTGAACTCACGCGTTCCGCAGCCCGCGACGGTGATCCTGATGCTCAAAATTTGATGGGTGTGGCTCTCGAAAGCCTGCCAGAATCTGAAGGTACAGCTGTGGAAGCACTTTCATGGTACAAGAAATCAGCTGCTCAGAATTACCCTAAGGCTTGGTACAATATGGCTTTGCTCTACTCCACCGGAGCAGGAGGTGTGTCAAAAGATACAAACAGAGCAAAAGCTGCCTACGACCAGGCCATAAAGCTTGGTTACAGCCTTGCCTATGCAAACAGAGGTGTTTTGGAAGAACAATCAACCCCACCTAATTACATCGCAGCCTTTGAGTTTTATAGGAAGTCTCATGAAGCTGGCCATAGTGTTGGGACTGTCAATTTAGCGACGCTCTATGCTAAGGGGCTTGGTGTGGAAGTCGATTTTGACCAAGCCAAGAAACTATTCTCACAAGCTGCTAATGAGGGTAATCTGAGGGCTATAAGAAACCTGGGTTACATGTATGAAAGCGGCTCGGGCGTCACGAGAGACCTGGAAAAAGCGGAGGCACTCTACAAACAAGGTCTAATCGGCGGTCACATTGATGCAGGGACTGCACTTTTTTGGCTATATTGGGAAGCTGAGCCACCGCTAGGGAACAAAAGCAAAGCTCTTGCTTATTGCCTAAAGACAGCTGAGTTAGAAAAAGGAGAAGCAAAGGCTAGGACTCAATCTCAGTGTGATGAGTTAATGACTGTGATGACGACTGAGGAAATCGCAAACGCGGACTCAATATCTGTCAACATTCAAGATTGAATAATGCTGTCTTGAAGTGGCTTAATATTCGTTCACCCATTCTCATCCGGTAGCATTTTATACGTCGACGGATCGATGTTACCGGACCAGCGCCAAATGGCCATCAGCGGCTTGTCAAATGTCCTAAATGCATGAGGCATGAAGGAGGTGTGGTGAATGAGACCCTCAACGCCATAGCTTGTCGTAACGTCGCCTTGAGTCCAATCGCCAGTACCGTCAATCATGATATAGGTCTCCACTGCCTCGTGATGGTGTAAAGCGTAATAGGAGTTTGCACATTGGAAATAGAGACCAGCCCGGAGGGAGGGATGGTCAATTAGGCTTCCGGGACCCATCAATTGATTGCCAGCAAAAGCCGAAGAAACGG
This sequence comes from uncultured Alphaproteobacteria bacterium, assembly GCA_905480575.1. Taxonomy (GTDB): domain Bacteria; phylum Pseudomonadota; class Alphaproteobacteria; order UBA7985; family CAJQQZ01; genus CAJQQZ01. The sequence continues at coordinate 40,076 of CAJQQZ010000032.1, read as the reverse complement.
CGTCAGGAATATACTCATCAAGGATACCGGCAGTATTCTCCCACTGGATAAACGGCATGCTATCCCTGGCAGCAACAGCACAAGGATGTTGGGCTGATGCTAATGTCTTTTCCACCAAATGATCATAATCGTAGGGTTTCGCCAAAATTGGTTCGGTTTTGCCTGCTGCTTCACGCAGTACAGAAGCGGTTTCACCGGCTTCTTCATGACCCAGTTCTTGCTGTTCTAACTCGAAAAGCTGAGCCATCTCGAGCAAGAGCGTTTCGAAAGCTTTTTCAGATGACTGCGACATGGAAAACTCCTTTGATTTTCCCTCTATCTTGGTTTTTTCGAGTTGGCAAGGCTTTGTGTGTTGCTTGACAACTCGCTGCTCAGAGCTTCTTAATAGTACACAGATCAAACGAGAACAGGACTAGACTTCACAATGAGTGTTAGGTTGAGCGAAGCGGAATTAGAAACCTATCGAGAGAAGGGCTGGATCGTTCCTAAGTACAGGCTTTCTGATGAACTATTGGCAGAAATGAGAGCTGAGTATCAGGTGCTTTTGGATAACAATAAGCATTTAACATCAGACATTATGTTGGCCCCTCATCAGGTGAATGGCTCTCAAGGCGTTGTCGGTTCTACGAAATGGCTGGAGTTTGCAACCCATCCAGATCTCATGGAGATTGCAGGTCAGTTGATTGGCGATGATATCATCCTCTGGGGTACGACCATCTTCGGAAAACCTGCACAGAGTGGTAAAGAAACACCGTGGCATCAAGATGGCGACTACTATCCTATTCGACCACTGGAGACGCTAACTTTGTGGATCCCCTTGGATGACGTAACCGAAGAAAACGGCCCGATGCGTTTCATTCCCGGCTCGCATGAGGCCCACAAACTGGTGTCGCATTCATGGGTAGAAGGTGGCGATATGACCATCAACCTGGTGACGGACAGCGAGCATTTCGACGAAAATGCAGCGGAAGACTTGATTTTGGAAGCAGGGCAGGTCTCGTTTCATGATGTCTATATGATCCACGGATCGAAGGCTAACCGTACAGACAGGCGTCGTGCAGCCTTTATTGTACGGATGATGCCCGCAACTTCGCACTATGACCACGCGCTGGGAGCTGAGATGGGCAAGGACCATGCGCACCATGGCTACGGCACGCGGCCGCTTTACTTGGTGCGAGGCAAAGACGTCAGCGGTTTGAACAATTTCGAAATTGGCCATTGATGATCAAGAAATTGGGCATCATTGGTGCAGGCCATTTGTCAGGCTTTGTATGTGAAGGATTGCGGAAATCAGGTTGGAGCGGAAAGCTTGTGGTGTCTAGCCACAATCCAGAAAAGTCTCGCGCATTTCGCAGCAGATTCAAGGCTGAAATAGTTCAAGTAAATCAACAGGTTATTGATGTTTCTGACGCGATTTTTGTTGCCGTTCGGCCAGCACAGGTGGAGGCGGCATTAGCTGGGCTTAACTGGAGGGACGGGCAGCTGATGATTTCAGCAATGGCCGGAGTTAAGATTGCGGTATTACAAGAATTGGCGCCCGCTGCAACGATTGTTCGCACCATGCCAATCTCATCATCAGCTCTGCTTGCCAGCCCTACGTCCTATTTTCCGGAACACGCGACTGTGTATCAATTGCTCAGCCAAATCGGCGTGGGAATTTTGATGCAGAGCGAAGAAGAGTTCGAGGCTGCTTCCACAAACGGCGCGGCCTATGGTTGGTACTTCGCGTTGATAGACGAGATGGTGCAAGCCAACCAAAGAGCTGGGCTATCGAAAGAGCAAGCAAAAAAGGTAACAGTAGAAACCCTAGCTTCAGCAGCTAAAGTCGCTTTGGCGAGCGAAAGAAGCGGAGGTGAAATACTTCGATCCTTGGCGACACCAGGTGGCGTGACGGCATTGGGTTTAAAGGTTCTTGAAGAGGAAAAGGCCATGTTACCCTGGAGCAAGGCTTTCCACGCTGTAACAATGAGATTAAAGGGCGAAAGCTCACAATGATCAATAGAGATTTTATCGGTTACACTTTTCCACCCAGAGAACTGGATGTAGAAAAAGGCCGGCTTCGGTTCTTTGCGAAAGCCATTGGCCAGACTGATCCTATCTACGGTGACGAAGAAGCGGCAAAGGCAGCTGGTCATAGGTCGCTTCCAGTGCCACCAACTTTTCTGTGGTGCTTGCGCCAAGAAAAGCCAGATCCTTACGACTATTTGGAATTTCTAAACATTGACTTAGCGGAAGTACTGCATGGCGGCCAAAAATTTAAATACCATAATCTTTGCTACGCTGGCGATAGACTGACTTTGGTCGAGAAGATTGCCAATATCTACGACAAAAAAGACGGTCAGTTGGAGTTCCTTGAAGAAGAACTAACAGTGACAAACCAAGACGGACTTCTCATTGCAGAACTGCTGACGACGATTGTCGTTCAACATAGAGAGAAGCCCAATGGTTGAGATTTCTATTGGGCAAGTCTTAGAACCGGTCATTGTTGGGCCGATCACACGACATATGTTGGCACTGTATTGTGGTGCTTCGGGCGATCATAACCCAATCCATGTCGACAGCGACTTTGCTAAGGCCGCTGGTATGGGAGACGTTTTTGCCCATGGCATGCTGTCTATGGCATTTCTCGGTCGTGTCCTCACTGACTGGGTTCCTCAAGAAAATATCCGAGAGTTCGAGGTTCGTTTCACGGCCATAGTTCGAGTAGGGGACGTTGTGACTGCAACAGGTAAAGTAATGTCAGTAGCTAATGGCAGCGCTGAACTAGAGATGCATGCAAGTAATCAAAACGGTGAAGTTGTGATCAAAGGCAGGGCTTCAGTCGTTTTGGACTGAGAAACCCATAATCTATTACTCCTGTTGCCGATCATTCTGACGACGTCGGATCAACACCACACCGAGCCAGACCAATCCAATTGCATAAATCGCTGATACGACTGGGCTCAACATCTGTAGAAGATCTGGCATAAGTGGCCAAACACCAACTGCGATTGCACCAGACATTAGTAGAACAATCGGAACCTTTGGGAATCGCTTTGCTTTCAGCAAGGCAGAACCAAAAGCCGCGAATCCTATGGCGAACAACAAGGCTCCTGAAAAATATACTGCCTTTATGACGACAGCTTTCGGTTCAGACCCTGGACCAAGGCCGACTTCCGCTATAAAGCCTGGATGGGCCTCAAAGACGAAAGGGTAGATTAGGCCAGACCAATAGAGTTTTCCTATGTAATGGCTCAACCCGATGCCAATGGCGGTCAATCCAAGCAGTCCTAGTTTTCCCAGGTGCCGACGTTCCAAAGAATAGAACCAACCCAGGCCTATCAGGTTCAAAACTAAGCCAAGAGATATCAGGCCATGTCCGAACAACCACATGAACTGGACTTCTGGGGTATAGCCGTGTGGATGCAGTAGAAAGCCCGCAACTGTCATTGCCCCAGTGCCGACAAAACAAAATCCTGCTAGTTTTTGAATGTTCATTTCGTCCAATCCGCCCCTAATACATGTGCTGAGGTTTCAACATGTTAGGATCGGATTGCAAAGTCACTTTTCCGTCAGTCTAACCACGATGCCGTCCCAGTCATCGGTTAACAGATAGACAGCGCCATCTGGGCCGACCTTGATGTCTCGGATACGGCCGAACTCGCCCTCCAAATAGCGTTCTTCGGCTATAACTTGCTCACTTTTCAAGATAAGCCGGGATAGAAGCTCGCCTCTTAGAGCCCCAGCCAAAAGCGACCCTTTCCACGAGGGAATAGCTGGATTGGGCGGATCGTAGAACGTCAAACCAGACGGAGCGATGGATGGATCCCAGTAATACTTGGGTTGCTCGTAGCCCGGCGCTGTGTTCCCTAGCTTGTATCCGCTACCCGAATAGGTCGTGCCGTATGAGATCAGTGGCCAGCCATAGTTTCTACCAATTTGCGGTTTGTTGACCTCGTCACCACCAGCATCACCGTGGGAAGTGGTCCAGAGAGCACCAGACACTGGATCAATCGTAGCGCCTTGCGGATTGCGGTGACCGATTGACCAGATCTCAGGTAAGGCGTGTTTGCCATCAAAGGCTGGATTGTCGCTGGGGATTGATCCATCTCGATTGATGCGGATTATGGAACCGGCATGATCAAAGGGATCCTGCGCTCTATCGGGATTTCCGCGGTCACCCAAAGTAACGTACAGCGTCTTGTCGGGAGCAAAGCGGATGCGTGAACCAAAGTGACGGCCCCCGCGTCCTTTGATGTTGGACGTGAAAATGGTTTCGACTCTGGTCAGTTGTGTTGCAGACAGATTGATCTGAGCGCGAGCAACAGCTGTCCCCGATTTTTTCCCATTGGCCGATGGTTCCGAGTAGCTGAAATAAATGATGCTGTTGCTAGCAAAGTCTGGATCTAGGGCTATGTCCAACAGACCACCTTGGCCGATGTCATCAATTTTTGGGAATCCGGAGAAAGGTGCGGATACTAACCCATTCTTGATATGCCGTAATGCGCCAGGCCGTTCTGTGACCAAGATTGAGCCGTCAGATAGGAACGCCATACCCCAAGGCGTGTCTAGGCCCTGAGCGATGATTTCATGATTGAGCTCAATGCTGGGCTTGCGCTCAAGACAACAGATTGCATCGTCGGCTTTTGCTTGAGAGCCGAAAAGCAAAACTGAGCTGCTTGCCACAATCGACAAAGCAAGAATGAATAAAGTAGGTTTTAGCTTGTACACAGAGTTCTCTTTCTTCCTTTCAGGCGGCCACGTAGGGCGCCGTCGTTCCTCTAACAATCATTTCAACGCCTAATTGGCTACGGAGGATCTCCGTGGGTTTGTTCTCGAGGATGGTGATTGCGAGGTGATGGCCAGCCTGCTGACCAATTCTGCGAGCTGGAATACGAACTGTTGATAAAGGTGGTTCCATGTCAGCGGATCCGGTGAAGTCTCCAATGCCAACGATAGAAAGGTCGTCTGGGACGGATAGTCCCAGACGTTGGCAGGCAAAGCTTGCTCCTTGGGCAATGATATCGTTTCCACAAACAATGGCGCTGGGTATTTTGTCGATTGAAAGCAAGTCCAAACAAGCATTCTTAGCCTTAGTGATCTCGTAGACTGATTGAACGGTCCATTGGTCGGCTGGTTCCATTCCGGCCCCAGACAGAGCCGTTCTCGCACCTTGCAATCGTTTGCGTGCCCGATCATTGTCGTCGGTAGGAGGGAAGGCGATACCAATCTCCTTGTGGCCCAGGTCTATCAGGTGCTTCGTTGCTAGGTAACCAGCCTCATAGTTGTCAGTTCCGACACAGGATATTTCGGATGCTGGATCATAGTTCCAGATCGAGATCGCTGGAATGGCTCTTTGTTCGATCGTTTTGTAAGTGGCTTTTAGGTGCTGTAACCCAATCAACGCAATGCCGTCGACTTGCAGCTCTAGGAACTTTCGCAGGATATCCAGTTCTTGGTTTAAGTCATAATCATGGATGGCGATGAGTGTCGAAAAACCTGATTGTTTAACGACGTCAGAAAAGGCCTGAATAACTTCGGCAAAAATGGCATTCGTTACTGTTGGTACTATGACGCCAATTGTTCCACTGCGTTTGCCACCGACAGATTTTGGTTTGCGGTTTCGAACATAACCCAGCTTCTCAACAGCCAGATCGACTGCGCTGCGCGTATTAGGGCGCACGAGGTGCGGATGGTTGAACACCCTGGATACTGTGGCCGGTGAAACCTTCGCCATTCGTGACACAGCGAAAATATCAATAGTATCTTGTTGTTTTTTAACCATACAATCAGTTTTCTGAAAATTAATGAAAACTTTTGCATTACTATTTTCATGAATTAGATTCTTTGTCAAATCTAACTTGCCGAATTCCGGTGAGCGGTACTGTTCAAATGAGAAGTAGAGAATGACAACAGAAGTTAATGAAGAAGCCCGCGTTGGAGATCTAATTGCTAAAGCTCGTGCTGCAATGGATGCTTATGAAAATCTAGATCAGAACCGCGTCGATGAAGCTGTTACAGCTCTCGCCTGGTCGATTTATAAGCCAGAAAACGCAAAGATGCTGGCTGAGTTAGCCGTTGAAGATACTGGCATTGGAAATGTTCATTCTAAGATCATTAAGAACACTCGTAAAACGTTCGGAACCCTACGTGATTTGATGCGCGTTAAAACCGTCGGCGTTATTTCAGAGGAAAAGGAACGCGGCTTGATCAAATATGGCAAGCCAGTTGGTGTCGTGGGTGCGGTTTGCCCCTCTACCAATCCAGCGGCGACCCCAGTCAACAAAGCGATGATGGCACTTAAAGGTGGCAACGCAGTGATTATTGCGCCTTCTCCCGCTGGCTATCATACAACCACCAAAACTGTTGAGTTGATGAGAGAAGAGCTGGTTAAGGTTGGTCATCCTGCTGACTTGGTTCAGATCTTACCTGCTCCCGTTTCAAAAGAAACAACTCAACAATTGATGAACCAGTGTGACCTTGCTGTGGTTACCGGATCTCAAAACAACGTTAAGCGTGCCATGCAGTCGGGCACGGTCGCCATTGGTGTTGGTGCTGGTAATGTTCCGGTCATCATCGATTCAACGGCGGATCTCGACGATGCGGCTGAAAAGATCACGATGTCCAAGATCTTTGATAATGCTACTTCCTGCTCGTCTGAGAACGCCGTTGTTATCCTAGATGACGTTTACGAGGATGCGATGGCAGCGCTACAACGTGCTGGTGCTTGGCGCTGTAGCCCAGAGGAAAAAGAGAAAGTCGCCAACACGCTTTGGCAAAACGGCAAGCTCAATAGATTAGTGATTGCCCAAGACGCTTATAAGTCTGCGGAAGTTATGGGGCTTGCCAAAGAAGCACAGGCTTGCAAGTTTTTCATGGTCGAAGAAGATCACGTTGGCGGTAAGAATTCTTTTGCTGATGAGAAACTCGCTCTCGTCTTGACGGTCTATCGGGCGAAAGACTTTGCAGATGCAAAGCGCATTTGTACTGAAATCTTGCATGTAACAGGTCTTGGCCATTCTGTTGGCATTCATACCGCCAATGACAACCACGCCGCTGAACTTGCTGCGGAGACAGACGTTGTTCGTGTTCTTGTTAATCAGGCGCATACTTTTGGCAATGGCGGTGGTTTTAACAACTGTTTGCCTTTCACGCTTTCCATGGGCGGTGGCACCTGGGCAGGCAACACGATCTCTGACAATCTGAACTGGTCAAACTTCATAAATATTACACACCTCGTGCGCACGATCGCTGAAGATAAGCCGGAAGAAGAAGAGCTGTTCGGCGGACATTGGGCAAAATACGGTAAATAGAGGTCGATCGGCATGAATTTCGAAGAACACGCAGCCAAGCCTGTACTGTCTAAGCATGGAATTGCGGTTCCACCCAGCCAGCTGGCTTATGATGCCGATGCTGCTGCAAAAGCTGCGGCCATGATCGGCCCTTGTGTTGTTAAAGCCCAGGTTCCAACAGGGAAACGAGGCAAAGCTGGTGGTATTCAACTAGCCGCAACCGCGGATGACGCCCGTGTTCATGCTGAAAACATAATTGGTATGTCCATTGATGGTTGGCCGGTCGAGAAGGTGCTAATCGAAGGCCAGGTGCCGATTGCAAGCGAGCTCTATGCCGCTGTACTCAATGATCATGCCAGCAAAGGGCCGATGGTTCTTTTCTCCCTCTACGGCGGCATGGACGTAGAGGAAGCGACGGAAAAAGACCCAAATGCAATGCTGAAACTGCCGGTTTCAATCGTCGAGGGGCTAACCGCTGATGATGTTAAGATCATGCTTGCTGACGTTGATCTAGGTGTTGTCAAGCCGGACGTTGAAGCAACTTTGCTGAAACTTTACGCAGCCTACCGTGAGAACGATGCGGAGTTGATTGAGATCAACCCACTGGTTGTGACAAAAGACAACCAAGTTATTGCACTGGATTGTAAACTGACTTTAGACGAGTCAGCAGCAAACCGTCGCCCGGATCTGGCTGCGAACGCTGCACCTGAACGCAAAACAGGCCTCGAGGGCCGTGCCGCAGAAGCTGATCTCAAGTACATCGAACTTGACGGTGAAGTAGGAGTGCTCGCTAACGGTGCTGGCCTCACGATGACAACAATGGACGTTGTGGCACACTACGGTGGCCAGCCTGCGAACTTTATGGAAATTGGTGGCGAGGCCTACACCAAAGCGACGACGGCATTGGGCATTGTTTTGGATAACCCAAAAGTTAAGTCATTGCTGGTTAATTTCTGCGGCGCCTTTGCGCGCACGGATGTGATGGCGGAAGGCGTTGTGAACGCCTGGGAAGAATTAAGACCAGACATTCCCATCTTCTTTACGATCCATGGCACGGGTGAAGAGGAAGCCATTGCCTTAGTCAAGGATCGCTTGGGCATTGATTCTTACGACTTAATGGATGATGCAGTGAAAGCTGCGGTTGCTGCCGCGAAAGGAGCGGGCGCATGATCCCTCGTTCACATCATAAAGTCATCGTTCAAGGTATGACTGGCCGTCAGGGCACGTTCTGGACCGAGAAAATGATTGAAAGCGGCACGAATGTTGTTGGTGGTGTTAATCCGCACCGTGCAGGTGAGACACATCTCGATTTGCCTGTTTACGGCTCTGTTGTAGAGGCGTCTAAAAGCACTGACATCGATATTTCAATCATGTTCATTCCGCCCATGGCGGCGAAAGCAGCAGGCATAGATGCTTGTGAGGCCGGCGCAAGGATGCTTCTTTGTCTTACTGAGCATATCCCAGCGCAAGACGTCATGGAAATGCATGCAGCAGCGAAAGCGAACGGAACCCAGATCGTTGGGCCAAACACAGCTGGTTTAGTGACACCCGGTGAGTGCTTTATCGGCATTATGCCCGGTTTCAACAAGACTGTGTTTCAGCCAGGTAACGTAGGCGTAATCTCACGTTCTGGCAGCCTTGGTACTTTGCTGTGCTTGAATTTGTCACAATCTGGGATCGGGCAATCAGCCTTCTACGGCATTGGTGGTGACCCGATGATTGGAACCAACACGCGTGATGCTCTAGAAATTCTCAACGCTGACGAAAAGACGCAAGCCGTTGTTATCTGTGGAGAAATCGGTGGATCTGCCGAAGAAGAAGCCGCAGAGTTCGCTAAAACGATGACCAAACCGGTTGCGGCATTCGTCGCTGGTCGACAGTCGCCCCCTGGTAAAAAGATGGGCCATGCCGGTGCCATCGTTGCTGGAGGCAAAGGTGACTATGATTCAAAGCGCAAAGCGTTGGAGGCGGCAGGTGTTTTTGTCGCTGATGTACCTAGCCAAATACCGGCCTTTTTGAAAGGGAAGGTTTAGGTCGAATCTAACAACGTTTCCTTCGTGTTTGCTCTGGCAATTTGCAAAGGAGATGATAAGGTGATTTCAGTTGATCACAGTTGTCCCAAGACGGGGTGAGAAGCTGACAACAAAACGACTAAAAAAACGAAGTCGTAGGTGCGTTCAAAAACGAGCGCATAGTTCTAAACAAGGGAGGAACTTTATGTCCTTAACTAAAACTCTTGCCGGCCTGCTGACAGGCGCGGTTCTATTTGCATCTGGTTCAGCGATTGCTGCTGATGCACCAGCTACTACTGATGGCTTTCCAGCTCGTCCATTGACAATGATCGTGCCTTACGGCCCTGGTGGTGGTTCTGGTCAGGTTGCAGCGGCCATGGCAGAAGCTGTGACAGCGCACTCTGGTGCAGCAATCAACCGTGACCACAAGCCTGGTGGTTCTGGCATGGTAGGTCTCGCGGCTTACATGGCTTTCCCGGCTGACGGCTACACAGTTCTTGAACATATCGACGATGCGGCTTCCGCTTTCGCTTCTGGTTCAAGCAAAATCAACCCAGCTGATGACCTTATTCCTTTGGTCACAAGCCAGATCACTTTCTCACAGATTTACATTCGTTCAAACGAAGACCGTTTCACTGATTGGGCTGGTTTTGTAGAGTATGTAAAATCAAAGGGCGGCGACGCTACAATCGCTAACGTATCACGTGCCGGTTCTATGGAACGTATGATGCTGAAGCAGGTAATGGATCAGTCTGGCATCGAAATGCAGCAGATCTCATTCGACAAGGGCGGACCCCGTTATGCAGCGCTTAAAGGCGGCCAGGTTGATGCATTGTTTGAGCAGCCAGGTGATGTTCGCGGTTTCCTCGATTCTGGCGATTTCAAGCCAATCTTGACTCTGTTGAACGAGCGTCCAGGCGTTTTTGCTGACACACCTTCCATGGCTGATGTTGGTCTAGACATTAAGCCTCTGTACCGTTTCCGTGGATTCTATGTGAAGAAGGGTGTTCCTGCTGACCGTCTTGCATGGTTGCAGTGGGCTTTCCAGACTGCTTACGACCAGGACTCTTACCAGGCATATAACGAAAAGAAGTTCATGACTTTGATTGACTCTTTCCGTGACACAGCTGGCTCAGTTCAGTTGATCAATGATACTGTTGGTATCTACAAGGCTCTCTACACAGAGCTTGGTATGATCAAGTAAGCTAGCCTGTCTACTTTCAAGGGCGGTGTGGAATGTCTCCTGCCGCCCTTAACTTTATTCAGAGAAGTTTCATGAAAAACATCAGTTTGAAAACCTGGATCGAAACAGGTTTATGGATATCTTTTGCGCTCTTCGGACTCTATTTGTGCTTTGATCTTATCGCCAATAGTCAAACGGGGTTCCTAACGTCGGAAGACGACAGTGCCTTTACACCTGCAACTTGGCCAAGAATGATCTTCAGCATGATCATTGTCGTTGCACTGGTGAACCTTGCGGTTGCCTGGTTTAACGGTGAAAACCCCTCAGAGGAGCGGGCATCTGCTGCTTCCGAAGGTGGTTTCATCAGGCAGAATGCGAAACTGTTCGGGTTTGTATCCGTATCACTTTTGTATGGTATTTTACTCGCTTGGATGGGATTCTATATTCTAACGCCATTCTTTATTCTTGCCATTCTGTTGTTATCCGGTGAACGTCGCTGGTTCCCATTAGTGGCACTAGCATTCGGTTTGCATGTTTTTCTGATTGTTCTTTTCTACAGGGTTCTGGGCATGACATTGCCGACTGGGACCGGGACTTTCTATGAGATATCTGCATCCCTGCAGAACTTTATGTACTCGATTTTCTAGGAGCGGATCATGCAAGATTTCTTTTTGAACTTTGGTCAAGCGACCTACACCATATTTAGTGATCCGCTCTCCATTTCGGTCTTTATTGCCGGCTTGCTTGGTGGAATGATTTTTGGCGCAGTCCCTGGCGTATCAATGTTGACCCTGGCCGCGATTGCTTTGCCTTTCTCTAGTAACTTCTCATCAGAAAACGCGCTGATGTTCTTCGCAGTCATCTACTGTTCCGGTGTGTTCGGTGGCGCGATTACCGCTATTCTCTTTAATATTCCGGGCGCGCCCGAAAACGCGCCCACTGCTTTCGATGGCTACCCCATGACACTCAAGGGGATGGCTGGTAAAGCAGTTGGAGCCGCTGTGCTTTGTTCCGCTGTTGGGGGAACAGCCTCTGCAATCCTTATGATGATCGCAACCAAACCAATTTCAGACTGGGCGGAGACAACAAGTTCGCCCGAAGTCTTTGCATTAGTGTTCTTTGGGGTAGCGGTCGCTTCCTCGGTAGGCGCGAAATCTTTGTGGAAGGGCTGGTTGTCAGTTCTCTTCGGTGTGTGCATCGCGATGATTGGTACTGAACCAGTGAGCGGTAGCCAACGCTTTGATTTTGGTATCTGGCAGCTTTGGTCCGGTTTCGACTTCGTGGTCTTGATCCTCGGTTTCTTTGCGATTTCGGAGATTTTTTTCCAGTTGGAGCGTCGTGCAAAAGGCGACTTGGATGCGCCGGCCGTTAATTTGGACTTCCCGACCTTGGCTGAATTCTGGAAGCTAAAGTATGCCGTGGCGCGGTCCATTGTCATCGGCTTCTTTGCCGGTATCCTGCCGGGAATTGGCGCGACCCTTGCGGCCTTCATGGGCTATAATGAAGCCGTTCGTTGGTCAAAGACCCCAGAAAACTTTGGAAAGGGTGAGTTAGAAGGCGTTGTCTCCTCAGAGACTGCCAATAACGCGGCAACCGGTGCGGCTATGATACCTCTATTGACTATTGGTATCCCTGGCGGTGCTTTGACGGCAATGATGTACTCAGTCTTCCAAACGCATAACATTGAGCCTGGACCACTGGTCTTCATCAACTCCAACGATCTTGTATGGATCGTCTTTGTGGCAATGTTCTTCGCCAATATTGCGATCTTCTTCCTTGGTTGGCTGCAGACAAAGACAGTGGTTCACTTGCTGCGTGTTCCCTTCCACCTTTTGGCACCCATCATTTTGTTGATGGCCATTATCGGTGCTTATGCACGCAGAAACTCTCCGCTCGATGTTTTCGTGATGTTTGCAGCTGGTTTGGTCGGTTACTTGATGAGACGTTCTGATTACTCAATTCCTGCAATCGTACTCGGTGTTATCCTCGGTGGCATTGGTGAGAAAACGCTGGTTCAGGGAACTCAGATGACAGGTCATAGTTTCATTGAATTCGTAACACGCCCTGTTTGTTTCATCTTGTTTGCTGCCGGTGCGATCACGATTTTGGTGTCTGTTTATAAGGCTGTTCGTAAACCAGCCTAGAGTCTCAAATGTTTAGAAAGAAGCCGCTCGCAGACAGATTTTTGCGGGCGGTTTTTTTTCGTTAAGTCAGCAATCATTTCTACTTGAAAACAGGGACGAATGAAGTAGTTGCTCTCCTTGGCACAGATCACCAATACCTCAGTTGAAAGAGCCTTATGGCGGAAGAAATAGTCCTCCAAGAAAAGAAAAGTGTAACCCGCCGAGCAATTGCTGACGTGATGGGCGCACCTATTCTTATAATTGCTACCCAAAAAGCTGGTTTTGCCACATTGGCGTTAGAGGTTGGTTTCGATGGCTGGATGATACTGCTTTGTACTGTTGGGATCTGGGGCTTGCCTGGGCAAGTTGTGATGGCCGAGTATCAGGCCGCAGGTGCAGGGCTCTTTGCGATTGTTCTAGCCAGTTCGATGGCGAATGCTCGGTTCTTACCGATGTGTGTCTCGTTCCTGCCTTTGGTCCGGGACGGCGTTAAATCAACAAGCTTCATGGTGTTGATGGGGCAGATGTTGTCGCTTAACTCCTGGGCTTCATGTCAGCGTCAGTTTCCAACCATATCCCCTGAACACCGACGTCATTATTTTCTCGTCTTTGCGAGCATACTGATTTCTTTTGCGGTGATCGGCGCATTGGCGGGGATCTGGGCCGCAGGTGACATGCCGCTTTGGGCCTATACTGCCTTGTTGATGGTCAACCCAATTTTCTTCGCGCTTGTATTCTTGGGCATGAAGGGGCGAATGGTTGTAACAGCATTGATCATTGGGGCAGTACTTGGCCCGCTGCTTCATATGATCACCCCCGAATGGGGGTTGCTTTTTGCCGGCGTCGGTGGCGGTACACTGGCCTTTTTCTTATTCCGTCGTTGGGAAGGGAATAAGGCTTGATGACAGCTTACAACTATCTCTGGCTGATCGTTGTTTGCTGCGTGCTTGCAACCTTCGTCTGGCGGCTCGTTGGGTCAATTTTTGCTAAAAAGATCAACACTGGCTCAGCACTGTTCCAATGGGTCACTTGCGTGTCGTACGCCATGGTTGCCGCTCTCATAGCACGTATCTTTGTGTTTCCTGGCGGCGAACTTGCCGACACTTCAATGGTTGCGAGATTTCTATCACTCGCTGTTGGTGCCTTGTTCTACTTTTCTGTTGGCCGCTCTTTGTTGCTTGCCATTGCTGCCAGCCTTGGCGCATTCGTGGCCTTGACAACACTACCCTTTCTCTCTCATCTTATGCCTTTCTGATCTCTTGAGGTTCTGTCATGTTTATCTCTAACCGTATTTTCGATCTCCAGCCTGAAATCGCCGAGTGGCGCCGGGATTTTCATCAGCACCCAGAGATTTGTTACGAGGAAGTCAGAACCTCAAAACGTGTCAAAGAGCTGCTTGAGTCTTTTGGTGTCGACAAAATCGAAACCGGTATGGGCAAAACGGGTGTCGTTGCCGTCATTGAAGGCAAAGAGAACACCAGTGGTCGAATGATTGGCTTACGTGCTGATATGGACGCGTTGCCTATCAGCGAGATCAATGAATTTGAGCATAAATCAACGATTGATAATCGCATGCATGCTTGCGGCCACGATGGGCACACGTCGATGCTGCTGGGTGCGGCAAAGTATTTGGTTGAAACCAGGAACTTCAACGGCACTGCTATCCTGATTTTCCAACCCGCTGAAGAAGGTGGCGCAGGTGCCAAGAAGATGATGGAAGATGGCTTGTTCGAGAAGTACAACGTTGATGAAGTCTATGGCATGCACAACATGCCAGGTATTCCGGTTGGACAGTTTGCTATGCGCGTCGGTGGTATCATGGCCGCGGCCGACTTCTTCGACATTGAAATCGAAGGTCTTGGTGGCCATGCAGCAATGCCACATAACACTAAAGACCCAATCATGGTCGGTTCACAGATCTTCAACGCCATTCAAACCATCATCAGTCGACAAGTAGACCCGATTGAATCAGGTGTGATCTCGGTGACACAGTTTCACGCCGGGGACGCTTACAATGTCATTCCCCAGACGGCCAAGCTGTGCGGTACGATGCGAAGCCTTGATGAAGGCGTTCGTGAATTGATGGCCAAACGAATGGACGAAGTTACCGAAAACGTCGGCAAGGCATTCGACTGTAAAGCTAAGTTCATCTATCGCCCCAACTATCCCGTGACAGTTAACCACAAGGATCAAGTTGACTTCGCAGCCAAAGTAGCAGCTGAAATATCCGGTGCGGATAAAGTAGACGTCGATACAGCACCGCTTATGGGCGCAGAAGATTTCTCCTTCATGCTGCAAAAGAAACCAGGCGCTTATATATTCGTCGGCAATGGGGACAGTGCGGGGCTGCATCACCCAGCTTATGACTTCAATGACGAAGCAATTCCCGTCGGCGTCAGTTACTGGGCGAAGCTGATTGAGATGGCGATGCCAGCTTAGGAGTTAAAGCGTTTCTCGTATAGCTTAAGGCAAGTTGTGAGTGATACCGGTTTGATCTCGCAGCAGCGTATGTTCTCATGGTGTTTCAACTAAAACCAAGTTGGTTTTAGTATCGTGTTCCGCCAACTCTTCGTTTGAGATAGGAGAGAAACTCTGTGAAACGCCAATAGGTCCACTGGATCTTCTGGAAGGTTGTAAGTTCCCAAGTCCTAAAAGAAGCTCGGCTACGTCTCTTTACTTTTATGGGGATCATAGGCCCGAAGTGTTTTTCAAGGCGCATTTGCCACCAATGATGGTCATGGAGACTGAGGTGGGCATTGCGACCGTCGGCTAGTAGAAGCGCTGCTGGTTTGGTGTCAACGATGATGATCGCTTCTTTACTGAGCTCGGCCATGTGCGCAATAACTTCATCGAGATGTTCTTCGTCGACATGTTCCAAAACATCGATTGAAACGAGTAAATCGTATGCTTTGGTCGGAGGTTCGGCATGCTCAGTAATAGCAGGGTCGAAGTGTCTCCGTTCCCTGATTGAGTCGACGTCCAACAATTTAAGCAAAGGGCTTGTACCACAACCATAGTCGATTATGGATTGAGGCCTCAAAATCCGAACATAGGGCAACAGAAATCGTAAGTTCTTGACTGAAGTCCAACCCCAATCGTGAGACTTATGAATTTTGGAGTATTCCTTAATAAGTTCTTCGTCGCCAGCCAAAGTTTTGTCCTATGTCGCCGTCGCTGGATTTGCGCGTGAATGAAAGGGTGCGATAGCAAAGCAACCTGTGCAAAGCAAATAACTCTTGTTGAGCTGTTAGTCGAATCTAATGAAGAACCCTTTTAAGCAATTTATCAAATCTATCGCGAAATCTGGCAATGCTGGGGTTGTCGACTTTTTCACGTCGAAAAGACAGTTGGCTTTAAGAAATGAACTTTTGAAAAGAGCGACAGTTGAAGCGGCTGATTTGGTGACGTCCGAGATGTTAACTGCACAGTTCTTTAACGATAAGCTCATGCACCTAGAGTTTTTGTCTGGCCAGTTTGAAGCGGGATTAATGCTGGAATTTGGTGTTTATAAGGGCACAACGATTAACCACCTTGCAAGACTTTGTCCCGACAGAACAGTCTACGGGTTTGACTCGTTTGAAGGATTGCCAGAGGATTGGGTAGGGAACCGCTACAGCCGCCGGAACTTCAATCGAAAAGGGGTGGCGCCTAAAGTGCTTTCAAACGTTTCCTTGGTAAAAGGGTTGTTCCACGAGACCTTGCCTGGTTTCTTAGAAGAACACAGCGACCCAATTGCTTTTGTTCATATCGACTGTGATATTTATTCGTCGACTGATTGCGCTTTGCAAGCCGTTGAGGGGAAGCTTGTCGATGGAGCGATCATCGCGTTTGACGAGTTCTTTAACTATCACGGCTGGCGTTTGCACGAATACAAGGCGTTCAACGAGTTTATTGAGCGGACAGGATACGGCTTCGAATATCTAGGATTCTCCGGTACCGAAGTTTCTGTCCGCATCAAACGATCTTAGGAATTCTTCACCATGTCGTTTTCCATAAACTGGCGAATGATTTGATCATAGTCATTGTCTTTACTGAAACCTAGGCTTTCAGCACGTGGCGTTTCAAAGGTTGTTGGCCAGCCATCGCAAATCTTTTGGATATGTGCGTCTGGTACGAACTTGACCTTGTTCACGGGTTCTTTGCCAGCCACTCTCTCCAGCGCCGCTAACATCTCTTCTACGGTTAAAGTCAGACCTGGAAGAGTGATTGAAGGCACCATGCCCCAACTTTCCGCAGGCATCTCCCAAGCTTTGATCATGTTTTCAACAATGATTTCAGGCGAACTCAGGAACATGGCCTGGCTGGTACGCACGGGACAAATGACCTCATCACCCTGAAGCGGTTCACGAATGATAGAACTTGCCCAGGTCGAAGCTGCCTTATTAGGTTTGCCTGGACGAACAACCACGGTGGGAAGGCGCAGCGAACAACCTTGAAGGAAGCCCTTACGAGAATAGTCCGTGACCAACAGCTCTCCGATAACCTTTTGGGTGCCATAGGAGGTCTGTGGTGTGCGTTCTGTCTCATCATCTAGGATAGCGGGCATATTGCCACCGAAACCGGCAACAGAACTCGCAAAGACATATTTTGGCACGTTAGGCAAAGCTCTACAGGCTTCGAGCAACGAACGGTTAGCCTCAAGATTGACCGCCATGCCAAGGTCGAAGTCTTCTTCTGCACCAGCCGACACAATGGCGGCCAGGTGGAAGACACCACCACAATCATCGCCAACTAACCTGGCCGCAATACCTGCGTCGGTTATGTCTCCTGCGACCGTGAGTATATCCGGCCCGTTCGAAAGTGGGGCCTCTGGTTCAACAATATCGAAAAGCGTGAGCTTTGTTATTGTTTGCCCATCAATCTTACAATCGCGAGCCAAACGTGCCGCCAATTTCTTTCCGATGAAACCGGCGGCTCCGGTGATTACGATATGCATGGTTAAACGATTTTATTGCGTTGTTCGCCGAGCTTATCAATGGCTGTTACCATCTCATCACCAGACTTGAGGAACACCATTGGGTCGTGGCCCACACCAACACCCGGAGGCGTGCCTGTCAGGATCGCATCACCAGCTTTCAATGTTGTAGATTGAGAGATATATGAGACAAGCTGTGGCACAGTAAAGATCATGGTCTTCGAGTTGCCGTTCTGTCTTGTTGTTCCCGATATTACACATTGCATGCCGAGATTGTTAAAGTCGCCGACTTCATCCTTAGTAACCACCCAGGGGCCAATAGGGGCATAGTTGTCTGGTGACTTGCCATGATACCACTGGCCGGCTTCGCCCTTTTGCAAGCGGCGCTCAGAGACGTCATTGGCTGTGAAGAAGCCAGCAACATAGTCCATCGCATCTTCTTCTGAAACTTTTGTGCAATTTTCACCTATAACGACGCCCAGTTCGACTTCCCAGTCAGAGCGATCAGAACCGTTGATCAGAGGAATATCGTCATTTGGACCAGTCACCGTAGAAGTATGTTTAGCAAACATTACGGGAGTTTTGGGGATCGGGTTGCCTGTTTCTGCAGCGTGGTCCGCAAAGTTGAGGCCGATGCAGATAAGATTTGTGATATCTCCCAAACAAGACCCAACACGTACGGAACCATCAACCAACTCCAGTGAGCTTGGATCCAAGGCTTGGAGTTCAGCGATTTTTGCGGCGCTTAGATTAGCGCCTGATACATCGTCAATTTTGCCGACGAGTGAACGGATATTGCCGTCAGCGTCGAGCATGCCTGGCTTTTCTTGGCCGACGGGGCCGTAACGTAGTAACTTCATTGAGTGTCTCCCTGATAACTGGGTGCTAATGTAGAGTTCTTTTACCAAAGGCAAGGGGCGAGAACCATCAAGATATGTTTTGGACTCTTAAATATTCATGCTGTTCTAAAAGAGTTTTTGGGGCGCCCATATTCACAATACTTCCTTCGTCGATCAAAACCAATTGATCCATTCTCTGGAGTTCTATCGTCCTGTGGGTGACGAGGATAAGGGTCTTGTCTTTTGCGAACTCAAAAAGCGCTTTGTAGATCGCTTGTTCGGTGGGTAGATCGAGGTTCTCTGTCGGCTCGTCCAACAGCAGAATAGGGGAGTCCTTAAGGAAAATCTGAGCGAGAGCCAAGCGTCGTTGTTGGCCGCCCGATAATCCTAAGCCAAATTCACCCAACCAGGTGTCCAACTGTCCTTCTCTGCCTTCAAAGTGTTGCTTCAGGTCCACTTTATCGAGTGCTGCCCACATCTCGGCTTCAGTCGCATTGGGTTCAGCCAACAAAAGGTTATCTTTTACTGAACCGCTGAATATATGAGGCTTTTGCGAAAGGAAAGCGCAGTGCTTCAGGATCTCTTCGGGGTTAGTCAGCTTTGTATCAACGCCGCCTAAACTAACCACGCCTTGGTTCGGTTCCCAAAATCCTAGAATCAGATTAAGAATGGATGATTTTCCGCTGCCACTAGGCCCCAGGATCGTTGTCCAACTTCCTTGCGCAAACTTGAGAGAAACATTCTCCAACACATCGTTGGTTTTGTCATAGCCAAAGGAAACATTTGTGAATGAGAGCGGGAACGGATCATCAATTGAAGCGGTCTCTCGTTCTGCCGTATCTGCCTGATCCAGAACTTCAAAGAGCCGATCGGCCGCTGTTCTAGTTTTCCCCATGAACAGAAAAGCCATGGGCATCAGAGCCAAAGCTTCTAATGCTGTTAGAACGACAAACAAGGCGAGTATTAGCTGACCGGATGCTATTTCATCACTACCTATTAACCAAAGGCCTGCACCAAAGAGCGACAGTAACAGCAATTGAGAAAGGAATTGGCTAGCCCCGGATGTTAAACCTGCGGCGACGGCGAGCTTTGCATGATTGTCGGAGAGCATCCGGTCAGATTGACGTAGGTGATTTCGAGCATTGTCAGCGCCGCCGTAAACCAATAGCTCCGCAGATCCTTGCACGCCTTCAATCACCAAACTACGCATAGCACTGATTTCTTCGACCAATCCTTTTCCTGGTGCAAGTCCCGCATTTTGGCCCAACACTGGTATCAACCAACCGGAGAGTAGGAAAAAGACCAAAGCAACGAGCGCTAATACATAAGACTGTAAGCCTAAGAATAGAATCAAAAGTGAGCAGGTCGCAACAGCGACAGTGACAGGAACCAGAAACCGAAGATAGAAATGATCCAGCGCGTCAATATCGGACATCATTCGGTTTAGAAGGTCGCCGCTTTTATAGGTTCCAAGTTTTCTGGGGCTGAGAGGGATTGCATTTCTCATGAACCATATGCGTAACTTGGACAGAATTCGAAATGTCGCTTCGTGCGTGACCAGGCGCTCGCTGTAGCGCATGAGTGTTCTGAGGAGAACAAGAAGCCTCATGACAATTTTCGGCCCAACCGCGCCTAAAAGCGCAAAGCCCGCAACAACTTTACCATTGCCAGCACCACCAACCATCCATCCAGCCAAAGCCATCAACAAAATCGCCGATAAAAGGGAAAGCAGAGAAGTGATAGCGCCGAGACTTATCCAAACCCTTTCTTCACGCCAAAGATTAAATAGCCGCCGTACAGAACTCATGCCATGGCTTCCTTATGCGGGGATTCTAACTCAATCACTTGGTCGGCGAGTTTGACGAGCTCAGGCTCATGACTTGCAATCAAAGTAGTCTTGCCAATGCGTAGCTTTTGTATGGCTTCAATAATTCCCTGGCGGTTCCGGGGGTCAAGTGCAGTCAATGGTTCATCTAGAATGAGTATGGAACCGTTCTTCATGAACGCTCGAGCCAAGGCAATTCGTTGTAGCTGCCCACCAGAAACGTTGGAACCTCTCTCATTCAAGTGACTTTCCAATCCGTTGCCAAGTGAACTCACAAAAGGCTGGAGGCCAGCTTGCACGATAGCCTGGTTAAGTTCTGTGTCTTTGGCCGCTGGCTTTGCTAGCAGCAGGTTTTCTTTTAGCGTACCATGAAAAAGATAAGGCTGCTGTCCAGACCAACAAAGGGTCTCCCTTAATACAGAGAGGTCTATTGCAGAAAGTTCGCGTCCATCAATTGTAAGAGAACCGCTGTAGGATTGAGTGAAGCCGAGCAACAACGATAAAAGTGTTGATTTGCCAACACCGCTGGGTCCCTTCAGAACAGTCAGGCTGCCCGGTTCTAGAGAGAATGAAAGCTGTTGTAAGATTGCCTGGTTATCATCATAGGCAAAAGTAAGGTCCTTTGCTTCGATCTTCGGTGCCTTTTCAATGACATAAGCCAGCTTTTCTCCTTGATCGGGAAGGGAGGTTTGTTCAGGGCTGAGATGGCTTTCCAACTCGCGGATTTTTTGCGCGGCTGACATTGCCGCCGATTGCTCGTGATAGGCCGCTGTGAATTGTCGTAGAGGGAGGAAAAATTCTGGGACTAAGATCAGTACAAACAGGCCTTGTTGTAATCCGATGGAGCCAATGAGAGCCGAAGTCACATAGACTGCCGTTAAAAACAGTGCTCCCGTTGCGATTAGCTCCAAGGCAGTAGAGGAAAGGAAGGCCAGCTTCAAAACAGACATGGTTTTCCGTTTGAACCTGTTCGCCGCTATTTCTGTGCGTTTGACCTCTGCCTCGGCTTGTCCAAACAAACGAAGGGACGTCAGGCCTTGAATCCGATCAAGGAAATGCCCGCCCAATCTGGTTAGTTCATCAACCTGGCTTTGGCTGGCTTTTGCGATCGCAATCCCAATCAATGCCATCGCAAAGGGAACCATTATCCAAGCGAATCCCATGACGACGGCCAGTTTCCAGTTCACAAAGTAAATCGCAATGAGAAAGAAAGCGGGAAGTGTAGAGGCGGCCAGCGCTTTAGTTCGATAGCGCGCAAAGTAACCGCTCAACGCTTCTACTTGATCGACGAGAACGGCTGCAAGCGACCCAGCTGGCATTCGATTTTTGAGTGCTGGGCCGGCTGCCAACACTTGAGCGTGAAGTTTTAAACGAACTTTGGATTTCACTTGAGTTGCCGCACGCTCTCCAAGCCAAGGCTGGATGGCTGCTGCACCGGCGCGAAAAAGGGCAAAAACGATCAGTGCCGACACAACGAATGTGATCGAAAATCGACCAAAAGATTCGTCGGCAAAAAGGTAAACCAAAAGATGGCTCAGAAAGTAAGCGAAAGATAGAGCAGCAATTGCCTGGACGATCTCACTAGCATAGGACAATTGGGACCAAGGCCGGCAAAGCATTTTATGCTCTTTCAACCAGGCTCGGTTCTTCTTCCGCTCAGACTTTAATTTTTGCTTATCCATCACCGGACAACTTTTGAACGGATTATCTGCTCATCTCAATCGTTGAATGTAGCTTGCGGCAGTTGGACGCCATATTCAAAGCTAAAGGGCGCCTTATGCAGCTTCCATTTCGATCTGACTGCCTTCTTCGATGACAACACAACCTCGATGGGCAAATTCAACAGGACAACCGTACAGGGAGATAGACTCTTCAACACCTTTGGCACTAAATTTTCCGAGCGAAACAAAATCACCGCCGTAAGCATCTACGAAATCCTGAGATGCTAAAACCGTGCGATCCAGTTGACTGCAAAAGCCTTCCATGCGGCTCGCAAGATTAACGGCGGGACCAATGACTGTGAAATCCAAACGACCTGGCGCACCGATGTTTCCATAGGTCAAACGACCTGTATGTAATGCGACGCCAAAAGCGATGATTTCTTTGTTTTGAGCTGTCCGCACTCGATTGATCTCATTGACAGACTGAACAGCGGTAAAAACCGCGTCATAGGCCGCCCTGCAGGCTTTGTGCCGTTCCAAGTCGTCGTCATAGGTCAATATCGCCAGCAAGCCATCGCCCATGAACTTCAGAACTTCGCCACCATGCTCTTCAACAGCGGCGGCAAGAGCGCCGTGATAGTCGTTAAGCAGCGCTACCATGTCTTCGCCGGAGAGACGTTGCGAAAGAGACGTGAAGCCTCTCAAGTCAGCAAACCAAATGACCGCATCAATTTGTTCAGAATCCCCACGGTGAATTTTGCCTGATAAAACCCGAGATCCAGTTTTTTTACCCAGATAAGTTTGGCAAACGGTTTCCGCCAACATCCGGACGCCCAGGGCTTCAAAAAGTAAGCTTGCAGAGTCCATCATTCTGGAGATGGCTGCAACCTGCCAATCCTCAAACCCATCTTGGTTTTTAGTTGAAGCCGAGTAGACGTGACGGCCTTCGTCTGAAAACTCAATAGGGCTTGCTAAATAATCTACGAAGCCTTGTCCCATGAGATCTGTGAACACTGGAAACTCGTCTGGGTTATCTGAGAGCTTTCGGCGAACTGTTTCACCGAATTCTAACGCCGGATAGAAAGGGCTTGAGTAATAAGTCTCGGTCCCGGTCAGATCGATCGAGATCGGATTGACCTCTATTTCCTCACCCAAACGCCAGAGATAGGTGGTTGCTGCCAGCTCGGGATGGAGCATCCGAAGCGAGAAGGTGAAACGATCTAAAGGAACATCAAAGGATCGTAGCTTTTCGGCGATAGCAACAATAAGCGCTTCTACAGATCGATGTTTTCGACCTTCGGTGAGCACCCAATCTGTGACGGGGCAATTGATGCCATTTGCTATGTTATCGGTACGGGTCTGCGGCGTCACGCAATCCATCTCCTAGGAAGTTAAATGCCAAGATCACTATAATAACTGGTATCATTGGCGTCATAATCCAGGGGTAAATTTGAATTGCTGTTAAATCTTGTGCCTCGTTGAGTAAAACGCCCCAAGATGTCACAGGTGGTCGAAGCCCCAACCCCAAGAATGAGAGAGCGGTTTCACCTAAGATCATGGACGGAATGGAAAGGGTTGCAGACGCGATCAAGTGGCTCATGAAGTTTGGAAGTAGGTGCCGGGCAATGATGCGTTTAGGTTTTGCGCCCATCAGCTCAGCTGCTTTGACATAGTCCTCTTCCCGCAGTGCCAGCAATTTTGAACGTACTGCCCTGGCTAACCCTGGCCAATCGAGCAAGCCTAATATGATCGTTATCCCGAAGAAGACGAGTATGGGGGACCAGTTCGCTGGTAAAGCCGCCGAGAGAGCCAACCACAAGGGCAGTTCTGGCAATGAACGTATGATCTCAATAGAGCGCTGTACGACGTTATCGATCCAGCCACCGAAATAGCCCGCGAGGCCACCCAGGGTCAGACCCACGATGAAGGATATAGTGATGCCGATCAACCCGATTGTGAGTGATATTCGAGTGCCATAGACAATTCGTGAGAACATGTCTCGGCCTAGTCGGTCAGTTCCGAGCCAGAAGAATGTTCCGTCCTTTGCTGGGCATACCAAATGGAAATCACCATCAAACATACCTAGATATTTGTAAGAATCTCCGCGGCAGAAGAAACGCAATTTGTCCACCTTCGTCGTGTCAACCTTGGTTTCCCACTTGAACGTTTCCATGTTCAGTTCGCTTTTGTTGCCGTAGACGAACGGACCTTGGAACGATCCCTCGTGGAACCAATGAATGGATTGAGGAGGTGAATAGAGAAAGTCTGCGTTGCGACTGTTCAGGCCGTAAGGGGCAATAATCTCACTAATCAGGATCGAAAAGTATAACAGCACCAAAATGACGCCTGACCAAACTGCCAATTTATGACGGCGAAACTTCCACCACATCATTTGAAGAGAGGAGGCGCGGTAGAACTTTTCCTGCTCTGGAGAAATAGCCTCGACAGTGTAGGGGTCAAAGGGTGCGGGATTGACGTAATGATCGTCGTTCGGAGCTTGTTTCTTTTTGTCTGTCATCATCAGCTCCTATCTGGCCGAGAACCGGATGCGTGGATCAAGAATTGCCAACAAAACGTCGGAAACCATCATTCCAATCACGGTCAGTACTGCTGTGAACATCAATATAAAACCAGCCAAGTATTGGTCTTGAGAAGACAAGGCATCTAGCAAGATTGGCCCAACTGTCGGCAGGCTAAGCACCAGGGAAACCAAAACCGAACCTGACACCATGGAGGGAAGGAGGTTGCCGATATCGGCTACGAATGGGTTTAGAGCCATCCGCAATGGGTATTTCACCAGAGCTTTGGTAGGGCGGAGGCCCTTAGACTTTGCAGTCGTGTAATACTGCTTCTGCAATTCGTCCAAAAGGTTAGCCCTTAGTCGCCGGATCATTGCGGCTGTTCCCGACGTGCCAATAACGATTGTAGGCACAACTAAGTGTGCAAGAACCGACCAGATTTTGGCGAGGGACCAAGGTTGATCTTCAAACACCGGATCCATCAGACCACCGATTGAAACGCCGAACCAACGGTTGGCATAAAACAGCATGATCAAACCAAGCAAAAAGTTTGGGGTTGCCAAACCGATGTAGCCGACTAGCGTAATGCCATAGTCCCCGATTGAATACTGTCGGGTCGCAGAGTAGATGCCAATAGGCAGTGCTACGATGTAAATAAAGAGAATCGTCGCAAGATTAACAAGAATTGTCAGAGACAAAGTATCGCCAACAACTTGATCCACTGGGCGTTCATACTCGAAAGACCAACCCCAATCGCCCTGGAGAAGGCCGGAAAACCCATTGGGTCCGGGCCACACACCCAACCACGAGAAATACTGCGCGAAGAATGGCCGGTCTAAGCCATATTGCTGTCTAAGGAACTCTGCCTTTTCAATAGAGGCACTTTCGCCTTGAGATCTCAGTTCAGCGATTTGATTCGATAGGAAATCCCCCGGCGGCAGCTTAATGACGACAAACATCAAGAAGCTGATCACCAGTAGGGTGCCAAACATGGTCAATAGGCGAAAGAAAAGGTAACGAGCCACAAATAGCTTCCGTTCAGATTAGTTTGAGAAGAAGAACTCATCAGGATGGCAGACACCCCATTGACCGCCAGGGTCCCAACTGTATGGGGCCACTTCCGGCACGTTCTTCAGATTGCCAGCAACCACCACTGGTTGGCGAGAACCAGATACGATACCAATGATGAAGAGTTCGTCAGCATGGATCGCTAGCATTTCGTTCCATGCTGCTTCTTTTGCGGACTTGTCGGAGGCTTCTTGCCAGGCTTTGTTGAGTTCCATCAAACGCTGCGCGGAGGCTATGTCAGGGGCTTCACCGTTTTGGCCTTTGGTTTCGTAAAACTGCCCCCACATTGGCCAACCTAGGTTGTCTTGGCGCGTTGGGGCGAGTTCACCTGGGCTCATGTCGGCAGAAGCGATGCCGTTGTCCCAACCTGACCAGACTGTCATCACCGTTTCGCCTGCAT
Organism: uncultured Alphaproteobacteria bacterium; assembly: GCA_905480575.1. Taxonomy (GTDB): domain Bacteria; phylum Pseudomonadota; class Alphaproteobacteria; order UBA7985; family CAJQQZ01; genus CAJQQZ01. The sequence continues at coordinate 14,260 of CAJQQZ010000032.1, read as the reverse complement.
AGGAGCGGTTTCTGAGAACCGTGCGGTCAGATGGCTTAATGAACAGTTTGACGCCAATTTCTTTCCAAGTCTCTGAAACCAACTGCAATACATCGACCTGTTGGCTTGATTCACCAGCTGTTTCTACAATGATTTCTAGGGTTTCGCCGTTTGGAAGTTTACGGAAACCATTTGAGTCTCGATCTGTTAGACCGATTTCATCAAGCAACGCGTTGGCTTTTTCCAGATCAAGTGCTGCACCGGAATCTGCGTGTGTTTGGTTGAACAGCGGGCTTGATGGCAGCAACGTGTTGGCGGACTCTTTTGCAAGGCCAAAGAAGATTGAACGGTTAATGATCTTGCGGTCAATGCCGTGAGACAAGGCCCAACGGAACCGCTTGTCACGCAGAAGTTTGCGCCACATAGGGTCCGTGTTGTTCAAATTCGGGTAGAGCGCGATTTCAGAAGCCTTTGCGACTGGCCAAAGATGGGTTTTGTAACCGTGGCGACTTTCACCTTCTTTAAGAACAGTGATGTCTGAGAATGAAAGGCCGCGAGATTGGAGGTCCGTTTCACCTGCATTGGCTTTGGCTGAGATTAAGCCACCTGAACTGACGTTCATCGTCACTTGATCGATGTAAGGCAGTTGCTGTCCAGTCGAATCAACGCGGTGAAAGTAAGGATTACGCTTCATGATAAAACGATTAGCAGGTGCTGCTGTTGTATTCATCCAAGGCTGTAGCGTTGGCAAATCAGGATTGTTGTTCTTATACAGATTGTCTTTACGGTTATGGAGGGCTGCCCAGCTTCTAACGCCGGCTTCTTCGATTTGAGCCGTAAGGCTTGCTTCGTCCACATAGTCAGCATGGAACTGCTTCAGGTAAGTTGAAGGGCGATAGATGAACGGAGGGCGGGCTTTTGCAAATGAAGGTAAGAAATTGGGATTTGAACTGCTCCAACTATAACGCACGGTGACAGCATCGATTTTTTCGACCGTTGCGGGTTCGCCGTTAATGACCATGAATGCTGGAGGGCCAGATGGACTGGTAAGCTCGTTGTTGGCAACGTCATTCCAATAGTAGATGAAGTCATCCGCTGTGAATGGATCACCGTTTGACCATTTATGGCCCGGACGAAGGTGCAATGTGAACACTTTGTTGTCTTCGTTGTCCACAGCTTTGAGGATGTCCGGAACAAGATTGTACTGTTCGTCATAGCCTAGCAAACGAGCGTAGCCCCAAACAACCATGTAGCGAACACTCTTGGCTTTAGAAATGAGGGTTCTAAGTTCGCCGCCATGTTTACCAACAGCCTGACCCTTTGCTGCGAGATCCGAAATGTAAGGCTCGCTCGGTACGCGGTCTTGCACAGCGGGCAGTTCACCGGCGGCTACGGCGTCTTGCAACGTTGTTGTTTCGACGAGTTCGAGAGCTGAAGCAATATTGGAGAACAGTAGCAGGCTGGATAGCGCCAGCCCTGACAAAGTCAATTTATTCATTAGGATGCTTTCCTCATATCAATTGCACCTGTGGCGCGAACGAAATGTCCCGGTTCTATTTCGATCATTGCAGGATGATCTTTGCCGGTTTGAATGGTAAATGGTGCGGGCCATGCCGCTGGATTAGATAAGCGATCAGCAACAACCTTTGAGAAGTCCAAAGGGTGTTCAAGGTCGGGGCTGGGTATCGCCGCCAACAGGGCTTGTGTGTATGGATGGACAGGTGTCTGGAAGAGCTTGTCTTTTGGTGCGTACTCAACGATGTGGCCCGCGCACATGACAGCGATTGTGTCAGCTATGTAATCTACGACGGCCAGGTTGTGCGAGACAAAGAGATAAGTGAGACCGAGTTCTTTTTGCAAATCCTTGAGCAGGTTCAAAACCTGAGCCTGTACAGAAACATCAAGCGCCGAAACAGGCTCATCACAGAGAACCAATTGAGGTTTCAATGCTAAAGCACGGGCAATCCCCAGCCGCTGCCTTTGACCACCAGAGAACGAGTGTGGGTAGCGCCGCAAGAAACGGATATCCAGCCCAACCAACTCCATGAGCTCCTTTACGCGTTCATACTGCTCGTCCGCGTTTCCAATTCCATGAATTTTGTAGGGTTCGGATAGAATCTCATTAACTGGCATCCGTGGGTTAAGCGAAGAAAAGGGGTCCTGGAAAATAAACTGAACGTTCTGACGGTAGGCAGTGAGGTCCTTGCCTGCCAGTTCCCAGACTTCTTTGGGGCCGCCACCGTGACCATCGTCGTATAGAACAGACCCTTCATCGGGTGACAGGGCTCGCATGATCATTTTGGACAACGTTGTTTTTCCGCAACCGGATTCACCAACGAGGCCGAGTGTCGTCCCCCGTTCTATTTTTAGATTTACTTCGCTGACGGCATAAACTTTACGCTCACTACCACCTTTGAACCAGCCTGACCGTGCCGTGAAGGTTTTGCTTAATCCTTTCACATCAAGGATCAAATCTTCGCCTTGTTTGGGGACTAACTTATCTTCTGAGGCTCGTTCCATGAGAAAAGAACCGGGCTTGGTTTTTATTTCTCTAATGGGGACCAGCCGCTCGTCCTTCGCCATATCGAAGTGGGGGACCGCCTTGAGAAGAGCCTTCAGATAGTCATGACGAGGGTCTGTAAAGATTGTTTCGCGGTCGCCGCGTTCCATGATTTCGCCGTGATACATAACCACGACTTCGTCCGCCATATTGGCAACGACGCCAAGATCGTGTGTGATCAACAAGATGGCCATTCCAAACTCACGCTGCAATTCCTGCATCAGCTCAAGAATTTGCGCCTGAGTTGTCACATCCAACGCGGTTGTTGGTTCATCGGCGATCAAGAGAGCTGGACGACAAATCAACGCCATCGCAATCATCGCTCTTTGACGAAGTCCACCTGACAGCTCAAAGGGGTAAGTGGTCAAAGCCCGCTCTGGGTTGGGGAAACCCACACGCTCGAACATCTTTACTGCTTCGGTGTTGGCTTCTTCTTGGGAGACAGACTTATGAAGCTTGAGGGCCTCTGTGACTTGGTCGCCAATCGTATGAAGCGGCGATAGTGACGTCATGGGCTCTTGGAAAATGATCGAAATGCGACTGCCTTGAAGATCCCGCATTTCGCTCGATGCCTGATCCAAACTGGCTATATCGATTGCAAGTTGCCCATCGTCAGGATCATTGAACAGGATTTCTCCCGCTTCGATACTGCCGACTTTGGGCAAAATGCCCATGATAGCCTGGCTACTGACAGATTTGCCGGAACCAGATTCACCAACCAAGGCAACAGTTTTGCCTTGCGGAATCGCAAAGGAAATACCCTTGACCGCATTCACAATGCCTGCGTCGGTTTTGAAAGAAACCGTCAGACCATTGACTTCAAGGATTGGACCCATCCGTCTACTCACCATCCTCTGTTTATACCGTCTTTTTTTAACGGCTTTGTGAAGACTTTATGAGAAAGCGGGGAGCTCTCAAAGCTTTTTCTGAAGCTGTTAGACGTTTCGCCGCTCAAGACCGATCACAAATTTGGCTGAGGGGTGATTTTCTATCGTTTTGATGAAGTCTTCGGTGAACGCCCAGATTGCTTCATCGTGAACAAGATGATGAGTGAGTAAGCCAAGTGGTTCCTGGTTGTCTATCGTGCCTTGCCTTTGGCGCTCTAGGAGCGCGCTTATGTATGCGATAAGGTTCTGTGGATCAGCTAAAGACCGGGTCCCGTGCCAATCGATTGGGTCGATGTGACAGTTGACCTGGCAAACACCCGATGTCGCTTGTTCAGATCCTATTGGCTGAAAGGTTGATAGCGCAGTGAAGCCTAATTCCTCTATTCGCTCGATGATTTCTTGATCTATCCGGTTCCAGGGTGGAACCAAGGCCTGGTTAAAGCCTCTCGGGAAAAGTTTTTCGAGTATGGCTTTTCCTTCGGTTAGTTCTGCAATCACGGTTTCCGTGGGCCGTTGAGTCCCTAATTCAAGTTTCTTTTCGCCTTTTGGGGCGTAGTTTGTGTGAGAATATCCATGAACAGCGATCGAAACTTGTGGGAGTTGTTCGGTGACTTGCGCTAGGCTTATGTTGGCGAAGGCGGGTATCACAGCGAGCGTGATTGGAACTTTAGCCGTTTCACTTAGCCTTAGGAGCTTATCTAGCGAAGGAGTTGCTTCGATGGCATCGTCGTCTCGCCACCAAAACTTCGCAGTTCTTCCTTCTGTGCTCCATCGATCTAATTCAGAAGCAAGAGAGGTCCAGTCAAACATTGTGCGTCCTTGAATTTCAAAGGGTCTTGATCGTTTCGACAGTTCCCTTCCCACCTTCCAAATTCAAGGGCAGTCTTTCTTGTTTGGGGGCGTTTAGAACTTCAGTGACAGATAGAAGGAGTTTTGCCGCACTTAATTCTTCAGACTTTACAACGGTTGTGTAACCGGCTTTTTCGAAAAGCTTCGCCCTTAAGTTTTGTTCAACTTCGCCGCCGTCGGAGAATGGGACAGTAATTGAATTGACGTCGGCATTCACAATGTCCAGCATCGTATTGTATCCCGCTTGACTGATCGAAAGCGCTGCGCTGGCCAAAAGATCCGGAAAATCTGACCTTGCCCACTCAACAATCAGGTTTGCATGTGCCTTGCTCGTGATCTCTTCAAAGAACTCTTGAGGAAGGCCACGGCCAATTAACAAATGCCAAACAAAGCCATCTGGTCCCAGTTGAGAGGCTTCAGCCGCAATACGATATAGGCTTTCACCAGCTGCCCCACCACCCGCGGAAACAATGATTTCTTGGTTGCGTTCCTTGTTTTCCTCTGGCTTTTCTCCGTCAAAAATAAAGCCGGTATATTGCGCTAAAGCTAATACCTCAGCTTTCATCGGGAAAGATTGCCCCAGGGGTGCGATTCTAGGGTCGCCGTGAACTAGCAAACCGCCGTAATAATCCTCTAGGTACTGCTCAGCGCGAGTAATTTTCTTTTGTTTGCTTGGAGGCTGCAAGATGTCTCTGACGGAACAAAAAACCATAGGTTTGGGACGAGCTATTTTGCAGGCGTCCAGAAGCGGGTCAAGTTCGAATGTCATTTGACGACGCCCAAGCGGGAAAAGCTCAGTTATGATCACGTCAGGTGAAGCATCCTTAAATGCTGTCTCAAGTTCTTTGGCACGCCCGATTTTCCATTCTTCGTCGACGACCTGGTCGTATTCATCAAAGAGAGTTAAGAAATCAGTCCCCTTGATCCTACATGGGGGTAATTGAACGATCCGAAATGCTCGGTCTTTCAATTTGTGTGTTGGAAAGCCGCCGGTGGCCAAAGTGACAACCATTCCGTCGTCATGGCAAGCTTGAGCAATAGCCAATGCGCGAGAAAGATGTCCTGATCCCAGGAGGTGTGTGACATAGATGAAAACGGAAAGAGGTTTGTTTTCAGTCACTTAAGTTCTCTTTCAAGACAAGGTTCATGGCGATGTTACGTAACTGTCCATCCTGACTGATTGAGAAATGGTGTCCAGCATAGCGTTGCAATTTCACTGGCGCCTTACCCATCATTTCCCAATCAAAAGCGAGAGCCATCATAGCTCGTATTATCCCTTTGTGAGTGACAGCAACGATGCGCTTTTGTTTTTGATTAACGAGTGCTTCAAACCAAAGTTGTAACCGGTCACAGACATCCCTCGGGCTTTCTCCTTGCTCTGGTCTAAAGTCGAGCCCGCGGTCTTCGTTTTTTGTCAAAATTTCACCAAGTTCGGCCTTAAGGTCTGTGTATTTTTTTCCTTCCCAAAGCCCCCAATTCATCTCCATCAATGCTGGTTCGATTTCTGGCTCCCGTCCACTGAGTATTTGGGCCGTTTCTCTTGCCCTAATCAAAGGACTTGCCAATAAGAGAGCGCTTTCCCAGGAAGAAGGGAGACGGTACTTGGCTAATTCTGACCGGCCAGCACCATTGATTGGGATGTCGCTATGGCCTTGGAAACGTCTTTCTGTGTTCCAATCCGTGACGGCATGGCGAACAACAAAGATTTCTATCATGATTTCAAATGTTCCAGGCTTTCACGAAGAATAGCTGTGGCTTTTTCTTTTGTGTGTTGGCTTTGGATGTGAGTTGTAGCGCGCCTTGATAGCTGTGACCTGAGTGCGTTATCTTCCATGAGGCGGTTCAAGTTTTGAGCCATTTGTGCAGGTTTCAACGGATCAGCCAACAATCCTGTTTCGCCTTCGCTAACAACTTCCGGCACACCGGCGGTATCGAGTGCTATGACAGGCAGACCCAATGCTTGAGCTTCCAGATAAACCAAGCCAAAAGCCTCATTAATGCCTGGCCAGATAAAAATGTCTGATGAGCTCAGATGGGCATTCTTTTGGTTGATGTCTTCTATTTTTCCGAGGAACTTAACTCGGGAGCTAAAGGGCTTGAAAAGCTGATGAACTTCGTCAGATGAAGGACCATCGCCGATAATGTCGAGGATCCAGTTATGGTTCGCCAGCTCGGTTAAGGTGTTAGCGAGGATTGTGTATGAGGCCATTTTGTCGCCTGACCTCATCATCGCGATTGTTATCAAACGAATAGTTTTATCTTTCAATCCATGGCTGCTTGGCACATCAGGTGGTTCAATGAAGGGCGGCAAGTGGACCAGTCTTTGGTGTTCTGGACGAACAAGTTCAAGGCATTCTCGGTCTCTCTTAGTGAGGTGGAAAATGATTGAGGCATGATCAATTGCTGCCTCAGCTTTCTTATGAAAGAGTTGCCAAGGGCCAGTTGCTCGTTTTGGTGCGCGTGAAGCCTCCGCAGCAACATAAGGAATGTTTAATGCCTTTGAGACCGACGGACCGATCAGGTCAGGCGCTTTGTAGTAAAGATGATAAGTAAACCAGATGTCAGGTGTCTGGCCCTGGTTCTGATAAGTTTCCAACAGCCGTGCGGTTTCAGTTTCAGCGGAATCGATGAGTTGTTTTTGCCGCTGTTCGTCGCCTCTCTTCTCTAAACTTCTGCACTCAGAAGCCAAAGTGACCTCTTCACAAAAGTCAGAAAGGCAAGACATAAGTTGACGTGCGAGAGTTCTGTCACCCGAAGGTGTTGGGTGATTTGGGGATTTTAGTGGCGCGTAGAAAGCGACTTTCATATTAGGGATTTAACATTTTTGGCAACAAATGTGCAATCTGCCTATCGAAAGTAAGGCTGGAAACGGTTCACCAGATCTTCAATAGACTGATGCATCTGAAAAGAGTCTTTTAATCTCCGATGGGCCGCTTCAGAAAAAGCAGTGCGTATCTTTGGGTTCGTAATCATCTTCTCGAGAGCTGAAAAAAGCGCTTCTGGCGCTTGAGGAGGGACCAACAATCCGCTGACACCATCTTCTAAGAATTCTGGAATGGATGAGAAGTCGGTTGAAACAGAAGCCAACTTCTGACTGGCTGCTTCCATCAGTACGTTGGGCAAGCCATCCATATCGCCATCTGCGCCTTTTCGGCTCGGCAAGACGAAGATGTCAGAAGTACGGAGACATTCAAGGACTTGAGAATGAGGTTGAGCCCCAAGCCATTGAACCCTATCGCCTAGTTCGAGCTCGACTGCCTGAGACTTCAGCTTGTCGAGGTCATTGCCGCCACCAATATGTGTCAAATTCCAATGTAATTCCTTCGGCAGTCGCGCCAGAGCAATGAGCAGGTCTGGGTAGCCTTTCTTCTCCACCGCACGTCCAACAGAAAGCAATTGAACAGGCGCCTGCTCATCACTACCATCTCTTGTTTCTTTTTTCGCAGGAGCTTCGGGGAAACGATCTAAGTCGAGGCCATGATAAACCAGCTTCATTTTGCCAGACTGATCAGCTGGGCAAAGCGACTGTAGATGTTCTGCACCAAGCTGCGTGCAGGTAACTCCCCATTCTGCTTCAGCTACCTTTTCCTTCTTTTCCCATGCCGGAGACGTCCAGATATCCTTCGCATGAGCCGAAAAACTCCAGGGCTTTCTAAGCAGAATAGCGGCGTATCTTGTGACAGAACAGGGTGTATGCAGGAAGTGAGCGTGTAAATGACGAGCGTTAGCAGGTAACTCGGCCGCCATGACTAAAGCTTGACCAAAACGCCGCCCTCTGTTTGGTGTTAAATCTCTAAAGAGGTCCTTCAACCATACAGACAACAGCAACCAAAATCTGATTTGAGCAAACGACCAGGCCAAAGCTTTGATGAAGCGCCAGGGTTCCTGATAGAGATACTCCGGAAGGTAATGCACAGGCGCCGCAATACGGTCATGCAATTCATGGCGGGTTTTGTCAGTTGGGTGCCTGAGTGACCAAATTGACAGCTTTATGCCCCGTTCTTCGAGGGCATAGATTTCTTGCGATATGAAAGTTTCAGAAAGTCTGGGGTAACCTTTCAAGATGAAGGCGACGTGAGCTGATGATTCGACCGAAGCGGGCATACTCGACAAGATCCAAGATGGTTAGGGTGTTGGCTGAATAGACTATCTTGCAGGGCGTCTCAACGGCTGTACGTTGCCGCTGTATGTCGCTTCAGTTTTTTCAGAGTTTTTGTCTTTGAGTTTTGGCGGTAACCAAGGCGCAGCCAATTCTTTGATACGGCTTAGTCCGTCAAGCAAACCAGGAATTGTCACTTGTGACGGTTTCTTTTGTTTAGGGAGCTTTTTAAGAGCTTTGGCCATGTCCATTGGATCACGAGCAGCGCCGCCGCATTGGCTTTCGTCCACAAGCATTTGAACCAACCCCCAGCGGGAGGCATGGAAAGCTCTTATGTATTGCTCTAAACGAGGAGCGGTACGAGGGACAATAATGGCTCTTTTGTCCAGGGATAGAATTTCGCAGAAAGTATTGTATCCGCCCATTGCGACCACACCGACAGCTTTCTCCTCGAGGTATTCAATCTTTGCGTCGAAAACCATCGCGTGAACATGCTCGAGTTTGTCGATCCTAGTCATGAGTTGGGAGCGTAAGTCACTTTGCATGAAAGGACCTAGGACAAGCAGAGAGGGGACATCGAGCGTTTCGTCAGTCTCATATGCAGACAGTACCCAGTCGATAAGATCATAGCCATCGCCACCGCCACCCGTCGTGACGAGAATGAAATCCTTTTCCGTCACCTCGGGCCAGTTCGCTATTGTGGGTTCGCTGGGCATAGACCGCTTGAGATAGCCAGTATAGCGAATCTTTTCTTCGACTTCGCTGGTCAGCTGGAAGCCGCTTAATGGGTTGTAGATATCTTTCAGGCCGTAGATCCAGATTTCGTCATACAAACGCTCAAGAGAGTCGATAGCGTTCTTGCGCTGCCATTCGGGAATGAGCAAGCTCGGTTCGTCCATGATGTCTCTAAGGCCAAGGACCAAATGGCAGCCGCGGCGTTTTAGGGTGACGAGCGTATCAATGACCTCGCCCCTGAATCCAGTCGGCTCTTTATCGACGATGAATATATCTGGATCAAATGTTTCCGCGGTTTGGCGAATGATCGACGCTCTAAGGGCGGTGGCCTCATCAATCTCTAGATTCAGGTTCAGAGTAGAATACTCACCTGACGGCAACTTTGTGACCCCTGGGATACGGACATAGTCGATGCCGTCACCGAAATCGAAGTTCCCAATAATAGGAGAACCGGACACAATGAGGATCGAAAGGTCGGGTCTCTCTTTGATCAAGGCATGCGCGACAGCACGGCTGCGACGCAAGTGTCCCAACCCAAAAGTATCGTGACTATAGAGCAGGACGCGCGGACTGCGACGTGACCAGGAGCGGTGTGTTTTTTCTTCCACGGTTAACCCCGTGCTGTTTTTCGAGCCATAGGCCCAATCCATATTGGAACTTGGCCATCATTTACAGTCACAATAGCTTCGAATTCGAGTAAATGCACGGAGATTTCTCATTGATTTGATGGATCGTGTAGGCCAGACTAAGAAAATTGGCGTTAGACTCTATTCTGGAATCCACGCTTTTAGGGGGCCGCTTTCTTCAATGGAAAGAAATCTTTTCAAATACGTCTGGCATCATTCGCGAAAAGAACAAATTACAGTGCTGTCTGTCGTCTTGATTTCACTGCCGTTCTATTTCTATTCCTTGACCGTCCCGAAGCTGATCGTCAATCAGGCTATCCAGGGCGAGGCCTTTCAAGACGGAACAGAGAAGGCCCCTTTCTTTGAGATAAATTTGGGTTTGCCTGAGTTTTTAGGCGGACAGAGTTTTCAGCTTTCCAGTGGGATAATGCTGGAACAAATTCCCTATCTCATCAGTCTGTGCCTTTTGTTCTTAGCTTTTGTCTTCATCAACGGTGGGTTCAAGTTCTACATTAACCTTTCCAAGGGCGCGATGGGGGAGCGTATGCTTCGTCGCTTGCGTTATTCCTTGTTTGAGAGAGTCTTGCGTTTCCCACCCTTTCATATGAAAAATGTGAAATCTGCTGAAACGGCAACGATGATCAAAGATGAAGTTGAACCCTTGGGTGGCTTTATTGGTGATGCTTTTGTTCAACCTGTCTTTCTGGGTGGGCAAGCGATCACAGCTATGGCCTTCATCGTTGTGCAAAGCTTTTGGTTGGGGCTGATTGCCGGTGGTATTGTCGCGGTGCAAACGGCCATCATACCACGTCTTAGACGTCGACTGTTGATCTTAGGTAAGCAAAGACAACTGGCTGCCCGTGAACTCGCAGGGCGTGTGGGCGAAGTGGTTGATGGCGTCACTGTGATCCATGTTCATGACACTTCAAACTATGAACGAGCGGAAGTTTCGGCCCGGTTAGGCGTGATTTTTGGTTTGCGTTACGCAATTTTCAAACGAAAGTTTGCCGTGAAGTTTATGAACAACTTCTTGGCGCAGGTAACGCCATTCCTGTTCTATTTGGTTGGCGGGTATTTTGCGATTACTGGTCGATTGGACATCGGACAATTAGTTGCAGTCATAGCGGCATACAAAGACCTACCGTCTCCTATCAAAGAGTTGATTGATTGGGATCAACGACGTTTGGACGTCCAGATTAAGTACGAACAGGTCATCAACCAGTTTGATCCTGACGGCCTTATGCCTGCGGAATTGCAAGATCCAAATCTGGGTACAGACGAAGTTCTAGACGGTATGCTTAAACTCTCTAATGTTACGGTGAATGACAAATCCGGTGGCCCACCCTTGTTAATGGCGCTCAACTTGGAGCAACCCTTTAAAACGCACATCGCCATCGTTGGGCCTTTGGGCGGAGGCAAGGAAGCATTCGGTCGTTTGATGGCACGCTTCGAATGGCCGGATAGTGGCAGAATAAACATTGCGGGGCATGTTTTGGAAGATACGCCGGAGGCCATCAGCGGCCGGCGTTTCTCATATCTTGGGCCAGAAGCCGTTATGTTTCAAGGAACACTCTTTGACAATTTAGTTTACGGGTTGAAACACCGTCCATTGAAAGAGGCAAGCTACAATCAACAAGAACTGGTCAACAGGAAAACTGAATTTGTGTTGGCGCGCAGAACCGGCAGTTCACTTGATGACATCAATGCCGATTGGATCGACTATGATTCTGCGGGTGCCAGCGGGCCAGAAGACATCGAAGATCAAGTCTTGCGCGTGATGAAAATTGTACAATTGGACGGAGACGTTTACGGTTTTGGACTTCGTGGGAAGATAGATGCTGGCAACTCGCCCGAGTTATCCGAGCAATTCCTGGAGGCAAGAGTGCTCATGCGTGAGTTACTCAGAGATCAGGGTATGACGGATTTGATCGAAGCCTTCGACCCTGACGTTTATAACAAAAACACATCCATTGGTGAAAACCTGTTGTTTGGCACACCTGTCGGGGACAGGTTCAAAGAAAAAAATCTCGCTGGAGACCCCTACATCCGTGAAGTGCTGAGGACGTCAAAGCTGCGGCGGCCTTTGCTACAAATGGGCGTGACAATCGCTGAGACGATGGTGGAAATTTTCGAAGGTCTACCGCCTGGACATGAACTTTTTGGGCAGTTTTCATTTATTTCTTCAGATGACCTTGGTGATTATGAGAAGATCGTTGGAAGATGGAACAACGCGGGACACAATAGTCTTTCAAAAGATGATCGTCGAATGTTGCTCAGCCTGCCATTCATGTATGTTGAACCACGCCATCGTTTAGGTCTCCTAAGCGATGAGTTAACAGACAAAATTGTTTGGGCACGCAAATTCTTCGCGGATAACATTAGCGAAGATGATCACGAGTTTGTCGAGTTCTATGACCCGGTCCGATACAATAGCGAAGCGAGCCTTCAGGATAACGTGCTTTTTGGACGTGTTGGGCCAGGGCAATCTGGCGTGCAGTCCAAAGTGGAAAAACTGTTCTCAGAAATTTTCGACAAATTGGGATTGCTTGATGAAGTCTATCAAGTTGGACTGCAGTTTAATGTTGGATCTGGCGGGAAACAACTTTCTGCAGTACAGAGAGTGCAGACAGCTTTAGCTAGAAACCTTCTAAAAAGGCCCGACCTTTTGATTTTGAATGAAGCGACGTCTGTACTGAGCGAACGACTTGAAAGAGATATTATTCACAGAATACGTGAAGACAGGAAAGACTTTGGGGTCATTTCTGTGTTAAAATCGCCTGAACTGGCTGAGGAGTTTGACTATGTTGCCTATCTTGAAGATGGTAAAATAGTTGAGCAAGGCTCGCCGGCAGAGCTCAAAGCTAAGCGAGGCTCTTATGCGGCTTTGGTGGCGGCATGAGCTATCTAACTTGCAAAGGATAGAAACTTGAGTTTGAAATTGGAAGTCCAGACCTTACAGCGTGTGCCGATGTTTGCTAACATTGAAGCAGCGCGGCTGAAGCTTTTGGCCTTTGCTAGCGAACGCGTGAGCTTTCCTCCAGGAGACATCCTGTTTCGTCAAGGCGATGACTCCGATGCCGCCTATGTTATCCTAAAAGGGCAAGCGAACGTTAATTTGAACAGTGGTGATCAAGTCATTACGGTTGCCTCGATCGGCGAGGGATCCTTTGTCGGTGAAATGGGGATCATTAGCGACACGCCTAGAACCGCCACGATAGAAGCGGTTGAGGAAATTGAGGCGCTGCGTATTAGTCGCGATGTATTTATCAATATGATCAAAGAGTTTCCGATGATGGCATTGGAAGTAATGAAAGAGCTTGTTTCTCGTATCGAAAACACCAACGCCAAACTTGCAGCCGTGAGCCGCAAGGGTTAGTTTTTACCCTCCAAAGAATTGATTGCTTTTGATGACCAATGCAAGACCACTGTTTAGCCTTCGTTTTTGGGGTGTGAGAGGCAGTTTGCCCATACCGGACCCGGAAATGTTTGCCTATGGCGGAAATACGGCTTGTGTCGAGGTTCGTTGTGGCGATGAAGTCATCATTCTGGATGGTGGTTCGGGGTTGATGCCGCTGGGCCGGTCCCTTGTTTCGCTTGAGCAAGAGGATTTTAACCTCTTTCTTACTCATTCTCATGCTGATCACCTTTGTGGTTTAATGTTTTTTGCGCCCTTATTTAAGAATTCTGCCACCTTGCGCATCTGGGCTGGGCATATTGATGGCGAAACTGTGAAAAGCCACATTGACAAGATGGTGTCACCACCTCTGTTCCCGGTTACAACAGAAGTGTTTCCAGGTCGGTTTGAGTACCGCGGCTTTAAGGCCGGTGATGCCCTTCAACTGGAAAACGAAGAGATTAAGGTTTCGACTTGTAAACTCAATCACCCAGGAGAAGCGACAGGTTTTCGGATCGACTACCATGGTCGGTCCTTCTGCTACATCACAGATACGGAACATGTTGCTGGGGAAGTAGATCAAACGATTGCTCATCTGATTAAAGACAGTGATCTGGTGATCTACGACAGCTGCTTCACTGAAGAAGAGTTCGCGGAGCGTATCGGTTGGGGGCATTCCACTTGGAATGCTGGTGTAGAGTTGTGCAAATCGGCCGGCGTGAAGAGGATGATTGCTTTTCATCATGAAATCACTAGAACCGATAGGCAATTGGAAGCGATGGATTTGTTGTTAGATGCGGCCATGCCGGGCTCTTCATTCGCGCGAGAAGGTATGACAATAGAACTGTAGTTGCCTCATACAACGCGCAGCTTTGTGAACTGTTGTGGTTACCACCATTTTCAAAACTTGACTAAGTTGCCCTTCATTGAGGATTAATCTGGTAAGAAATGAATCTACCTTTGGAAGACAATGAAAGAGTGGTGACAGGCTTAAGCTGTAGAAGTTCAGACCTGATCTGACAGTTTCCGGATTTTGATGCGGTGTCTGTCGGATCAAATTCAGTTTATGAACTTGGCCTTCCAGATTTCTTTGCCCTCTATCATTGTCTCAAATGGCGTTCTTCCGCAACA